>CALMKX010000126.1 GCA_937867335.1 uncultured Acidobacteriota bacterium
ACGAACGAGACCTCGGAAGCGCGGCTGGAGCCGGCGATGATGTGGATTACATGCACGCGAGGTTTTGCTCGCCGATCTTGGGGCGGTTTTGGAGTGTGGATCCGAGCGGGGCGAGCGCTGATCCCAAGAACCCGCAGAGCTGGAATCGGTAGAGTTACGGGCTCAACAACCCAGTCAAGTTGGTTGACCCCGATGGGCGAGTACCCTTCCTCCTGCTTTTCGGAGCTCTGTTAGGTGGCCTCTTCGCCGCGGAAGCTGCGAATGCTCCCACTTTGGATCTTCCCCGGAGTAGTTGATGAAGTAGCAGTGCCTCCCCTGCGCTCGGGCGAGCCGGGTGTGAGGATCACTGGCCCAGATGGCCACGCCAAGGACATTACGCCGCGTCGCGTGAAGGAGCTCGAGCCGGAGCCGCGCGCTGAAGGCGGCCTCAAGTCGGTGAGGTTCAAGGATGCCCTCCCTGGTTCGAGGGGCAAGAAGCGAGAACCCACCCAGGACGAGCTCGACTTCGTCAAGCAGCTCAGTGGAGGGAACCAGCGAGTACAGATCGTGTTGTCCGTTCCTTTGCAGCCTTCCTCTCTGCAGGATGGAAGCCCGCCAGCCAGCTTCTGTTGTCAGCAGAGTCTAGCGAAGCCCTTCTTTCGGATTGGCTCCAGGCGAACTGGGAGACTCTGGTTGAAGCTGTGCTGTTGCCGGCAGGCTCGGGCTTCGTCGAGGTTTACGCCGACGGAGCCGAGTGCGATGGTGCAAGCAGCCGAGTCTTCTGGCGGGAAGCGCTGCCAACGCACCGGATGCTTTGCTGACCGAGAAACGGCGGAGCGCTGCGCGACCTGAGTTCGAAGCAGAGTACTGCCCCTGAGAGCCTGGCGTTCTCGGGTTTCGTGCACTGGGATGGCCAGACCTACTCGCCAGAACCCGCCTTGAACGCCGTGCTCTTGGAGGGCGCTGAGCGCTTTGTTGTAGGCATCGACGGCGTTCCGTTCTCACTCGTGGAATGTGAGGCTGACTCGCGAGGTCGATAGAGCCTCAGCCGCCAGCTCCGGCTGCGGAGTACGGCCCACCCGAGAGCCGAACGGCCTTGGTTCCAAAGAAGGCTGTAGTGGACTTCCTCCGGCTCAGCCGACACCCAGCCCCCCTCCCACCTTGACAGCCCCGCCTCCCTTGCGAGATAAGGGAGCGCAGAACCTTCTACTTTCATGCCTACTCAAGAGTGGCGTCCGCCGCGGGTTTTGCTCAGCTACAGCCACGACTCGCCCGAGCATTCGGCGCGGGTTTTGGGGTTGGCGGATCGGCTGCGCGGTATGGGGGTGGGAGCCCGGATCGATCGCTACGACCCTGCCCCCGCGGAGCCTTGGCCGCGCTGGATGGAGCGGGAGCTCCGCGAGGCGGATTTCGTGCTGGTGGTGTCGACCGCGCGCTACGCCTTGCGCTCTCGAGGCGAGGAGGAGCCGGGCCGGGGCCTGGGGGCCACGTTCGAGTGCGTGCTGATCACCCAGGAGCTCTACGAGGCCGGGATGTGGAACGAGCGCTTCGTGCCAGTGGCCTTCTCCGCCGAGGACGCGAGCCACATCGTCACCCCGCTGCGGGGCTTCACCTTCTACCGGGTGGACACGGAGGAGGGCTACCAGCAGCTCTATCGCCGCCTCACCGGCCAGCCGGAGAGCCCGGCCCCGCCGCTGGGAGAGAAGTTGGAGCTGCCGCCCCTGCACCGGGAGCCGCCGGCGCCGGCAGGTAGCCAGGCCGAGCTAGCGACGGCCCAGCCGCCAGAGGAGGCGACTCCGCCCGGCGGTGGCCCGCCTCCGGAGGAACCCAGGAGCCCGAAGCGCTGGCCTTGGCGGTTCTGGCTGCGCCATTGGAAGGAGCTCCTGGGCAGCCTGGCCGTGGTGCCGATTCTCCTGGGAGGGCTCGGTTTCCTGGTTCACCGCAGCCGGGAGAGCCTGCTCGGGCTCGAGCCAGGCTTGGCCTATCCCAAGGAGGAGTTGCTCTGGGCCGGCGTTCAGGCCTTGTGGGGCCTGCTGCTTTCGCCTTTCTCGCTGGTGGTCCCAGGCCATCCGGCGCTGGGGCTGGCGGCGCTCGCCCTGCTGTTGCTCTCGGCGGGTGCCCTGCTTTCGGCCCGGGGTGTGCCGGCGTGGCTGGGGCGAGTCTGGCTGCAGCGGGCGTTCCTCGCGGCTCTTGCTCTCGTTCTCGCCCTGGGCCTCTGGGCCTACTCCCGGCTGCTCGACCCTCCTCATTCGGTTTCCGGGCCGCCTCCTTCCTTCGCCGCGCAGCCGGAGGACGCCGCCCAGCTCGAAGTGATCTCCTGGCTCGAGAACGACGACCAGCGCAACCGCGAGCGGCGCTGGCAGCTCTTCGGCCTTCTGGGCCTGGGCCTGCTGGCGGCGGCCGGGCTCGCCGGGGCGAGCCGGC
>CALMKX010000127.1 GCA_937867335.1 uncultured Acidobacteriota bacterium
CGCCACTGCGGCCCGCTTGCGGCGCTTCGCGGCCGCTGGCTGGCCGGGCGGCTCGCGGCTTCGGTGGGCCGGCTGGAGCTGGCCATGGCCGAGCTCGAGGAGGTAAGGCTCGGCTTCTTGCGCAGGAGCCTGCTGCTCGATGCTTCGCTCGCCTCGCTCGACCTCGCCTGGGCCTATGCCCTGCGCGGCCGGCCGGACCGCCAGAAGCGCCTGGCCGAGGAGATGCTGCCCGTGTTCACCGCCCACGGCCTGCCCCAGGAAGCCACCGCCGCCTTCCTGCTCTACGCCAACGCGGCCCAGAACTACCGGGTCACCCGCGCCCTGGCCGAAGAGCTGCGCCAGCGGCTCACGCCCTTGCGCCGCGGCGGCTGAGGGGGCAACACCGCTCAGCTCGTGCAGCGCAGCATGCAGGCGCTCCAGTCCCGAAAGCACACGTTGAGCAGGTCGCGGTACACGAAGAAGCAATACCCAGGGTCCGGCACCTGGGCGCTGCAGGCATCGTAGGCGTTGTCCACGAAGGTGAGGCAGGTGTTCAAGAGGTGGTCGCAGCCGTCGCAGCTGGGCGCGGCGCCGTTGCCGTAACGAGCGCGCATCAGCGCCACGCGGGCCAGAGTGTTGGCCCGGTAGTCCGCAGCCAGAATGCGGCCTTGGGTGACTGTCAAAGGGCTGATCGGCCGGGGCTCCACCACCCGCGGGTTGAACTCCAAGGGCTGGTGGTGCTGGCGAAAGAAGGCGACGGTCTTAGCGGTAAAGTCCTGGCAGAACTCAGTGGCAGCACGGCGCTCGCACTGAGCGCGGAACGCTTGGGCCAGCGTGTTCTCCGCAGCGGCAGAAGGCTCCTCGGCTGGGCCGGCAGCGAGGAGACCGAGCAAGGCAGCTTCCACCAACATGGCTTCTCCTTAAATCCCTGAAGAGAAAAGCTCGTACGAGCAAGAGTAGCAGCTCACAGGTGCCCGAGCAAGCGCCGAGGGCGGCGCACTCGCCGCGCCGCTGCTCGCCAGGCCTGGCGGTTAGCGCCCGCTCGGCTCGGAGCCGGTGCCCGGGGCGCCTGCGTCTTGCGGAGCCGCTTCGGCAGCCGGCTCTTCGGGCTCCGGCAGAGCGAGGTCCAAGGGCGGGGGCTCGGGCAGGGCCGCCACCCGCTCCACGGCCCGGCCGAGCTTGCCCAGCACCTGGGCCCAGTGGAGTTTGCCCACAACCGGTGCGTGCGCTGCCATGAGCCCCAGAAAGAAAGCGCCGACTGGCACTTCGAGAAAATCCAGAGCTCCCAGCCACTGCCGCACCTGCAGGCGGTGGCCGCCGCGCAGGGCCTGGGCCAGGCTGTCCTGCTGGAAGCCGAGGTGCAGGCTCACCTGTCGGAAGCTGACGCCGGAGGTGCGGATGGTCTCCCGCAGGTGCTCTCGCACGGCTTCCACCCATTCTTGAGCGGTGGCCGGCTCGAGGCCCACGCCGCTCGGGTTGTTCTTGAGCACCGACGGTAGCGCGAGTACACGCGCCTCGACCTGCTTGCGCAGCTCGCGCACCGGCTCTCCCCCAAAGGGAAAGTAGACGTCGAAGAACTCCCAGGCCGGAACCTGGGCCATCTCGAGCACCGCAAAGACGTCGAGCGCCTTCAAGCGGTACTTGCCGCGCAGGGCTCGCTCCAGGTACTTGCCGTCCCGGTCCAGGCGGCGACTCGCCTCGGCCAGGGGAAGCTTGGCCACCCGCAGGAGCTTGCGCAGGCCGGCAACCAGAGTGTCCTGGCTGGAAGGGGCTGGCATGGGGACCGAGTGTAGCGCACTCTGGCCCGCCCAGACAAGGCTACTTCAGCCCAAATCGATCTATTTGCGCCCCTAACGGCTTGTAGGCTCCCCTCCATTCCAGCCCGCCAGGAGGTGGGCAAGGCCCAGCGGTAGCCGGCGAGAGACGGGGAACCGCGGCGCCTGAACCTTTTCGAGGAGCCCACGATGACGGCCAACCCCCCGGCCTCAACTCCCTCAGCCCTCTCAGGCCGGCACCGGCTTCGCCTCCTCGCAGAGGCCCCTTCTTGCGGGCTGGAGCTTTTTGCCCCCACCGAGCACCAACCATGAGCGAGGCCACCGCACTGCCTCGCCTGGCCGTTCGGCTGGCCCTGGCTGCCCTTCCCGGCTGGCGCCTGGCCGGCCGGGGGCGCTCGCTGGCTTACCAGGGCGAGATGGCGGATCGTGACCGCGCCCTGGCCCTGGCCCACTTCGCCGCCGCCGCTTGCTTTCGCCGCGTGGGGGTGAGGCGCTTGCTGTTGGCCGAGCGCAAGTTCAGCCTCGAGATCCGAGACCTCACCACCCCGGCCGTGACTTCTCGCCTACTGGCCGTGGCCGAACAGATGGCCCTGAACCTGGCGCTGTTTGCCCACGCCTCGCCGTTGGCAGAGCTGCCACCCCCGAGCGCCAACCCGGAAGAGGGGCCCGGCCTGCCCCCGGCCTTTTCGAAAGGAGTTGCAAACCGATGAAACTACCCGGAGAGCATGAACTTCAACTGGCCACGTGCAGTGAGCTGGGGCGGCTGGCCGCCGCGCTGCGGCGCGAGCTCGAGCAGCGGCTGCACGAGATTCTGGTCGCCGCCGGGCACGTGGACACCTGGCGGCTGCGCAGCCGGCCCGGCCGAGTTCTTGCGGCCAGCTTCCCGCCGGGGGGCCTGGCCCCCTGGCTGGTCACCCTGCTGGACCCGCACGTGCCCGCGCTCTTGGCCGTGCTGGAAACCGTGGCAGAGCGCTTCGGCCGGGAGCCGGGCCTGGGCCCCGGCCTGGTTCCGGCCTCTGCGCTCGAGCCTCCGGCGCAGCCCTGGCAGGTGTGGCCAGAGGCTCCGGAGGCGGCCCGCCTGGTGGTGGTGCCCACTTCGTTCGCCTCGGAGGACTACAAGCTCGCCGGCCGCTTTGTCGAAGAAGGCGGCCGGGCGGGTTTTTCGATGGGCTGCCAGCACTCCCTGGGCCGGCTCACGCTCTCCCTCTCCCCGCTGGGCTCGAGCTGGAGCGAGGAGGAGCGGGGGTTTGCTCAAGAGGTGGCCTACTACCTCAACCTCGGGCCGGAGGACGAGCCGCAGCCGGCGCCGAAATTTCCTTGGCCGGTGAGCTGAGGGTAGGAGAAAGGAACCCCAGCGATGAGCGAGAAACCCCAAGCCCCAGCCAGCGCCCCCGAGCGGCTGACCCGCCTGCGCTCCGAGCGCGTGCAGGACGGCGGCGAGCCGGCCCAGGCGACGGCCCTCTACCCCCCGGCACCCAAGCCGGTGGACCTCGCCAAGAGCCCGGCCCACCAGCGGGTGCTCCCGGGCGCGAAGCCCGAGCCGGCAGAAAGCGGCGAAGAGAAGAAGCCGCGCCAGGAGGAGGAGAAGCCATGAGCCGGCTTCGAAGCTTGCCCCCGGCTCACCCGCAGGACCCGCTGGAGGCCGTGCGCCGCACCTGCACCAGCCTAGAAGGGGAGCTGATGATCGCGGTGCGAGACGTTCAGGCGCTGCGCTTCGCGCTGCTGCCCCTCTTGCCCCCGGCCCAGCTGCTCCCGGCCCTGTGGGCGAGCGAAGAGGCCACCTTCCCCCTGGCCCTCTTCGATGCCCTCGAAGGCCTCGCGGCCGAGGGGCTCTGCCTCGCCCTGGCCCTCACGCGACAGGTGCTCGCCACCACCGAAGCCAACCCGGAAGGCCGCTATGTGGACCCGGCAGCCCTCTGGGACGAGTACGAAACCCTGTGCCCGCAGCCCGGGACCGGCCTCGAGGAGGAACTCTCATGAACGAGGCAACCCCGCCGCCGGCTGGCCCAGCGGGCGAGAGGCCGAGTCGGGCAGCTCGGGCCCCGCAACGGAGCAGGGCCAAGAGCGGCTCGCTCGCCCCAGGCCAGCTCCCGCCCGAGCTCGCTGCCTGGGTTCTCGAGACCGGCCGGGTCTACGAGCAAATGTGCCAAAGGCAGCTGGCCCAGCTCCACGCCCTGCGCCGCGAGCTCGCCCCCTACCTGCCCCCTGCCGAGGTGCAGCAGGCCCTGCGCGAAGCCGCTGTGCCCTGCTACCTTCTCAGCCTCTACGACGGCCTGGAGCTCTTGGCCGGCCCGGCAGGGGTGATGGCCGTGGCCGCCAGCGCCCGCCAGCTCGCCAGCATCACGCCGGAAAACCCGCAGGGCAACCGCCAAGACCCCCTCGAGCTCTGGCACGAACTCGACCCGCTGTGCCCGCTGCCGCGGCTTACGGCAGGCACCCCGGGCTAGCTGCAGCGGCGAGGCTTCCAAGAGCCTGTGCAAGAGGTTCCCCCCGAAAGGAACAGGTTCTTGCCGAAGAGGTTCAACGTGGCGGACCTTGGCCAGTCCATCGCGGCCCTACGCGGAGGCAGGACCCAGGTCGAGCTGGCGCGCAGGGCAGGCATCGACCCGGCAACCTGGAGCTTGTATGAGCGGGGGCGGCGGATGCCTCGGCCGCACGCCCTCGAGAAGCTGGCAGAGGCACTCGGCGTTTCCGTGCAGCAGCTGGAAGCCACCGCTTCCGCGGTGCGTGCCGAGCGGCTCGCGGGAGAGCTCTGGAGGGTTCGCCAGCTTGGGCTGCCACCGGGTACGGCTGCCTCGGACCCCCGGGGGGTGCTCGACGAGCTGTTCGAGGCAGAGGGCGTGCCGCTCGAGCCTTGGCGCCAGCGCCTCCAGGCAGCGCTCGGCCAGCTGGCCGTGAGCTTGGAGGAGGTGCTGGTAGTTCTCCTTGCCGGAAAGTCCTGAAACCGGGCGTGCCCCGCTTGCTGACGAAACACCATTGTTCCAACCCCTTCGGCTCCACGAGCTCTCGCCGATCTGAGGAGCCAGCTCGAGCCCTCCCCGCCGCCGGCCGACGAACAGGGACGCCCCAAGAGAAAGCCCCCTGGCCAACTACCCGCTCAGGCTCTACGGCGAACTCGTTGCTTTTGGCCGGCCCGGCAGGGGTGATGGCCGTGGCCGCCAGCTCGCCAGCATCACGCCGGAGAACCTGCAGGGCAACCGCCAAGACCCCCTCGAGCTCTGGCGCGCTCTGCCCCTTACCGCCGGAGAAGGGCCAGCTGCGAGGATGAGGCCCACCCTGCAGCTCAGCGCACGCCCAAGGTGAGCACCGGCTCTTTCACTTCCTGGTTGCCGGCCTTGAGCTGGAAGAGGTAGGCGAGCAGGCTGAAGGTGGTCTTGGAGTTCAGGTCGTTGTCGGCGATGTAGAACCAGTGGCCGCGGTAGGCCACCGCCACCGCGGCGTCGCTGGGCTCCTTCTCGGCGGCATGCACCCGCAGCAGCCCGCCGGTGGCGGCCAGCCAGTCGAAGCGGCTGCCGTCCGGGTTCTGAGTGACGGTCACCCGGCCGGCCTCCTCGTCCTCGGGCGGCACTTCCACGGCCTGAGAAAGGTAGAACAGCACCGAGAGGAGGGAGCGCCCGGCCACCGCGATCTCGTCCGAGTCGTGCTGCATCAGCGAGGAGGAGATGCGGAAGAAGGCCCGCTCTCGGGGCAGGCCGAGCAGGTCGCGGACCTCTCGGGCATCGTCGCCGAGCGGCCCCTCCGGCGCGCGCTCCAGGTGGAGCACCAGCTCTTGTTTCTCGCCCACTTCCACTTCCAGCACGCCGGCCACCTGCAGCCGGCGCAGCAGCTGGGCCAGGTGGTGGAAATCCTGGTAGGAGGGAGCGAAGTCCGGCGTGGGGCCGGCCGCGGGCATGGCGTTGCGTACTTCGTTCACCTTCTGCACGCAGCAGAGCATCAGCCGCTCGATGCTCCAACCGGACTGCGACAAGAGCACCAGGTTGGCCGGCGAGATCGGTGCCAGCAGGCGAGCCACGAAATCGTTGCCCTGGAGGGGGGAGTAGGTGACCGTGGGCTGCTCGGCGTAGGAGCCGGAAATGCCCACGCCCCGATCCCCTGGCTTGCCGCCGTTCCAGGAAGCCGAGGCGCTGGCACCCGCCTCCCAGTCGAAGTGGGTCACCACCGAGCCGATGTCCAGGAACACCGGATTGTCGCGGTAGCGCAGCCGCACCAAGTTGGCGAGCAGCTGCTCGTTGGCCGAGTGCACCAGCGCTTCGGCGTAGTTGAAGCGGGCCTTCGGCACCGTCCTAGGGCCGAGCTGGGAAAAGCAGCCGGTTGCGAAGAGAGCCGGAAGCAGGAGCAGGTAGGCGGAGAGGCGGCGCATGGCGTCGGGAGCCGAGAGTCTACCGCAGTTTCTGCGCGGTTGCTGAAAGCCGTGCGGAGCCCGTTTCGGGCTCCGCTTCTCTCCTAGAGCTTCCAGCGCAGGGTGGTCAGGAACTCGTTGTTCGAGACCTCGCGGCCGGAGAAGAGGGTCATCTTGTTGTCGGCGTATTCGATCGTCAGGTCCACCCCGTCGACGATCACCACCCGCACTCCGTAGTCGAGCTTCACCCAATCCCAGGCGATGCTCGGCGCCGGGAAGAGGGGGTGGGGGCGGAAGTCCGGGTCGAGGTGCGAGTAGCGCAGAGACGGCGCGATCGACGGGAAGAGCTGGCGACCGGCGAGCCCCCACACCAGAGGCAGATCGAAGCGCCAGGCGGCTTCGGCCTCGAGGCCCTTGCGGCCGAGGCCGGCGATGTCCTGGTCGACGTATTGGCCGAAGAAGGAGAAGCCGCCTAGGTAGACCCAGAGGTTGGCCCCCACTTCTTGCTTCTTGTTGCCTTTGAGCGCGACCGGTGTGGCGTCGAACGGTCCGTTGAGCAGGTCGAGGTCGCCGCCGTAGAAGGTGCCGTTCAGCTTGACCGTCTTCGCCAGAGTGCGCCGGTAGGCCCACACCAGGCCGTCCACGCCGCGGCTGCCGTCGGCATTCGACCAGCGAGCCCCCAGGCCCCCGCCCACCTCGAGCTTGCCGTCGAGGTCCACGTCTTCCACCTCCGCGTCGTAGAGGATCGGCACTCCCGAGTTGAACGGTGGGCCCTCGGCGGGCAAGGGGTTGCGCAGGAAGAAGGAGGTGCCGTTGTCCCCGGCGAGGGCGTTGGGGTCGCGGAAGAACAGCGGATTGCCCTGGCTTGCCGTGGCCCGCAGGTAGAGATAGCGGCCGAGGTCGATGCCGAGCTCGAGGCCGGTGTCCTCGAAACGGTTGAAAGCGGTGGCCACCAGGCCGTAGCTTTCGAGGTGGCGGTCGTTCTGGCGCTCGAATTTGGGCGCCTTGCCTACCTTGACGTAGAAGCCGGGCCGCTCCGGCAAGAGCGCCGGCTCGCTCGCCCGGCCGAAGCGGATCCACACCTCGTCGACGTCGAAGTTGCGGTCCTCGGAGGTGGGGTTGCGGTCGTAGAGGTCGATGGCATCGAGCTTGGCGTGGGCCACCAGGCTTTCGCCCCAGCGTGCGTCGAGGTAGAGCGTCACCGTGGAGATCTCGAAGTGGTCCCCGGGATCGACCGTGCGCAAGAACGCCTGGGTGCCGGCAGGCACGGGCACTTGCGGAGGAACCTTGACGGCGAAGCGGTTGTCGTCGCTCGAGCGGTAGTGGGTGCGCGTCTCGAGTCCAACCGTGAGCTCGGGTTTGCCGCTGGTGGACTCCGGCTGCGAAGCCGGCTCTTCGGCCCGCGCCGCGAGCGCAGCGACCAGCCAAGGAGTCAGGGACAGAAGGATCCAAGGGCCGCTTCGTTGCATCGACACTCACCTCCCACGGCGCCGAGCCCGGCGCCAAAAGAAATCAAGCGCAGCCTGAATCTACGACGCCGATTCTAGTTCGGATGAGTGGCGAAGACGCGCGACCGGCCGGATGCTGTGGCCTTGGGGACCCGCCTCGTAGGGGCGCGGTCGCCGCGCCCCGAGGCGAAAAAGCGGTGGCCGCTCAGTGCGCGGCAGACGTGGGCGCCGCGGTCGAGCCGAGCACCATCTTGGCGATGTTGGTTTCGAGGTTGATCCAGTCGTTGCCGACGATCCGGCCGACCTCCTTGCCGTCCACGAACACGATCCCGGTCGGCACGCCCTTGACTTCCATCTTCACGGCCTCGGGTACCTTGAAGCCCTCCGGGCCGCGGTCGAGGCCGAAGTACTCGAAGCGGATCTTGGAGCTGCCGAGCTGATCCTGGAGCTTGATGGCGTGGGGCAGGAAATGCCGGCAATGGGGGCACCAGGAGCCGAAGAAGATGCGCACGGTGGCCGTCTTCTGCTGGTTCTTCAGGGTCTGGACCACTTTCGCGTCCGGCACGTAGTCGACGGCCGTCTTCAAGTAGCTCGGGCTGTGGGCGACCAGGTCCTCCCGGCTGTGGGGGCCGATCAAGGGCGGCTTCGGCCGAAAGCGGATCTCCTTGCCCTCGGCGGTGAACACCACGTCTTGCTGATCCAGCTGGAAGCGGCCCAGCTGGGTCAGGGTGGCACTGGCCAGGAGGTCGACGTGGCCATCCGGCCGGCGATTCACCTTCATCAGGTTCACCGACTCGGCCGTGCCGGTGCGCCGCGAGAGCAGAACCGGCGAGCCCAGGTTCGAAGTGATCAGCAGGTAGGCCCCGGCGATTGCGGACTCGAAGACCTCGGCCTTGGGCACCTCTTTGCCGGCCACCAGCACCAGGAACTCGCTGGTGGGCTCGAAGTCCCGCAGCACGGAGTCGGCCTGAGCGGCGAGCGGCAAGGCGAAGCCCGGTGCCAGCAGTACCGCCAGGGCGAACGAGACCAGGCCGGTCCGGGGGCCGCGCCGGTCGAACAGGGGCAGGGTGGGGCGCATGGCGATCGAGTCTCCCAGGGGGTCAGCGGGCCGCTGCCGGAAGCGGCGGCAGGCCGGAGTAAGTCTCTACCACAACGCCGTCCCGCACCAAGAAGCTGCGGGGCAGGCGGCGGGCGAGGGGTTTGACGAGGCCGAGCGGCGCCTCGCGGATCTCAAACAGATTGCCCACCGACCAGTAGAAGCGCTGCAGCACCTCGGGCGTGGTGGCGGCGATGGCGATCAAAGCCGGACCCTCGCTGCGGGAGAACAGGTCGTTGAGCTTGGGGACGGCCGCGGCGAAGGCGGGATCGTCGAGGTTGGCGAGGACCACCAGGTGATCGCCCTTCTCGGCGCCGGCAAGCACGTAATCCAGGCAGACGCGGTCGTGTTCGCCCCCGGCGCAGAGGTGGTCGAGGCGGCTGCCCGGCTTCAGGCGGGTAGCCCAGTCGTCGAGCGGCAGATGAGGAGCTTGCCAGGCGAAGGCCAGGCCGGCGACGGTGAGCGCCAGGGTGGCAACAGCGCGCCAGCGAGGAAGGGGCCCTCGAGGCCGGCCCAGGAACGCGAGCAGGAGCCCGGGCACGAGGAGCCCCAGGTCTTGCCAGAAGGCCTCCTTCGGGGTGCGGTCCACCAGGTTCCCGAAGCAGCCGCAGCCGGCGTCGGCAGGCAGCAGGCCGTGGGCCTCGCGCCACCAGTCCCGGCCGGTCAGGAACAGGAAGAAGGCCACCAGCAGAGCGGCCGCCACCAGCACCCAGCGACGCCGGAGGCCGAGCACCAGGGCCACGCCCAGGCCGATCTCCAGAGCGAGAGCCACCATCGCCACCGCCGACGCCGGGAGGAGGAAATCCAGCCCCTGGCGGCGGATCTGGTCGGCGAATCCCTCCGGGTCGAGCAGCTTGGCCCAGGCCGCCACCAGCAGCACGGCGCCGAGCACCAGCCCGCCCAGATAGCCGAGCCAGGGCAGGGCGGCGGAGCGCTGAGGAGTCGCGGAGGAGCTGGTCGTCATCGTCTCGATGGTAGCAGCCCGGTCGGCCTGCAGAAGCGGCACACGGGGACGGCGGTGGTCGAGCCGCTGCAAGAGCCCTGCCGGGCTCGGCTCGGTGGGCAGCCGGGGGCACGGAGGGTAGGCTCGGCGGCTCGCCCTCCGTGCGGAGGAAGGGGGGATCAGTTCTGCGCCGGGTTGTTCTCGGCGAAGTACTCGTGGCTATCGGCGTTGTTGGTCGCCTTCTTGGGGTTGGAGGTCGCCAGGCTGCGGCAGGCGGTCTGCCCGTAGGCGTAGTCGTTGGTGCCGGCCACCACGTTGAAATGGCTGGTCTCGTGGATCAAGGTGCCACCCTTGGAATCCGTGCCGGAGAGCGGGGCCGACCAGAACGCGTTGCACAGCCACACGTTGTACGGTTGCGTGGGGTAGACGTAGGCGTAGGCGCTGCTGGTGCAGTCGCAGTGGAAGGTGTAGCTCTGCGAAGCGGTCGTGCTCTTGATGTTGGTGAAGTGGTTGCGCACCGAGGTGTAGCGCGACGAGGTGTAGCTGCCGAACCAGGTGGTGTAGCGCGGGCCCACGGTGCCGGCGTTCAGGTAGGACGAAGCGTTGTTGGCGTAGGTCTCGGCCTGGGAAAGGGCGCTGGTGAGCGCCGACTGCTGCGAGGACGAGCAGGCCACGAAGCTCGCCGGCTGCGCGCGGAAGACCAGCGAGGGCCCGGCAGGCAGGTTCTCCTCGAGCAAGTGGCTGTCGTCCACGATGCCGGCACCTTGCTCACGGAACAGCCGGATGCTGTTCGAGAGCACCTCTTCGGAGTAGTCGAAGTCGCCGGCGAGCTTGGCCGGCCGGAGGGACTCGGCGAGGTCGGCCCGGTACTGCACCGCATACTCTCCGGCCCGGTTCATGGCGTAGGCGGAGGAGAGCTCGATCACTTTGGTGAGCGTCTGGCCGGGAGCCAGGGCCAGGAAATCCTTCGCGGTAGGCGCCGGGCGCTTGTAGAGCTTGCCGACGTAGAGAGCCCGCTCGCCGTCCAGGCTGATGTTGAAAAGATCCGCCTCGATCCCGAAGAGCGGTGTCTGGTAGCGCAGGATGTAGGCGGTGCTCGAGCCGGAATTGGTCAGCGACCAACGAACCAGCACATCCCCTCCCGCCTTGACCGACGCGCCGACCGCTTCCAGGCCGGCTTCCAGGCGACCGGTGGCGCTCGCCCCTTGCGCCACCAGGAACAGTCCCAACGCGCTCGTCAGGACGACTCTCCGAAGTCCCACTCCTCGATTCATGAGTCCAATCTCCTCGAGAACCACACCCGGCCGCTCCATACGGCGGGGAATCTCCGTCCACAGGATGGTTTCAGCACCTACCGTTGGAAAGTTGAAGGCAAGACTACAGGGAAGGTGCCGGTCGGGCCCGGCTGGTGGACAGCCGGAGGCCAGGAGCTGTCGGAGCCCGCTCGGGCTGTCGGCGCCTGAGCCTCGCCAGGAGTCGTGGGGCGATGCTAGCCTTGGCCGCCATGCCGAGGATCACCAAGGTCTACACCCGCACCGGCGACCAGGGCACGACCGGCCTCGGAGGCGGCCAGCGAGTGGCCAAGGACTCCCTGCGGATCGAGACCTACGGCACCGTGGACGAGCTCTCCTCGGCGATCGGCGCGGCCCTCGCCCTGGGCCTCGACAGCCGCCTCGCGGCTCCGCTCGAGCGGGTGCAGAACGAGCTCTTCAACCTGGGCTCGGACCTCTGCATCCTCGAGGAAGACAAGGCGGGGATGCCCGTGCCGGTGGTCGAAGAGCGGCATGTGACGGGTCTCGAGAACCTCATGGACGAACTCTCGACGGCGCTCGCTCCCCTCGAGAATTTCCTGCTGCCGGGAGGCACGCCGGGGGCGGCGTTGTTGCACCTCGCCCGCACCATCTGCCGGCGCGCCGAGCGCAGCTTGGTGGCGCTCGCCCGGGTGGAGACGGTGGGCCCGTGGACCCTGCCGTATCTGAACCGCCTCTCCGATGCCCTGTTCGTGATGGCCCGCTACGAGAACCTCGCCCGGGGCAAGGCGGACATTCTCTGGAATAGCCGTGCCTGAGCTCTGCTAGGGCCGGCCCCAGAGCTCGGCTTCGTTGCGGGGCTTGGCCGGCTGGCGGCGGGGGCGGCGGCGCGCTTCCGCCACCTCTTCGAGGACCGTCGCCAAGGTCTGGTTCTGGACGGCGAGCAGCTGGGAGATACCCAGGCTCGCGAGCTCGAGGAAGCGGTCCAGCTGATCCCGGGTGAAAGTGGTGCCTTCGCCGGTGCCCTGGACCTCGACGAAGGTGCCGCGGGCGGTGCCCACCACGTTCATGTCCACGGCAGCAGACTGGTCCTCGGCGTACTCGAGGTCGAGCACCGGCGCCCCGCTCGCGAGGCCCACGGACACCGCGGCCACCTGCTCCACGATCGGCCAACGCTCGATCTCGCCCTGGAAGAGCAGCTTGGCGACGGCGGCCACGGCTGCCACCCAGGCGCCGGTGATCGCCGCCGTGCGAGTGCCGCCATCGGCCTGGAGCACGTCGCAGTCGAGGGTCAGGGTGCGCTCGCCGAGGGCCGAGAGGTCGAGGGCGGCACGCAGGCTGCGGCCGATCAGCCGCTGGATCTCCGAAGTGCGGCCGCTCACCCGTCCGCGGGCCACTTCCCGCGGCGAGCGGGTGAGCGTGGCCCGGGGCAGCATGGAGTACTCGGCGGTCAGCCAGCCCTGGCCTTTGTCGCGCAGGAAAGGCGGCACCACGTTCTCGATCGAGGCGGCCACCAGCACGCGGGTGTCGCCCAGGGTGATCAGGGCCGATCCCTCGGCGTATTTCATGGGCCCGAGCTCGATCGAAACCGGGCGCAGTTCTTCCGGCGCACGGCCGCCGGGGCGATGGAGATGGGTCATGGGCGGCAATACTACCGTGGTGGGTGGGCTGGCCGGGGCTTTCAGGCGACTTCCACCAGCTCCAGCCGTTCCACCTCGTCGCCCAGGATGAGATGGGCGATCCGCCCGAAGCGCTCGGCGGCGTCCGTGACGCAGAAGTGGTGCTCCGGGCGGCCGTCTCGTCGTGCCAGGCCGGCGTGCTCGAGGGCCGCGGCCACGGTGCGTGCCACCGACTCGGCCGAGTCCACCAGCGCTACCCCGGGGCCTACCACCTTGCGGATCACCGGCGCGAGCAGCGGATAGTGCGTGCAGCCGAGCACCAGGGTGTCGATCCCGGCCGCCAGCAGCGGGGCCAGATAGCGCCGGGCCACCTCCTCGGCCACCGGGTCCGCGTGCCAGCCCTCTTCCACCAGGGGCACGAAGAGGGGGCAGGGCTGGGAGATCACCTCGAGCTCCGGGCGGATGCGGGCGAGCGCTTGCGGGTAGGCGTTCGAGGCCACGGTGGATTCGGTGGCGATCACGCCCACGCGCCGCTTCGAAACCGCCGCAGCCACGCGCGCTCCGGGCTCGATCACCCCCCAGGTGGGCAGAGGCAGGTGCAGGTCCTCGAGGGCGAGGGCCGAGGCCGTGTTGCAGGCCACCACCACCGCCTTGACGCCTCGCTGCACCAGGAACTCCACGTTGCGCTCGGTATAGCGCCGCACCGTGGTGGGGGACTTCGTGCCATAGGGCAGGCGGGCGGTGTCGCCCAGGTAGAGGATGGCCTCGTCGGGTAGGTGGTGCTCGAGCGCGGCAACCACCGTGAGACCGCCCACTCCGGAGTCGAAGACGCCGATCGGCTGCCGGCTCATCGCACCAGGCCCCGCCAGGGGGCCAGGGGCCGACTGGTATCGAGATGCCCGCCGAAGCTCGCCGGCTGGACGCCGTTCCAGAGGATCACCACTCGCCGGGCTTCGTTGACGTTCATGGCCACCGAGTCGACCAGGCTGTAGACGATCTGGATCTCTTCGCTCGAGCCCACTCCCGGGATCGCCCCGCCGTCCTGGCTCTTGAGGTCCACGAAGGCCACGCCCTCGGGCGAGAGGTAGCAGGAGCCCAGGCTGGTCCCCTCGGGGAATGGCGCCGAGAGCCCGGTACCCTCGGGGCCCTCGAGCAAGGCCCTCACCACTGCCGCCACCTGCTCTTCGGGCAGGGAGCTGGTCTTCAACGTTCGATGCTCGCCGGCCAAGGCCCCCTGGTCGCTGGGGAAGTAGAGGGTGACCGGCAGATCGATCTCGTTGCCGGCAAGCGGCGCGGCGCGTGGCGGCTGCTCCCGGGCCTTGCAGCCGGCGAAGACGGCGACGGCCAAGAAGAGGGCGAGGAGCGGGCGTTTCATCCCGGAGGGCTCCCGGCCGGCGCCGGGCTCGCGGCCGGTTCGGCGC
>CALMKX010000128.1 GCA_937867335.1 uncultured Acidobacteriota bacterium
CCTCGGGCGGACCGAGGCCGTGGTTCCCCGCTCCGAACAGGCTCGTCACGAGCGTTACAGCCAGGGCGAGCGCATCCGGGCGGTGATCGTCGACGTCCACACTCAACCCAAGGGGCCGCAGATCGTGCTCTCGCGGACCGATCCTCGCCTCCTGGTCAAGCTCTTCGAGATGGAAGTGCCCGAGATCTACGACGGCACCGTGGTGGTGAAGAACGCCGTACGTGCTCCGGGCGAGCGGGCCAAGGTGGCGGTCTACAGCCGGGCCCGCGATGTCGACCCGGTGGGCGCCTGCGTGGGCATGAAGGGCTCCCGGGTGCAGTCGATCATCCGCGAGCTGCGCGGCGAGAAGATCGACATCATCGAGTACAGCGACGACCTCGTGACCTTCGCCCAGAGCGCCCTCGCTCCGGCCAAGATCACCCGCGTCTCGATCACCCACCATGGTGATGTGCCGCACCTCGATGTGATCGTCGAGGACGAGCAGCTCTCCCTCGCGATCGGCAAGCGCGGGCAGAACGTGCGCCTGGCCTCCGAGCTGATTGGCGCCAAGATCGACATCAAGAGCGAGTCGGACGTCAAGGACGAAGTGGCCGACGCCCTGGCCAAGATGCTCAAGACCGCCATGGCGCAGACCAACGAGAAGCTCCCCGAGCTCGACCTCGCGGAGGTTCCCGGAGTCTCGGCCGAGGTGGCGGAGAACCTGCAGCAAGCCGGCTTCACCAGCCTCGAGTCTTTGCTCGAGGCCGAGACCGAGCAGCTCCAGACCGTCGAAGGGGTGGACGCCGACACGGCCGAGGCCATCCTCGGTTGGGCGGCCAACAAGGATGCCGAACGCCTGGCCTCGGTGGGCCTCGGCATCGATCTGTCCGAGCCGGCCAAGCCGGCCATGGACGACTCGGATTTCATGGCCGCCCTGTCACGGGCGTTCCAGGAGAGCGAGGCTCTGCGCACGGCGCTCGAGGGCGAAGGCGCGGAAGGAGCAGCCTCCGAAGAGGCCGACGAGGAGAGCCAGGCGTAGCACGCGCCGGCTTCTGCGGGTCGTCAAAAGGAAGGATCGACAGAGCATATGGGAAAGATTCCGGTCCAGGACCTGGCCAAGCTCATGGGCATCTCGAACCAGGACCTGGTCTTCAAGTTGCGTTCGATCGGTGTTCGCATCGAGGGAGATAGCGCCCACATCGATACCGAGATCATCTCGGCCATCCTCCAGGGCAAGCGCCTCCCACAGCCGCGAGAGGTGATCCTGCGCGACGAGCAGACGCCAGTCGCGGCGGGTCCAGCGGTCAAGAAGCCCGTTCAGCCGGCTCCTCGACGCCTGCCCTCGAACCCGCTGCGTCCTTCCCGGCCCCGCACGGTGATCCAGACCGTCGAGCCTCGGATCGCAGCCATCCCTGCTGCCGAACGCACTACAGGCCTTCCGACCTACCTCTCTGAGGGGGACGAAGCGACGACCATGGCCGCCGCTCCGGGCCTCGAGACGAGAGGCGAACACTCGTCGGCGATCGAGGCCGCTCCGGCACTGCCGGGCGCCCCCGCCGAGGTCGCAACGCCCGTCTCCGCGGCGCCGGCGGAACAGCCCGAGACGCCTCAGCCGACTGTTGTGCGCCCACTTCGCCAGCCCTACACCACGGGCGCTCGGTTGATCGAACGCCCCACCAACCCGCCACCGCCGATGACTCGGCCGGCACCGGGCTCGCGGCCCAGCGGGCCGCGGCCGGGCGGTTACCAGGGTGGCCGGCCCGGAGATCGGCCCAGTGGTCCCCGGCCCGGGGGCTATCAGGGTGGGCGGCCGGGAGATCGGCCGAGCGGACCGCGTCCAGGCGGCGGCTCCTACCAGGGCACCCGACCTGGGGACCGGCCCCAGGGGCCCGGGAGGCCGGGAGATCGGCCGATGACCGGACCTCGGCCGCCGGCTCGCCCGGCGCCCGGTACGGACGCCTTGCGTCGACCCGAGCGCGACGTGCGAACGGTCGCTCCCAAGCCGGCTGAAGATCGAGACGACAAGAAGAACAAGCGGGGAGTGAAGAAGCCCGGCGGGCCGCGCACGGCGATCGACGAGGATCTCTCCGCCTATCGCGGCTCGGTACGTGAGATCGAGGCCGCCGAGGACGAGGATTTCGGACCGCCGGTGCCGGGCAGCGCCAGCGCCCGGCGCCGCCGGCGGGTGGAGCGGCGTCGCGAGGAAGAGAGGGCCGGAGACGGCCGGGTGCTGGCCTTCCGCCAGGAGGGCTCCGGCGCGCCGGTGATGATCTCCGAAGGCATGACCGTGCGGGACTTTTCGGAGCGGCTCGGGGTCAAGGCCAAGGATCTGATCAAGAACTTGTTCGGCCGCGGCATCCTGGCCAACATCAACCATGTGATCGACGCCGACTTGGCCGAGCAGATCGCGGCCGACTACGGACTCGAGACCATGGTGGTCAGCTTCGAAGAGGAAGTGCAGTTGACCCAGGAGTTGTCGAGCCGAACCACCACCGGCCCCAAGAGCTCCCGCGCCCCGGTGGTCACCATCATGGGCCACGTGGACCACGGCAAGACCTCGCTGCTCGATGCCATCCGCTCCTCGCGGGTGGCCGAGGGCGAGCATGGCGGCATCACCCAGCACATCGGTGCCTACCACGTCGAGGTCAACGGCCGGAGCATCGTCTTCCTGGACACTCCGGGCCACGAGGCCTTCACCCTGATGCGCGCCCGAGGCGCTCGGGTCACCGACCTGGTGGTACTGGTAGTGGCGGCCGACGACGGCGTGATGCCTCAGACCAAGGAAGCGATCGACCACGCCCGGGCCGCCAAGGTGCCGTTGGTGGTAGCGATCAACAAGGTCGACAAGGACAACGCCAACATCGACCGAGTCAAGCGTCAGCTCTCGGAGACCGGAGTGCTGCTCGAGGAATGGGGCGGTGACGTCGTCTCGGTGCCGGTCTCCGCCAAGAAGAAGCAAGGCATCCAGGAACTGCTCGAGATGATCCTGCTCACCGCCGACATCCGCGACCTCAAGGCCAGCCCGGATATTCCCGCCCAGGGCACCGTGCTCGAGGCCCGCAAGGACATCGGGCGCGGCATTGTGGCCACCGTGTTGGTGCAGGACGGCACCGTCTCCGTGGGCGATCTTTTCGTCTCCGGTCGCACCTGGGGTCGCGTGCGGGCGATGAACGACGAAGACGGCCGCCGCGCCCAGACTGCAGGCCCTTCGACTCCGGTCGAGATCACCGGCTTTGGCGACCTGCCGGAGGCGGGCGACCTCTTCCAGGTAGTGGAGGACGAGGCCAAGGCCCGCTCGATCGCCGAGTTCCGCAAGCAGGAACAGCGCGCCCGCGAGCTCACGCCGACCGCAGGCCGACTCTCGCTCGAGCAGCTGTTCAACCGCATCGAGGCCGGCGAGGTCAAGGAGCTGCCGGTCATCCTCAAGGCCGACGTCCAGGGCTCCGTCGAGGTGCTCGAGGACACCATCGAAAAGGCCTCGACCGACAAGGTCAAGGTGCGGGTGATCCTCGCCGCGGTGGGTGCCATCTCCACCAACGACGTGCTTCTGGCTTCGGCTTCTGGAGCGATCGTGGTCGGCTTCAACGTTCGCCCGGAGCGCAACGCTGCCGAGCTCGCGGCCAAGGAAGGCGTGGACATCCGCCTCCACACCGTGATCTACGACCTCCAGGACGAGCTCAAGAAGGCCATGGCCGGTCTGCTCGAGCCCACCTTCGAGGAAGTCACCCGCGGCCGGGCCGAGGTCCGGGAGATGTTCAAGGTTCCCAAGTCGGGAATGGTGGCAGGCTGCCACGTGATCGAGGGTGTGGTGACCCGCAACTCCCAGGTGCGCCTGCTGCGCGACAACGTGGTGATCCACGAAGGCAAGATCGCCTCCCTGCGTCGCTTCAAGGAGGACGCCTCGGAGGTGCGAACCGGCTTCGACTGCGGCATCGTGCTCGAGCGCTACCAGGATCTGAAGCCCGGGGATATCGTCGAGGCTTTCGTCCGCAAGGAGGTCGCCCCCACGCTGTGATCCAGCCGGAGCGGGAGCTCTTCCCGCTCCGCCAGCCTGAGGGAAGCTCTCCATGGTCGTGGGCGTCGCCGTCTGCGAGCTCCATCTGCCGAGCTCGCGCAGCCTGAAGGACAAGCGCCGGGTGGTCAAGTCGCTGATCGAGCGCATCTTTCAGCGTTTCCGGGCCTCCGTCGCGGAGACCGGCTTCCACGACCTCCTGCAACGGGCGGAGATCTCGGTGGCGATCGTGGGTCGAGACGATTCGGAGGTAGAGGGTATCTTGGACTCGATTCGCGGGCTCTGCGACCAGGAAGGCGAGGCCTTCCTCACGCTCTGGGAACCACAGCTCCTGGAGCTGGCGCGATGAGCCATCGTCCGGAACGGGTTGCCGATTTGCTGCGGGCCGAGATCTCAGCCATCCTCGCCCGCGAGCTTTCCGATCCGCGGGTGCGACTGGTGACCGTCTCGCAGGTCGAGGTCTCTTCGGACTTGCGCCATGCCAAGGTGAAGCTGTCCATACTCGGCAACGAGGCCGAGCGCCAGGCCGCCCTCGAAGGCGCTCGGCACGCCCGCGGCTTCATCCGCCGCCAGCTCGGGTCCCGCCTTTCCCTGCGCCTGGTCCCGGAGCTCACCTTCGAGCTCGACCGCGGCGCCGAGCACAGCCAACGCATCTCCGACCTGCTGGAGGAGCTCGAGCGTGAGCGCCAGTCCTCCTGAAGCGGTACTGTCGGCGATCGCCACGGGCCAGCGGTTCGTGCTCAGCAGCCACGCCAACCCCGACGGCGACGCCATCGGTTCGGAGATCGGCTTGGCGAGGATCCTCGCCAAGCTCGGCAAGGAGAGCCTGATCTGGAACCGTGACGGAGTTCCGCCGCTCTATCGGCCGATGCCCGGAACCGACCGCATCCATGCCGGCGCGTCTCCCCCCGATGGCTTCCCCGCGGGATTCGATGGCGCGATCATCCTCGAATGCCCGAGCCTCGACCGTACCGGGCTCGAGAGCTTCCTGCCTTCCCTGCCCTTGATCAACATCGACCATCACCTGGGCAACGTCGGCTACGGCGTGGCCCAGTGGGTGGATGAGCTGGCACCGGCCGTGGGCGAGATGGTGTTCCGTCTGGCTCGAGCGATGGGCGTCGAGGTCGATGCGGAAACGGCCACCTGCCTGTACTTGACGCTGGTCACCGACACCGGCGGCTTCCGTTTCGCCAACGCCAGCGCCACGGCGTTTCGTGCCGCAGCGGACCTGGTGGCGGCAGGGGCGCGACCGGAGCAAGTCTCGCAGTGGCTCTACGAGAGCTATCCGCCTGGGATGATCCGCCTCCTGGGTGCGATGCTGGGTACCCTCGAGCTCCACCTCGAGGGCCGGATCTCTTCGGTGCTCCTCACCCAGCAGATGTTCCAGGCGGCGGGCGCCGCTCCCGGCGACAGCGAAAGCTTGATCGACTTCCCGCGCTCGATCGCCGGCGTCTGCGCCACGGCGCTTCTGCGCGAAAAGGCTCCCGGCCGGGTGAAGGTGTCGCTGCGCTCCCGGGGCGCGGTGGATGTGGAGAAAGTGGCGCGGCAGCACGGCGGCGGCGGCCACAAGAACGCGGCCGGCTTCGAGCTGCCCGGTAGCCCGGGCGAGTTGCGCGCTCAGGTGGTGGCCGAGGTGGCGAGGGCGGTCGAGGAGGCCCTGTCCTGATGGAAGAGTTGCGTCATGGGGTCCTGCTCGTGGACAAGGAGCCCGGCTGGACCTCTCACGACGTCGTGCAGAAGGCACGACGTCTGCTTCGCGAGAAGAAGATCGGCCATTGCGGAACGCTCGACCCGGCGGCGACCGGCCTCCTGGTGCTGACCATCGGCCGCGCCACTCGGCTGACTCGCTTCCTGATCCGGGCGCCCAAGGTCTACGAAGGCTCTTTGAAGCTCGGGATCACCACCGACACTTACGACGCCGAGGGCAAGGTTCTGCGGGAAGCTTCGACCGCTGGCCTCACTCCGGGGCGGGTGGCCGAAGAGATGGCCGGTTTCGAGGGCGCCTACCTCCAGCAGCCGCCGATGTACTCGGCCAAGAAAGTACAAGGAGTCCGGCTCTACGAGATCGCTCGTCGGGGCGAGGACGTCGAGGTGGAGGTCGAGCCCAAGGAGGTCCAGGTCTACGAATTTCAGCCGCTCGCCTGGACCGGTCCGGACTCCCTCGGCTTCCGGCTGGCCTGTTCGTCCGGAACGTACGCGCGCTCCCTGGTGCACGACCTGGGCAACCGCCTGGGCTGCGGCGCCCATCTCTCCTCGCTGCGCCGCTTGAGTGTCGGCCCGTTCAAGCTCGAGAGCGCCCTCACTCTGGACGCGCTGGCCGATCGGCTTGGCCGCGAGGAGAGTCTCGCCCCCGCCTGGTTGCCTTTCGATGCCATCCCCCTGCCTTTCGGAGAGATCACCACCGACAGCACGCAGGAGCAACGCATCGCCAACGGTCAGAATGTCCTGGTCCGCGATCTCGAGGGGCACGAGGGCGACTGGGTGAAGCTGCTCAACCGCCGACGGCAGTTCATCGCCGTGGGCACCATCATCGAGAAGATCGGCAGCACCGGCATGGGGCTGGTGCAGCCCAAAGTGGTTTTTCGCTGAGAGACGAAGGACCGATGACGACGAGGGGTGGCCGAGCGATGGGCGCCGGAACCGGTTGGGCCGGCTTCCGTGTGCTCCTGGGCCACTGTGGTAACATCCACGAGTTGATTGGGAGGAGTTTGCCTTGGCTCAGAGTACAGAAGCCAAACTGAAGATCATTACCGACTTCCGGCGCCATGACCACGACTCGGGCTCTCCCGAAGTCCAGGTCGCTTTGCTCACGGGCCGGATCAACGAGCTGACCGAGCACTTCAAGAGCCATCCGAAGGACCACCACGGCCGTCGCGGCCTGCTCAAACTGGTGGGACACCGCCGTCGCCTGCTCGACTACCTCCGCCGTACCGACATCGAGCGCTACCGTTCGACCATCGAACGGCTCGGCATCCGGAAGTAGCCGCTGCCCGCCTTTTCCATCGGCCTCGCCCTCCGGGTAGGACCTGCCCTGGAAGGGCTGAGGCCCGGCACTAACGGCGCCCTCGATCTCGCTCGAAGGCTTTCGCGCCGACATGGCGCCACGCACAAGGAACATTCATGAAGCAAAGCAAGACCGTGACCATAGGTGAAGAGATCTTCACCTTCGAGTCGGGGCGGCTGGCCAAGCAGGCCGACGGCTCCTGCACCATCCGCGTCGGGGACACCATCATCCTCGCCACCGCGGTAGCCGCCAAGGGCGGCCTTCCCAGGGGCTTCCTGCCCCTGACCGTCGACTACAAGGAGTACACCTCCGCAGCCGGCCGCATCCCAGGGGGCTTCTTCAAGCGTGAAGGGCGCCCGACGGAAAAGGAGATCATCACCTCGCGCCTGATCGACCGCGGCCTCCGGCCCCTCTTCCCCGAGGGCTACCAGGCCGAGACCCAGATCATGTGCACCGTGCTCTCGGCCGATGGCGAGCACGACCCGGACATCCTGGCGATCAACGGTGCCTCGACCGCCCTGGTGATGTCGCAGATTCCGTTCTACAACCCGATCGGCGCCGTCCGCGTCGGGCTGATCAACGGCGAGATCCTGATCAACCCCTCCAACAGCCAGCGCGACGTTTCCGACCTCGACCTAGTGGTCTCGGCCACCGAAGAGGCGGTAGTGATGGTGGAAGCCGGCGCCAACCAGCTGTCGGAAGAGAAGATGCTCGAGTGCATCTTCCGCGCGCACGAAGAGATCCAGCTGCTGATCCGGGCCCAGCACGAACTGTTCCGGGCCGCGGGGCTCTCGAAGCCGCGCTGGACGGTACCGGTGGACGTGCCGCAGGAGGTCTACCAGCAGGTCAAGAGCGACCTCTACGCGCCGATGAAGCAGGCCCTGTTCACCAAGGGCAAGTTTGCCCGCAAGGCCGCCGTCGACCAGGTGATCGAGGCCTACCTGGCCGCGATCCCCGCCGAAGAGGCCGCCCGCAAGGAACACTCCGGCAAAGTGGCTCACCAACTGGAGGAGGAGATCCTGCGGGACAGCGTCCTCCATGAGCAGCGGCGCTTCGACGACCGCCGGGTGGACGAGGTTCGCGACATCGACATCGAGGCGGGACTCCTGCCTCGCACCCACGGCTCGGCACTCTTCCAGCGCGGCGAGACCCAGGCCCTGGTGTCGGCCACGCTCGGCTCCAAGCGGGATGCCCAGATCATCGAGGAGTACGAGGGCGAAAGCCTGCAACGCTTCCTGCTGCACTACAACTTCCCGCCTTTCTCGGTGGGCGAAGTGAAGCCGGTGCGTTCTCCCGGCCGGCGCGAGATCGGCCACGGCCTCTTGGCCCGCCGGGCTCTGACTCCCATGCTCCCCCACGAGGAGGAATTCCCCTACACCATCCGGGTGGTCTCGGACATCCTCGAGTCCAACGGCTCGTCCTCGATGGCGACCGTCTGCGGCGGCTCGCTGGCTCTCTTCGACGCCGGCGTGCCGATGCTCGCTCCGGTGGCCGGCGTGGCCATGGGCCTGGTCAAGGGCGAGGGAGACCATTTCGTGGTGCTCACCGACATCGCCGGCCAGGAAGATCACTACGGCGATATGGACTTCAAGGTGGCCGGCACCCGCGAGGGCATCACTGCCCTGCAGATGGACATCAAGATCTCCGGCGTGACCCGCGCGATCATGGGCAAGGCTCTGGAGCAGGCCCGGGCCGGACGCATGCACATCCTCGGCTTGATGGAGCGGGTGCTGCCCGAGCCTCGTCGAGAGCTGTCGAAGTTCGCTCCTCGCCTGCACACCATCCATGTCACCAAGGACAAGATCCGCGACCTGATCGGCCCCGGAGGCAAGACCATCCGCTCGATCATCGAAGAGACCGGCTGCGATATCGACATCGAGGACACCGGCAAGGTGATCATCGCTTCGCCCGACGAGCAGGCGGCCGCGCGGGCCATCCAGATGATCGAGCGCCTCACCGAGGTTCCCGAGCTGGGCAAGGTCTACACCGGCACGGTGCGGCGCGTGGAGAGCTATGGTGCTTTCGTGGAGATCCTGCCCGGAACGGACGGCCTGCTCCACGTGAGCGAGATCGCCCCCTACCGGGTGCGCGAGGTGGCCGACGAGCTCTCCGAGGGCGATGAGGTGACGGTCAAGGTGCTCTCGATCGACGAGACGGGCAAGATCCGGCTCTCGAGGAAAGCCGTGATCATGGAGTCCCCGGACTTCAACCCGGCCGACTACCCCGAGCCCGAGGGCGGCTCCGAGCGTCCGTCCGGACCTCGGGAAGGCGGCCGTGGCGATCGCGGTGGGCGCGGCGGTATGCCCCCCCGGGGCGGCTTCCGCGGTCGGGAGGGCGGCGGCCGGCGCAACGGCGGCGGTGGTCGCTCGGCGCCTCGCCCGTAGCCTTCTTCGTCTATGAGCGGCGTCGACCTTGGTATCCTGGTTGACTACCTCGACTCCTACCTCGAGGCTGGCAAGGGCCGGGACTACTGTCCCAACGGCCTTCAGGTAGAAGGCCGACGCCGCGTACATCGCCTCATCACAGCCGTCTCGGCCTGCCGCCGGCTCTTCGAGCAGGCTCAGGACCGTGGCGCGGACGCGGTGCTGGTACACCACGGGCTGTTCTGGGAGGGCGACTCCCGGGCCCTGGTGGGAACCCAGTTCCGCCGGGTCGCCGAGCTGATCCGCTCGGAGATCAGCCTGCTCGCCTATCACCTGCCCCTCGACCGCCACCCGGAGCTCGGCAACAACGCGCTCGCAGCACGCCTTCTCGGCCTGGTCGAGATCGAGCCTTTCGCCTTCCACGACGGGTTGCCGCTCGGCTATCGCGGCCGCTTCGCGACGGCGGTTCCGGCCGGCGAGTTCGTGGAACGAGTCCGGGCCCTGTACGCGCAGGAGCCGCTCGCGTTTCTCGCCGGGCCGGATCCAGTGGAAACGGTGGGCATCGTCTCCGGCGCCGCGGAGCGGCAGGTTCACACCGCCATCGCCGCGGGGCTCGATGCCTATGTCACCGGCGAAGCCACCGAGTGGGTGAAGAACCTGGTGGAGGAAGCCGGTATCCACTACCTGGCCTGCGGCCACTACGCCACCGAGCGGCTCGGCGTTCGCGCTCTCGGCGAGCACCTCGCCGAGCGGTTCGACCTCGAGGTGGAGTTCCTGGACCTGCCCAACCCCGTCTAGCCTCTCCTCCACTTCCTCTCACTCCGTGGCGACCTCGGATCCCTTCGCCGGCCTGCGCATCCCCTTCGTGCGCGCTTTCGCTTTCGGGCGAGCGGCGGCGATCCTGGGGATGATGGCGCTCTCGCTGGCGGTGGGCTGGCAGCTCTACGAACGCACCGGAAGTGCCTGGGCCCTCGGCCTGGTGGGCCTGGTGGAGGTGATCCCGGTGGTGGTGCTGATGCTGCCGGCCGGCAGCGTGGCCGACCGCTACGCCCGGCGCAATGTGGCCATCTTCGCCCACTCGCTGCTCGCCCTGGCGGCGGCCGGTCTGTGGTTCGCCAGCCGCCTCGAGGCGCCCCTGGCGGTGATCTACGCACTCTTGGTGCTGGTGGGCGTGAGCCGCGCCTTCGCCTCACCGTCGGTGGGAACCATCCTGCCGCAGCTGCTCGAGCCGGAGCAATTCGCCAACGTCAACGCCTGGCTCGCCACCAGTTTCCAGCTCGCAGCGATCTCCGGCCCCGCCGTCGGCGGCTTCCTGATCGCCTGGACGGGGGATGCGGCGTGGGTCTACGCGGCAGCCGCCGCCGGCCAGCTGCTTTTCATCCTGGCCCTCTGGAGCGTGCCGGCGCTGCCCCCGCCCGCGCCTCGCGAGCGCCACGACGCCCGCGAGCTCTTCGCCGGCCTGGCTTTCATTCGCAGAAACCCGGTATTCCTCGCGGCGATCACCCTGGACCTCTTCGCCGTGCTCCTGGGTGGCGCCGTAGCCCTGCTGCCGATGGTGGCCAAGGACGTCCTCGGCGTGGGGGCCGGCGCCATGGGCTGGCTGCGGGCGGCACCCTCCCTGGGCGCCCTACTGATGGCCCTCGTCACCACCCACCTGCCGCCCTGGCGCCGACCCGGCCGCACTCTGCTCGCCACCGTCGCCGGCTTCGGCCTCGCCACGGTGGGCTTCGGATTCTCGAAGAGTTATTGGCTCTCGATGCTCTGTTTGTTTCTGACCGGGGTCTTCGACGAGGTCAGCGTGGTGATCCGCATGACCCTCGAACAGATCTTGACCCCCGACGCCCTGCGCGGTCGGGTCTCGGCGGTGCACTACGTGTTCATCGGCTTCTCGAACGAACTCGGCGCGTTCGAGAGTGGCGCCACCGCGGCCCTCTTCGGGCTGATTCCGGCCATCGTCAGCGGGGGCGTTGGAACGCTCTTGGTGGTGGCCCTGGTGGCCCGGGTCTGGCCCCAGCTGGCCGCCCTCGGCCCCCTCGACACCCTCCGTCCACTCGAAGTCGAACCCGTCGAATCCCTCGAGGCGAGCTCGGCTCCTTAGGCCTCGGCTGCAGCCAGCGCCCGGATTGCGGGCCGAGCGGCCTTCGAGAACAGCCGGAAGAAGTTTTCAGTGGTCTGGGCGGCCACGGCTGCGAAGGTCTCTCCTTGCTCCTGAGCCAGGCGCTCGGCCACTTCCACCACGTAGGCCGGGCGGTTGGGCTTGCCGCGGTAGGGGATCGGCGCCAGGTAAGGGGTGTCGGTCTCCACCAGAGCTCGCTCGCGGGGAAGCTCGGGAATCACCTCGCGAACGTTGTCGGCCCGGGGGAAGGTGATCATCCCCGAAAGGCCCAGGTAGAAGCCCCGCACCAGGAGCTCCCGGCCCATCTCGAGGCCGCCGGCGAAGGAATGGAAGTCGGCTTGGAGACGGGCGAATTCCGGGCGCCGCACCATCTCGAGCATGGCGAGGTTGGAGTCCCGGTTGTGCACCACCGCCGGCAGGCCGAGGTCGATCGCCAGCTGCCATTGCTCGGCGAGGGCGCGCTCCTGCACGTCCCGGGGAGCGTGGTCGTAGTAGAAATCGAGCCCGCACTCCCCCACTGCCACGGCTCGTGGATCCTCGAGCAGGCTAGCGAGGCGCTTCTGGTCGCCGCTCTGCCAGCTGGAAGCCTCGTGCGGATGGACCCCCAGGGCGCACCAGACGTCCGGATGGCGATGGCAGAAGGCGAGCACTTCTTCGGCATCGCTGAGCCGCACGGCCGGCAGCAGGAAGCCGCCCACTCCGCGTCTGCGGGCGTCGTCCAGGGCGGCGTCCCGCTCTTCGGGCCGCAGGTTCTGAACGTGGCAGTGGGAGTCGACCAGGAACTCCCGGCTCACTTCACCCTCGTGCCGTTGGGCACGGCGCGCTCGGGCTGGAGCAGAACCGGCAGGCCGTCGATCGACGCCGCGAGCACCATGCCCTGGGATTCGATGCCCATCAGCTTGGCCGGCTCGAGGTTGGCGACCAGGATCACCTGCCGCCCCACCAGGGACTCCGGCGGGTACTGCTGGACGATGCCGGCCACCACGGTGCGCACCTCGTCGCCGAGGTCGACGGTGAGCTTCACCAGCTTGGAGGACTTGGGCACGGCTTCGGCGGCCTGGACGGTGGCCACCTTGAGCTCGGTCTTGAAGAACTCGTCGATCGAAACCATCTTCTTCTCCGGGGCCGACTTGGCGGGAGCAGTCGGCTGCGCATCCGCCAGGTAGGCGGCCTTGTCGATTCGGGGGAACAGCGGGGAGGGCTCGGGCAGCGGCACGCTGTTGGCGAGACCGCCCCAGGCGAGCGCGGCAAGCGAGCTCGGCGGCTCGGGTTGACCGATGGCCGCGAGCAGCCTCGGGGCGATCGCCGGCATGACCGGCAGCAGGCCGGTGGCCACGATGCGCACGGCTTCGAGACCGTTCCACAGGATGCGCGAGAGCCGCCGCGCCTCCTCGGGCTTGCCGAGGAGGGTCCAGGGCTGGCGCTCGACGATGTACTGGTTGGTCTCGGCCAGGAGCTTCCAGAGCGCCTCGAGGGCGCGGCTGAAGGCCGGCTCCTCCATGGCCTGACGATATTCCGCAGCCACCGACTCGGCGACCGGGATCAGCGGGTTGTCGGCGCAGGACTCGGGCGGCGTGAGGCCGCCGAAGGCGCGACGGGAGAGAGTGACCAGGCGGCTGATGGTGTTGCCGAGGTCGTTGGCGAGATCGCTGTTGTAGCGGTCGACGAAGCCTTCGTCGGAGAAGGAGGCATCTTGACCGAAGACCATCTCGCGCAGCAGGAAGTAGCGCAGGCTGTCGGGTCCGAACCGCGAGACGATCTCGTCCGGGCGCACGGCGCTGCCTGTGGACTTGGCGATCTTCTTGGCATCGCGCAGCCAGAAGCCGTGCACGAAGACGGTGCTCGGCAGGGGCAGGCCGGCGGCCATGAGAAAGGCCGGCCAGTAGACGCAGTGGTGGCGCAGGATGTCTTTGCCGACGAGATGCAGGCGCACGCCGCCCTCGCTCGCCCAGAAGTCCTGGTAGCGCTGATCTTCGCCCGGGCGACCGAAGCCGAGGGCGGTGATGTAGTTGGAGAGGGCGTCGAGCCAGACGTAGACGGTGTGGCCGGGGTGGCCCGGGAAGGGCAGGCCCCAGGCAAGGTTGGAGCGAGAAACGGAGAGATCTCTCAGGCCGGAGGCCACGAAGGAGCGCACTTCGTTGGCCCTCACCCGCGGCCGGACCGGCTCGGTCTGGCTGTCGTACCACTCGAGCAGGCGGTCCTGGTAGCGGGAGAGGCGGAAGAAGACGTTCTCTTCTTCCTGGCGCTCGACGGGAAGCTCGTGGATCGGGCAGAGGTTGCCGGGAAGGAGCTCTTTCTCGGTGTAGAAGGTCTCGCAGGGGGTGCAGTACCAACCGGTGTGCTTGTCGACGTAGAGGTCGCCCGAAGCGTACAGGCGCTGAATTAAGGCCTCGACGCCCAGCCGGTGCCGAGGCTCGGTGGTGCGGATGAAGTCGTCGTTGGAGATACCGAACTGCTGCCACACTTCGTGGAACCTCGCCACTACGCGGTCGGCGAGGGCGATCGGGGCGATTCCCTGCTCGGCTGCGGCGCGCTCGATCTTCTGGCCGTGCTCATCGGTGCCGGTGAGGAAGTGCACGGGCTCGCCGGCCAGGCGATGGAACCGCGCCAGGGTGTCGGCCACGATCGTGGTGTAGATATGGCCGATGTGAGGCAGGTCGTTGACGTAGTAGATCGGTGTGGTGACGTAGAACGTGCGCATGGAGGAGCCTCGTCGGGCCCATGGGCCCTGCAGAATCCGGCGATTCTAGCAAACGGCTTCCTGCGAGAGAGGAGGGGCCGGACCCTTGCGGTGCTCGCCCTCACCAGCCCTCCCGCTCGCGCAGAGAGACCCAGCGGTCGCAGCCGCCGAGGATCAGGTGGTCGATCAGCCTCACGCCCACCAGGTCGCCGGCATCCTGCACTCGCCGAGTGAAAAGCAGGTCTTCGACGCTCGGGTTGATGTCGCCGCTCGGGTGGGTGTGGAACAGCACCATGCCGGCCGCGCCGGCGAGCAGGGCGGCCTTGAGGATCGCTCTGGGCTCCACCAGGGAGCGGTCGAGGGTACCCCGGAAGAGCTCGCGCTCGCCCACGACTTTGTTCTTGACGTCGAGGAACAAGGCCCCGAAGATCTCTTGATCGAGCACGCCGAATCGCAGGTAGAGGTAGCGGGCCACCGCCTTGGGCGTCGTCATGGGGTCTCGCTCGGGTAGCTCGAGCCGGGCCAGGCGGCGGCCGATCTCCAGGGCCGCGAGCACGGTGGCCGCCTTGGCTTCTCCCAGCCCGGCCCGGCGCAGGCTCGTGGGATGGGCGACCAGGAGGCCAGCCAGGCCTCCATGCTCCCCCACCAGGGCCTGGGCCAGGGCCAACGCCGAAGTGCCCCGGCTGCCGGTGCGCAGCAGCACCGCCACCAGCTCGAAGTCGGCCAGGGATCGCCCTCCGTGGCTGAACAGCCGCTCGCGGGGCCGTTCCGTCTTAGGCAGCTCCTGCATTCGCGATCGAGTGGCGCGCATCGCTCCCTCCTTGCCCTAGGGAGAGGCAAAATCGCCGGCTTTCCTTTCACCTCGCGGCGATTTTCTTGCTGGCACGTCGAAGGCCTTGACTCGCGCGGCTTCATGCATCACTATGCGCATTCTTTGCGAGCGCCCTGGAGCGCCCGCCGCGGAGATGGCTTCCATGCCGACCGAGCTCGAACAGCGCGAAGCCCGTCACCGGGCCATCCTGGCCCTGGTGGGACGGGCGCGCATCGCGAACCAGCATGAGTTGGCGGAGAGGCTCACCGAGCGGGGCTTCGCCGTCACCCAATCGAGCATCAGCCGCGACCTGCGGGACCTCGGCGTGGTCAAGGTGTCCGGGCGCTACCTGCCCCCGCCTGCCCATGCCTCGAACCCGGGAACCCTGGGCGAGGTGCGCTCCTTCTTTCGCGGTGTGCGCCCGGCCGGCCCTTATCTGGTCGTGGTCCACACTCTACCGGGAGCGGCTCAGCCGGTGGGAGTGGCGATCGACCGCGCGGAATGGCCGGAAGTCGTCGGGACCGTAGCCGGAGACGACACCGTCTTCGTAGCCTGCGCCAGCGCGCGGGACCAGCAGCGTCTGCTGGTGCACTTGCACCAGGCCCTGGGCGAGGCCGCCGAGGGGGAGGCCGCCACTTTCTTCGCAGCCGCTTTCGCCGGCGGCAGGGAGCTGCCCCGATGAAGAGCTATCGCCTCGACAAGATCTCTTCGGTCACCCGCAGCTGCGCGCTCAAGCGGGAAGTGAGGGTATCAGCAGAGATTCCCTGCCAGGAGGGAGTGGTGCTGGCGGTGCGGGTGCTGAACGACAAGAGCACCTACAACCAGATCGAGCTGCCTTCGGGCAGGATGGCCCAGGTGAAGAAGGGAGACATCGTGGCCGGCGCCCTCGGGCACAGGAGCGCTCTCTTCGGCTACGCCGGTCACCTTCCCGCGAAGCTCGAACCCGGGGATACCGTGCACCTGCTCAACCTGGGGGGAGTGCTGGGCCACTGCGACTCGGTGAATCTCGACCTCGGCCGGCCGTTCCAATGCGAAGTACTGGGCACGGTGCTTTCTTTTCCCTTCCTCGGCGAGCGGATCGGCGTTCCGGCGCGCGTGGGCGAGCACAAGCTCGAAGCCGATGCGCCGCTCGCCACCCACGGAGTGCCGGTGGTGGCCATGGTGGGCTCGTGTATGAACGCCGGCAAGACCGCGGCCGCCTGCGCCCTGGTGCGCGAGATGTCCCACCGCGGCCTGGCGGTGGACGGTCTCAAAGCGACCGGTGTCTCGCTGCGCCGCGATGTGCTGGCCATGGAAGACGCCGGAGCCCAGCGCACGGCCCTGTTCACCGACTTCGGTGTGGTGGCGACCACCGCCGCGAACAGCCGGCCGCTGGCCCGAAGCCTGATCAGCCGCCTGGCGGCCGACCGCCCGGACGTGATCATGGCAGAGCTGGGGGACGGACTGATGGGCACCTACGGCGTGGACGCGATCCTGGCGGACCCGCAGCTCGTGGCGAGCTTCTCGGCGGTGGTGCTGGCGGCCAACGATCCGGTGGCGGCCTGGGGCGGCACGGAGCTGCTGCGCCGTCGCTACGGCATCGAACCGGTGGCCGTGACCGGCCCGGCGACCGACAATCTGGTCGGCGTGCAGCTGATCGAGCAGGCCCTGGGAGTGCCGGCGATCAACGCCCGAAGCGACGCCGAGAAGCTCGCCGACGTGGTGCTGTCTCACCTTCCCAAGACGCAGCCCCTGCCGGCCGGAGGTGCCTCCCGATGAGCGTGGTGAAGCCGAAGTCGGGTCCCCGGCCGCTCGCCCAGCCCCAGTTCGAGGCGGGCGGCCAGGTGGCGACAGTGATCCTCGCCGGCTCGGGCTATGTGGCCGGGGAGCTGCTCCGGCTGCTGACCACCCACCCGGTCTTCTCGCCGGTGGCGGTGGTCTCCAGCAGCCAGGGCGGCGAGCCGGTCACCGTGGCCTTTCCCCATCTCGCCGGCCACTACCCCACCCTGGCCTTCCGCGAGCTCGAAGGGGCCCTCGCCACGGCCCGCCGAAGCGAGTCCCTGGCGATCTTCTCCGCCGCTCCCCATGGGCACTCGGCGGCCCTGGTGGCGCGAGTGCTCGAAGACCTCGAAGGCGACGGCATGGACCGGCAGGTCCACGTAGTCGACCTTTCGGCCGACTTCCGCTTCCCCTCGGCCGAGGCCTACGAACGCGTCTACCGCCACCCCCACGCTGCCCCGCAACGCCTCGAGCAATTCCACTGCGGCGTGCCCGAGCTCTCGGCCGGGCTCCCCCGCCGGCACATCGCCCATCCTGGCTGTTTCACCACGGCGGCGCTCTTGGGCTCCGTACCGCTCCTGGCCGCGGGCGTGGTGGAGCGGGAAGTGCAAGTATCGGCCGTGACCGGCTCGACCGGTGCCGGCAAGACGCCCACCGCCACCACTCACCACCCCGAACGGCGCTCGAATCTCTTCAGCTATGCCCCGCTCGGGCATCGCCACGAGCCCGAGATGGAGAGCCTCGCCGAGCAGGCGATCGGCTGGCGGCCGCGGATCGCCTTCGCCCCCCACGCCGGCCCCTTCGCCCGCGGAATCTACGCCACGCTCTGGCTCCGGCTGGCCCCCGGAGCGAGTGCCGACGCGGTGGCCGATGCCCTCCACCACGCTTACGACGCTTCGCCGTTCGTGCTGCTCTGGGCCGGACCACCCGAGATGCAGGACGTGGTGGGCACCAACCACTGCCATCTGGGCTGGGCGGTCGAAGGGCGGACGGTGGTGGTCTTCTCCACCCTCGACAATCTGATCAAAGGCGCCGCCGGCGGAGCCGTGCAGTGGATGAACCGGCTCTTCGGCCTTCCGGATGAAACCGGCCTCGTTCAGGCCGGGCTGGGTTGGCTCTAGGGGAAGGGGGCTCGAGACCGCCATGCAGCACTTCCTGAGCCTCGCCGAGCAGACGCCCGAGGAGATCGAAGGCCTACTCTCCCTGGCCAAAGCCTTCGAGCAGGCCGGCTCCGCCGAGCGGCTGGCCGAACGTCGCCTCGCCGGGCGCATCCTTGCGCTGCTCTTCTTCAACCCTTCGCTGCGCACCCTGGCTTCGTTCCAGTCGGCCATGGTGCGCCTGGGCGGCTCTACCCTCACCATCTCTCCCGGCCGCGGCAGCTGGGTGCTCGAGACTCGCGACGGCGCGGTGATGGACGGCGAGGCCTCCGAGCATGTGCGTGAAGCGATTCCGGTCTTGGGCGGCTACGCCGACGCGTTGGGCATACGCTGCTTCGCGGGCGGTACCGACCTCGAAGCGGATGTGGCCGACCTCGAGTTCCGGCGCATGGCCGCGCTCTCGCCGGTGCCGGTGATCAACCTCGAGTCCGCTGTCGACCATCCCTGCCAGGCTCTGGGCGATTGGAAGACTCTCGACGACCTCGCTCTGCCCCGCCGGGGCGGGAGGCTGGTGCTGTCCTGGGCCAACCACCCGAAACCGCTACCACTCGCCGTGCCGGCCGCGGTGGCTCATATGGCGGCGCTCCGGGGCATGGAGTTGGTGATCCTCCGGCCCACGGCCTTCGCCCTACCCGAACCCGTGATGGCCCGCGCTCGCGAGGCGGCCGAGCTCTCCGGCGGCCAGGTGATCGAGACCGAAGACCGCGCCGAGGCCCTTGCCGGCGCTCACGCGGTGTACGCAAAGTCCTGGGCGTCGCCGCTCTACTATGGCCAGCCGGAGGCTGAGGTCGAACTGCGCCAGAGGCTCTCGGACTGGTGCGTGCGGGAAAGCTGGTTCGCCCCGGCCCGACCGGACTGCCGCCTCCTCCACTGCCTGCCGGTGCGGCGCAATGTGGTGGTGGCCGACGAAGTGCTCGACGGACCGCGCAGTGCGGTCTTGCAGCAAGCCAAGAATCGTCTCTGGGTGCAGATGGCCGTGCTGGCCCGGCTGCTTCGAGGAGAGTCGCGATGAGCAAGGATGTGGGGCAGCAGATCGCCGACGCCGCACGGTTGCGGAGCCTTTTTCCCTATCTCCGGATGTACCGGGCCAAGACCTTCGTGATCAAGGCCGGCGGCGCGTCGCTGGACACTCCCGCCAAGGCCAAGGCCCTGCTCAGCCAGGTGGCGGTGCTCCAGGAGCTGGGAATCCGGGTGATGGTGGTGCACGGCGGAGGCGAGGAGGCGAGCGAGCTCTCGCGCGCCCTGGGCCTCGAGGTGCAGTTCGTGGACGGCCGGCGGATCACCTCCGACCGAGCCCTCGAGGTGACCACCATGGTGCTCAACGGCAGCACCAACACCCGGCTGCTCGCTGCCGGGCGGGCTCTCGGCCTGCGCACCGTGGGCATCTCGGGGGTGGACAGCGGCTTGATCCAGGCCCGTCGCCGCCCGCCGGTGGTGGCCCGGGACGGCTCCACGGTGGACTACGGTCACGTGGGAGACATCGACCGAGTGGACCCCTGGCTCGCCGAGCGGCTGCTCGAGGACGGAGCCATCCCGGTGGTGAGCCCGATCTCGGCGGATGCCGCCGGGGCCCTGCTCAACATCAACGCGGATTCCGTGGCCTCGGCGCTGGCGATCGCCCTCAAGGCCGTGAAGCTGATCCTGGTCACCGAGGCCGCCGGTCTACTGGACCACCCCGAGCTGCCGGGCTCGCTGATCTCCTACACCGACCTCGCCGGCCTCGCGCGGCTGAAAGCCAACGGCAGCGTCACCGCCGGCATGCTGCCCAAGCTCACCGCCATCGAGCGCGCTCTCGAGGAGGGCGTGCCCCGCGCACACATCGTCTCGAGCCAGGTGCCGGACAGCTTGCTGATCGAGGTCTTCACCAACGAAGGCTCAGGAACCTTGATCGTCCCCGAGCTCGCCACGCTCTCGAGCGCCGAGCAAGCCGCACCTTAAGAGAGGTGGCTATTTCTCGGCCGCGAGCGGCTCGCGAGTACCTGGCACACGGGCCCCCGGCAGGACCAAGCCCCGGCTGAACAGCTGGTAGATCGGCGAGGCCATGCCGGTGGTCACCACGGCCATCAGCACCATGATGGTGAAGAAGGTGGGAGTGATCACTCCGCGCTCGAGGCCGATGTTGAGCAGAATCAGCTCCATCAGCCCGCGGGCGTTCATCAGCACGCCGATGATCGCCGAGTGCCGCCAGCTCTCGCCGGTCACTCGCGCCGCCACCATGCACGCAACGCCCTTGCCCAGAATGGAGATCAGGATCACCACCGCCGTCAGAGTCCAGAGCTCCACCGTGTTGACCAGGTCGATCTTGGTGTTCAAGCCCGAGTAGACGAAGAACATGGGCAGGAACAGCGAGGTGGTGAGCTGTTCGATGCGCTCCGTCAGGCGGTCGGCGAACCGTCCCTTGGGCATCGAAGCGCCGCAGATGAAGGCGCCGAACACGGCGTAGATGCCGATCAGGTCGGTAAAGAAGGCGCAGAACATCAGCACCACGATGACCACCGTGAAGGCGTCCATGGTGAGCTCGCCGCGTTGGCGGAAACGCTCGCCGAAGGTGGCGGCGAAGAGCCAGCGCCCTGCGGTGAGCATCACGATGCCGTAAGCCACTCCGCCACCGACCGTCATCCAGGCGGTTTCCGGTGTCTTGTGGAACACCGCCAGCACCAGCGCCAGGAGACACCAGGCGATGGCGTCGTCGATCGAGCCGGCGGCGAGAGTCAGGGTGCCCAGGCGGGTGTTGGCGATGCCCCGCTCGAAGAGGATGCGCGCCAGCATCGGAAAGGCTGTGATCGAGATCGACGAGCCCACGAAGAGCCAGGCGATCGGCGCGCTGACATCGCCGTGGAAGAGATCGCTGCGGCGGAGCAGAACGGGCAGGAGCGCCGCTCCCACGAGGAATGGCACGGCGATTCCCGCTCCCGAAACCAGTCCGGCCGTTTTCGCTCGGCCGCGCAGCAGGCTGAGGTCGAACTCGAGGCCGATCACGAACATATAGAGCACCAGCCCGACCTGGGCCAGGGCGTAGAGGATGCTCATGTTCGGATGGCCCACCTGAACGGTTCCGGCAGCCGTCTCCAGGGCCAGCTGCTTGGGGAAGAGCCAGACCTGCACCTCGGGAGCCACCAGGCCCAGCAGCGACGGCCCGAGGAGCACTCCGGCCACCATTTCCATGAAAACCTGAGTCTGCCCCAGGAACTTGCGCCCCAGCCAACCGACCAGACGGCAGGTGGCGATGATCACCGCCAGCTGCAGGAAGAGGTGGATGCCGATCTGGAAGTTGCTCATGCGCCTCCTGCTGGGCGGTGCTCGCTCGAGAACCCGCACAGGGCTACAGGCTGTAGCCGCGCAGTTGCTCGAAAGAGGATCTTATCGGCAACTGGGGAGGCCGTGATGGCCTCCCCGAGGTTGCCGCGAGGAAGGAGGCTCAGTTCTTGGCGGCCGCGTTACGCAGCACGCTGTGGCGCGCCCCATAGACGAAGTAGAGGATCAACCCAATCGCCATCCAGACCAGAAGCCGAATCCAGGTATCGCCCGGCAAGCCTGCCATCAACCCGAGAGAGACCAGGGCCGAGAGAGGCCCCACCACCCACACCATCGGCACAGCGAAGGGCCGTTGGAGGTTCGGCTGCTTGACGCGCAGCACCACAACTCCCACCGAGACGATGACGAAGGCGAGCAGCGTGCCGATCGAAACCAGCTCGCCGAGGATGCCGATCGGCACAAGACCGGCGAAGATGGCCACCACCAAGCCGGTCAAGAGCGTGGTGTTGGCCGGGGTGCGGAAGCGGGGGTGGACTTTGCTGAACCAAGGCGGAAGCAGTCCGTCCTTCGCCATCGACATGAAGACACGCGGCTGGCCGAGCATCATCACCACCATCACCGACGACAGGCCGGCAAGCGCCCCCAGCTTGACCAGGGTTGGCATCACCGTCAGCAACCCCGACCACATCGAACCGGCGGCCTTGGCCTTAGCGGCATCGATCGCCACTGCCATGGGTGCCTCACCACTCAGCTCGGTGTAAGGAACCAAGCCCACCATCACGCCCGATACCAGCACGTAGAGGAGAGTGCAGATCGCCAGCGAGCCGAGGATACCGATCGGCATGTCCTTCTGCGGGTTGCGCGCTTCCTGCGCGGCGGTCGAGACCGCGTCGAAGCCGATGTAGGCGAAGAAGATCACGCCAGCACCGCGCAGAATGCCGCTCCAGCCGTACTCGCCGAACTTGCCGGTGTTGGGCGGGATGAACGGCTTCCAGTTGGCGGTGTTGATGAAAGAGACACCCGCCATGATCACCAGCAGCACCACAATCACCTTGATGATCACGATTACCGAGTTGACCCGAGCGGATTCCTGGATTCCGATTACCAGGAGCAGCGTGACCAGAGCTGTGATCAGTACCGCCGGCGGGTTGAACACCACGTTCCAGTCCGCCCCCCAGGGCAAATGGACCGTGCCCAGAGGGATCGCATTGGGCATGGTGATGCCGAAGTCGCTCAGCACCCTCACCAGGTAGCCCGACCACCCCACTGCCACCGTCGCAGCGCCGAAGGCATACTCGAGAATCAGGTCCCAACCAATGATCCAGGCCACGAACTCGCCGAGGGTGGCGTAGCCGTAAGTGTAAGCCGAGCCGGCAATGGGAACCGTCGAGGCAAACTCGGCGTAGCACAGGCCGGCTAGCGCGCTCGCTAGGCCGGCGAGCACCATCGAGAGGACAATCGCCGGGCCAGCGTGGGCCGCGGCTGCATGACCGGTGAGCACGAAGATACCGGTGCCGATGATGGCGCCGATACCCAGGGTGGTCAGGTCGAGCGGGCCGAGCACGCGTTTGAGGGTGTGCTCGCCTCCGGCGGCCGCCTCGGCCTTCAGCTTCTCGATCGATTTAGTGACGAAGAACGACATTTACGGTTTCCTCCGCGAGTGGGGGGAAAGGGCCGACCGGCGCGGCGCGACCCCGAACCAGCGATTAGGCCTACACGGCCGTTCAGGCCGCATCAGCTCGAGCCGCCTGGCGTCGCCAGGCGAAGTAAACGGGAACCCCGGCGAGCACGATCAACACGCCCGGCCAGGTGGTCTTCGTCTTGTAGAGGAGCAGCACCGTCGAAATGGTGGCCGCCGCCAGGATGTAGAGGATGGGCACCACCGGGTAGCCCCAGGCGCGGTAGGGACGCTCGGCTTCCGGCCGCTTCTTGCGCAGCACGAAGATGCCGGAGATGGTGAGGATGTAGAACAGCAGCACCACGATGATCACATAGTCCAGGAGGTCGCTGTAGAGATTGCCGTAGGCGGGGTGGCCGGCGGCATCGAGGGCCAGGTTGCCCGCGCCGTCGCGCAGCCGGGTTCGCGGCAGCACCAGGAACGACGCCCAGAAGCACTGCACCACCAGGCCGAAGGCCGGCACGTGGAAGCGGTTCAGGCGGCCGGTGCCGCGGAAGAACAGCCCATCCTGGGCCATCGCGTAGTACACCCGAGGTCCCGTGAGCACCAGGCCGTTGTTGCAGCCGAAGGTGGAGATCACGATCCCGATCGCCATGATCACTGCGCCAGCCGAGCCGAACACATGGGCCAGCATGGCGGTGGCCACGCGGTCGTCCGGGGCTTGCTGGATCTGGGCGAGCGGCAGGGTCACCAGGTAGGCCAGGTTGGCGAGCAGGTAGAGCGAAGTCACCAGCAGGGTGCCGAAAGCCAGCGAGAGTGGAATGTTCCGGTTCGGGTTCTTCACCTCACCGGCGGTGAAGGTGATGTTGTTCCAGGCGTCCGAGGAGAACAACGACCCTACTTGAGCGACACAGAAGGCCACGAACAGGGCGAAGACCCCGGCTCCGGCCTGAACCGCCGGAACGAAGGCGAAGTCGGGCTGCACGGCGACGGTGTCGCGCGGCGCCCAGAGGTTGCCGAAGTTGGTCGACACCGCCTCGTGGTTCCAGCCGGCGAAAAGACCGACCAGGATCAAGAGCACCAGGGCGATGGTCTTGGTGGAGGTGAAGGTGTTCTGGATCAGCTTGCCGATGCGGATGCCGCGGGTGTTGATCCAGGTCAAGAAGGCGATCATCACGATCGCCACCAGCTGCTGAGTGGAAAGGGAGAGGGCGTAGCTCTCCGAGATGTCGATCGGCGGAATCAGCCAGCGATCCGGGGCGATCCAGGGCAGCAGCACGCCCAGGTAGCGGGCGAAGCCCACCGCCACGGCGGCGATCGAGCCGGGCTGGATCACCAGGAAGATCGCCCAGCCGTAGAGGAAGCCCCAGAGCGGCGAGTAGGCCTCGCGGAGGTAGACGTACTGGCCTCCCGCGCGGGGCATCATGCCGGCGAGCTCGCCGTAGGAAAGCGCGGCGGTCACGGTCAGAAGGCCGGTCACGATCCAGGCGGCCAGCAGCCAGCCCGCCGAGCCCACCCGGCGGGCGATGTCCGCCGAGACGATGAAGATGCCGGAGCCGATCATGGCCCCGGCCACGATCATGGTGGAGTCCAGGAGCCCGAGCTCCCGAACGAAACCGGACTCCCTGCCCTGCCCTACCACGTCGGAGCTCATCTTCCTCGTCCCCTCCCGGGTCCTACAGCGATTCGGCGCGGATTCAGGTGGCGGTAGTGTAGCAGTGCGCAAGCTGCTTTGCGACGCCGGGCCCAGTGCCTCGGCCACACCTCGACCGAACTCCTCCAGCCGCCCATCGAGTTCTGTACAATCCCGGCAGCGTTCGACGCTCGCTCCTCTAACCTGTGCCCCGGGAGTCGCTCCTTCGGACTCGCCCCGAGGCGCCCGATGCCGGGAGACCCACGTTGCTCAAGACCCTCTTTCGCACCAAGGATCTCGATGAGATCCTGGCCTCCGCGGCGGACCCGCACACTTCGCTCAAACGAGTGCTGGGCGCCTGGCAGGTGACCCTCCTGGGCATCGGAGCGATCATCGGCGCCGGCATCTTCACCACTGTCGGCACGGCCACGGCGGGCGATGCGCAACGCCCCGGCGCGGGCCCCTCGCTGATGCTCTCCTTTGTGATCACCGCGGTGGTCTGCGCCTTCACGGCCCTCTGCTATGCGGAGTTCTCCTCGCGGGTGCCGATCTCCGGCTCGGCCTACACCTACTCCTACGCCACCCTAGGCGAGCTGGTGGCCTGGATCATCGGCTGGGACTTGATCATCGAGTACGCCGTGGGCAACGTGGCAGTGGCGATCAGCTGGTCCGGCTACTTCCGCAACCTGATGGGGAAGATCGGCATCGACATCCCTCCCTGGCTGGTGACCGACTACCGGACCGGGGCCAAGATCGAGGGCCTGTTCGACTCGGCCCCCCATGTCTTCGGGGTGCCGATCGTCTTCAACCTGGTGGCCTTCTTGATCATCATGGCGATCACCGCCATCCTGATCCGCGGCGTCCAGGAGTCCTCTCGGTTCAACGCCGCCATGGTGCTGATCAAGCTCCTGGTGCTGATGTTCTTCGTGGGTATCGCGCTTTCCCTGGTTTCGCCCGCCAAGATGGCCGTGAACTACCATCCCTTCTTCCCCAACGGCTTCGCGGGCACTCTCCACGCCGCAGCGGTGGTGTTCTTCGCCTACATCGGCTTCGACGCTGTCTCCACGGTGGCCGAAGAGACCAAGAACCCACGCCGGGACCTGCCGATCGGCATCCTGGCTTCGCTCGGCATCTGCACGCTGATCTATGTCGTGGTCTCGGCCATTTTCATCGGCCTGGTGCCGTTCCAGAAGATGGTCTCGGCCACCGCCGCCCAGCGCGCCGAGCCCCTCACCATGGCCCTCGACTACGTGGCCCCCAACAGCCCCTTCGCTTCCACGATCGTGGCCCTGGGCTCGGTGGTGGCGCTCTCCGCGGTGTTGCTGGTCTTCCAGATGGGTCAGCCGCGGATCTTCTTCTCGATGGCCCGGGACGGCCTGCTCCCCCAGGGTTTCGCCAAGGTCCATCCGCGCTTCAAGACTCCGCACGTCACCACCTTCGTGACCGGCCTGGTGGTGGCCACGATCGCCGGCTTCGCCAACATCGACGAGATGGTGGACCTGACCAACATCGGCACCCTCTTCGCGTTCGTGCTGGTGTGCATCGGCGTGCCGCTGCTGCGCCGCCAGGAGGCGAGGAAGCCCGAATCCGCCGCGTCGCAGGGTGCCTTCCGGGTGCCCGGCGGGCCCTACCTGCTGCCCCTGATGGGTGCGGTCTCGTGCGTGGGCCTGATGGTCTACTTGCCGCCCGCTTCCTGGTGGCGGTTCGTGGGCTGGCTGTTGATGGGCCTGGGTGCCTATTCCTCGTACGGTTTCGCGCATAGCACGGTAGGACGCAAGCTGGGCCGGCCGACTACTACCCCGAGCTCGCTGCGCCTGGCGGCGATCGGCTTTCTGCTGGCAGGGCTCGGGTTGATCTTGATTCCTCACGAGCTGCCGCTCGGCCAGATCTTCGCCAGCCTCGCGGCGCCGGGCGACGCACCGCGGGCGGCCCTGGGCAGCTGGCTGGCGGTGCTCGGCGTGGCCACCGGCCTCGCCGGTTGGTTCCCCGTCCTGCGGCGGCCGGCGACGAGCTAGGCGGGGAGGAGGGGAGCGCTTCCTGCCGCCGGCGGTGAGCAGGAAGGCGCGGACTATGGCAGGATGCGCGGCGGGGCACCCGGAACCGTCGCTCGACCGAGAGCGTAGCTCGTTTCGTTCGGGCGTCCCCGCCGGCCTGCGGTTGGCCAGAGTGCTAGACGGTGGAGCAGGCTTCTGATGAGTGAGACTCCAGCTTCGACTCCCTCCCGCCTCAGCGGGCGCCAGTGGCTGTTCTGCGCCATTGCTGCGCTGGCCTTCTTCTTCGACATCTATGAGCTCCTGATGCTGCCGCTGGTGGTGCGGCCAGCCCTGGCCGAGCTCCTGGGGGCGGCACCCGGTAGCCCGCTCTTCAACCGCTGGACCGGGCTGCTCTTCTACCTGCCGGCAGTGTGCGGCGGCGTCTTCGGCCTGCTGGGCGGGTATCTGACGGATCGCTTCGGCCGCCGCCGGGTGTTGGTGTGGAGCATCCTGCTCTACGCCGGCTCGGCCTTCGGCGCGGCCTTCGCCACCTCGGCCTCGGCGCTTCTTCTCTTGCGCTGCACCACTTTCGTGGGCGTGTGTGTGGAGTTCGTGGCCGGAGTGGCCTGGCTCGCCGAGCTCTTCCCGGAGCCCCGGCTGCGCGAGAAGGTGCTCGGCTACACCCAGGCGTTCTCCTCCCTGGGCGGGCTCGCGGTCTCGGCGGTCTACGGCCTGGTGGTGAAGCTCGGGCCAAGCTTGCCGGAGATCGCCGGCGGCCACCAGGCCTGGCGCTACACCTTGATCTCCGGATTGATTCCGGCCTTGCCCTTGCTCCTGGTTCGCCCCTGGCTTCCGGAATCCCCCCTCTGGCAGCAGGAGCGGCAGCGCACACGGCCCAGCCTGGGCGAGCTCTTCACCCCCGGGCTCCTGCGCACCACGCTGGTGGCCGCCCTGCTCACAGCGGTTTCCTACGGCCTGGCCTTCGGCGCTCTCCAGCAGACACCGCGGATCGTGCCGGGCCTGGCCGACGTCAAGGACCTGACGCCCCAGGCTCGAGAATTCGCCGTCAGCCGAGTGCAGATGGCGCAGGAGGTTGGGGGCCTCGTGGGCCGCACTCTCCTTGCAGCTCTGGCTCTGGTGGTGGTGTCCCGGCGCAGGCTGCTGCAGATCTTCCTCGTGCCGGCGACCTTGGTCTTGCCCCTGATCTACTGGCTGGCCCCGGGGCAAGGCTGGGGCTTCCTGGCCGCCGGGGTCTTCGCCGGCGGCCTTCTGACCATCGGCCAACATAGCTTCTGGGGGAATTACCTTCCCCGCGTCTACCCAACCCATCTGCGGGGCACCGGTGAGAGCTTCGCCGCCAACGTCGGCGGTCGCATGATCGGTACCGCGGCCGCGCTGGCTAGCACTCAGCTGGCCAGCGCCTTCTCTGGAGCTGGCCCGGCCGTGGCCCTGGCCCATGCCTGTGCCTTGGTCGCACTGGGCGTGGGCCTGGTCGGCATCGTCGCCAGCTTCTGGCTGCCGGAGCCGGACCCGCTGGCCAAAACGGAATGAGCCAAGACAATCCTTCCCAACATCATGTACCCGCCTCTCCCAAAGACCTGGTAGCTCTGTCGTTCGGAGCCCTGGGAGTGGTCTACGGCGATATCGGCACCAGCCCTCTCTACGCTCTAAAGGAGTCTTTCCACGCCGATTGGGGAATCTCGACCGCCTCGGAGAACATTCTCGGCATCCTCTCGCTGATCTTCTGGTCCTTGATGCTGGTGGTGGTGGTCAAGTACCTGGCCATCCTCCTGCGAGCGGACCACCATGGCCAGGGCGGCATCCTCGCCCTGCTCACCCTCTTGACCGTCAATCCGGCCGTGCGCGGGCGGCGGCTGTTCTTGATCACCACTCTCGGCCTCTTCGGTGCTGCCCTGCTCTACGGCGACGGCATGATCACTCCGGCCGTGTCCGTGCTCTCCGCCATCGAGGGTCTGAAGATTGCCGCCCCGGGCCTCGAGAAGGCCATCGTGCCGCTCACGGTCGCTATCTTGATTGCCCTGTTCGCCGTGCAGCGCCGGGGAACCGCCAGCATCGGCACCCTCTTCGGCCCGGTGATCCTGGTCTGGTTCCTCACCATCGGAACCCTCGGCCTCGTTGCCCTGGCCTCGGCGCCTCAGGTGCTCGCAGCGCTCAACCCCGTCTGGGCCGTCCGGTTCTTCTCCCAGCACGGGCTCAAAGGCTTCTGGGTGCTCTCGGCGGTGGTTCTCGCGGTCACCGGCGGCGAGGCGCTGTACGCGGACCTCGGCCATTTCGGCCGCAAACCGATCCGCCTGGCCTGGTTCTCGCTCGCCATGCCAGCGCTGCTGCTCAACTACTTCGGCCAGGGAGCTCTGCTACTCAACCACCCTCAGGCGGTGGAGAACCCCTTCTATGAACTCGCCCCGAGCTGGTTCCGTCTTCCCTTGATCGCCATCGCCGCGGCTGCCACGGTGGTGGCGTCCCAAGCGCTGATCTCGGCCTCCTACTCCTTGACCGAGCAGCTGGTGAACCTGGGCTTCATGCCCCGCCTGCGCATCATCCACACTTCGGCCAAGCTCCAGGGCCAGATCTTCGTGCCCAAGGTGAACAGCGCCCTGATGGTGGCCTGTGTGCTGCTGGTGGTGCAGTTCAAGAGCTCGAGCGCGCTGGCCGCGGCCTACGGCCTCTCGGTGGTGGGGACCATGCTGATCACCAGCATCCTCTTCTTCTTCGTGGCTCGCCTGCATTGGGGCTGGAAGACCCCCCTCGCACTGGCCGTGGCCGGCAGCTTCATGGTCATCGAATGCGCCTTCCTGGGTGCCAACCTGATCAAGTTGGTGCACGGCGGTTGGGTGCCCCTGGTGGTGGGCGTGGCTCTCTACCTGATGATGTCCACCTGGCGTCGCGGACGAGAGCTGCTTGCGAACTCCTACGGCACCGCCAGCCTGGAGATCGAGCCTTTCCTGGCCGATATCGAAGCCCGAGCCGTGCATCGAGTGCCGGGTACGGCCGTCTTCATGACCCGCCAGACCGGTGGCGTGCCCCAGGTGCTGCTCCACCACCTGAAGCACAACTACGTGCTGCACAAGCACGTGGTGCTGCTCTCGGTGGTGAGCGAGAACGTTCCCGATCTGCCCCGTGGGGAGCGGCTGGAGATCTCGGATCTCGGCCACGGCTTCCATCGCGTGATCGTCCGCCACGGCTTCATGCAGCCGCCGAAGGTCGCCTCGGTGATCAGCCATCTGGTGCTCGACGGCGAGCCGGTGACGCTCGCCAGCACCTCGTTCTTCCTCGGCCGAGAGACCATCATCCCCACCGGCAAGGGGGCGATGTCCCGCTGGCGCAAGCGCCTGTTCGGCCTGATGTCCCGCAACTCGAACCCGGCTCTCGCTTTCTTCGGCTTGCCGCCCAATCGGGTGGTCGAGCTCGGCATGCAGGTGGCCCTCTAGAGCGTCATGAAGAAACTCCCCCTCCACACCCGTGTGCTGTTGGGCGGCCTCCTGGGAGCCGTCGCCGGAATCCTGGCCCACTTCCTGGCCGACGGCCAGCCGTGGCTCGACGCCCTGCTCCGCTACGCGGCCGAGCCGTTGGGGAAAATCTTCCTGCGCCTGCTCTTCATGCTGGTGATCCCCTTGATCTTCTCCGCTCTGGTGCTCGGAGTCGCCGGCCTGGGGGATTTGAAGAGCCTGGGCAGGATGGGCCTTCGGACTCTGCTCTACACGGTGGCGGTGTCCACCATCGCGGTGGTGCTGGGGCTCACCCTCGTCAACGTGCTGCGGCCCGGCGAGGGCCTGCCGGAGGCCAAGCGCGCCCAGCTGATCGCCCAGGCCGCCGAGCGGGGAGCCACCGTGGCGAGCGCCACGCCGCCCAAAACGGGCATCGATCTGCTGATCCAGCTGGTGCCGGACAACCCCATCCGGGCCGCCGCCGAAGGCGACATGCTGGCCCTGATGTTCTTCTCGCTCTTCCTCGGCATCGGCCTGACCCAGGTGCGCACCGTGGCTGCGCAGCGCTTCACCGAAGCGGTGGAAGGCCTCTACGACGTCACCATGCGGCTGATCGACGTGGTGATCTCGGCCGCGCCGATCGGCGTCGGCGCACTGCTCTTCTCGCTGACCGCCCAGCTCGGCTATGGAGTGCTGGTGCAGCTCGCCCGCTACGTCTTCGTGGTGTTGCTCGCCCTGGCGATCCACCAGTTCGTGGTCTACTCGCTCGCCGTCCGGCTACTCGGCAAGATGAGCCCGCGAGAGTTCTTCCGCGGCATCGAGGAGGCGATGCTCACCGCCTTCTCCACCGCTTCGAGCAACGCCACTCTCCCTACCGCTCTGAGGGTGGCGGAAGAACATCTCCATCTGCCGCCCAACGTGAGCCGCTTCGTGCTCACCATCGGCGCCACCGCCAACCAGAACGGCACCGCGCTGTTCGAGGGCGTAACGGTGCTCTTCCTCGCCCAGCTCTACGGCGTACAGCTCGGCCTCTCCCAGCAGCTGATGGTGCTCCTGATCTGTATCCTGGGTGGAATCGGGACCGCCGGTGTGCCTGCCGGATCGATCCCGGTGGTGGCGTTGATCCTGAAGAAGGTCGGAGTACCGGTCGAGGGCCTGGGCCTGATCCTCGGTGTCGATCGCTTCCTCGACATGTGCCGGACCACTCTCAACGTCACCGGCGATCTCGCGGCGGCGGTGGTGGTGTCACGGGGTGAGCGCCATCACTGCGTGGCCGCCGAGACGACGGACGGCGACTGAGCGCCGCCGACCGCTCAGAGCGGCCAGAGCAAAGGCACCATCAGCAGGGTGATGACGAAGGCCAGCAGAGTCAGCCCGGCGCCGAATTTCGGGTAGTCGAGGAAGCGGTACCTCCCCGGCCCATAAACCAGCAAGCAGGACGGCTCCAGAGGCGTCAGAAACGAGCTCGAGGCGGCGAGCGTCACCGTCATGGCCATGGCTCGCACACCGATCCCCGCGTGCTGGGCGACGGACAGTGCCACCGGCAGCACCACCAGTGCCGCCGCCTGGTTCGACATCGGCTGGGTCAGCAGTACGGTCAGCAGATAGAAGCCGGCCAGCAGGCCGATCGTGCCGACGCCGCCGGTCAAGCTCACCACCCAATCGGCGAGAACCTGGGCGGCTCCGGTCTTGCTGAGGGCGGTGGCGTAGGCCATCATGCCGGAGATCAGGATCAGCATGCGCCAGTCGACCGACTGATAGGCCTCCTGGGGCGTGAGCGTGCGGCTGACGAAAAGCAGCAAGCACCCCAGCAACACGGCACCGGCCAGGCTCAGCAGACCCGAAGAGCCCAGGACCACCACCATCAGGAAGACGAAGGGCGCCAGCATCGCCCCCTTCGGCCTCTGCCCCTGGGGAGCGTGCTGGTTGAGCACCATGAGACCGGTCTCGGCAGGCAGCCGAGCCAGGGTGTCTTCATCGCCGTAGACCAGCAGCACATCACCCACCGAGAGGGTGATCCGCGCCAGCTTCTCGATCACGGTCTCGCCGTGGCGATTGAGCGCCACCACTCCGGCGCCCAGCCGCTGACGGAAGCCCAGCTCTTTGAGCGTGCGGCCCACCACCTCGGAGCGCGGCATCACCAGCGCCTCGACCAGCTTGGCCTCCTTGCCCCCAGGGAGAGTCGGGGCCGAACCCGAGCCGGGGCCCCGGCGAATTCCCAGGCCGCTCGCCTCGCCCAGTCGGAGCAGCGCTTCGAGGCGCCCCTCGACCAGCAGCAGATCGCCTTCGAAGAGGCGCTCATCGGCCTCGACCGGCAGACGCTGACCTCCTCGCTCGATCGCCAGGAGGTTGAGGTCGAAGCGGCGGCCGAGGCCGGCTTCGGACACGGTCAGGCCGCTCAGCGGCGATCGCGGCAGGACCACCAGCTCGGTCAGGTAGTCGCGAATGTGGTACTGCTCACCGAGCTCCACTTCCCGGCGATCGGGCAGCAGGCGTCGAGCGCCGAAGACCAAGTAGAGCAGACCCGCAACCGCCAGCGGCGCTCCCACCGGCGTGAGCTCGAACATGCCGATCGGCTTCTCGCCGTAGTTGGCAAGCAGGCCGCTCGCGATCACGTTGGTCGAGGTGCCGATCAGGGTCAGCGTGCCGCCCAGGATCGAGGCAAAGGCGAGCGGCATCAAGACCCGCGAGGGGGCCAGGCCAGAGCTGCGAGACAGGGCCAGGCCGACCGGCAGGAACGCCGCCGTGCAGGTGGTGTTGTTCATGAACCCGGAAGCCGCCGCCACCACCAACAGTAGAATCGCCACCATCCGCCCCGGCTTACCGGCGCTGCGCGCCTCCACCCACTCCACCAGGCGATCCATGGCCCCGCTCGATCGCAGGCCGGCGGTCAACATGAACAGGCCGCCGATCACGATCACAGGCTCGCTCGAGAGCCCCTTGAGCACTTCTTCCGGGGAGAGAATGCGGGCGAGGAGCAGGACCACCATGATGCCGAGGGCCACGACGTCCACCGGCACCCGCTCGAAGCAGAACAGGATTCCAGCCACAACCATGATTGCGAGAACGAGAGCGACTTGCATGGCCGGGCAATTGTAAGCGATTTGGTCTCAAATAAGTCGAGGGTCTCGACCGGACCTCGGAGCTACGACCGAGAGCCGGTGTCGATCAGGATCTGCATACCGGCCCGAAAGAGGTGATGGATGCGCTTGGCGTTCTCCGGCTCGGCTGCCAGCACGACGAGGTCGGACTCGTCCGGCTGTTCACCCTTGAGCCGAGCCCAGCCGTCGTTCAACGCGAAGCGGAGCCTGCTGGACCAGTTCGTACGCGGGGGTGTTTGGGTCACTTCGAGCTTCCAGCCCCCTTGGAGAGCGATGCGGTAGTTTGGCGGAGGCTCCGGCAGGGGCTCACCCTGGTTGGGCGGTACCTTGATCGTAGTGCCAACCTCTTCCTGTTGGTCGTCCCCCGGATAGGGCCTGAGCTCCTCGGGAGCGATCACCTTGCGGTGGCTACCGTCCGCGTCCTCGGCCACCACGAAAGCCAGGGGCAGCTCAGCGGAATGTCCCTTTTCCGAGCCCACGAGCCGGTGATAGCGCAGGAAGGCCACCTGCTGCAGAGGGATCGTCTCGAGCGTGAGCCCTTTAGAGCGGACTTCCAGAGCTCCGGGACTCGGGCGCAGCAGCAGGTAGACCCCTGGATCCTTGGCCTGGGCGAGCTCCGCCTCTTCGAGGGAGGTCGGCGGCGGCGCCGGCTCGGGCTTCTTGCGCGCCGCCAGAGCCGCCGGTGCCAGACACGCCAGCGCGAGCAGGCTAGAAGAGATAAACCTTCGAGCCCAGCGGTACCGTTTTGTAGACATACTCGAGGTCATCGTCTCCCAACCGAATGCAGCCGTGAGTGACCCGCCGGCCGAGCAGGGTCTGGAAGACCGTTCCATGAATGATGTAACCGTCTCCCAGGTAGAGCCCGTAGGCTCCCAGGGAGAAGTCGTCGAAGCGCTCTTTCGAGCCCGCCGGTGGTGGCTGGTAACCCTCCTCGATGAAGGCCCAATCGGGCTTCGACCAGATCGGGTCCTTCACTTTGCGCTGCACCTCGTGCTCGCCCAAGGGCGTATCGAAAATCCAGACTTTGCCAGTCCGGGGGTCCTTGAGCACCGTGCCGCTGCCGGTCGAGCAGCGAGCGTCGCGCAACAACTCGCCGTTCTTGTAGACCCGCAGGTGATTCTCGTAGGTATCGACGACGACGTAGATCCCCTTCGGCCCGAGCGCCGCCAGCCGTTTTTCAATCTTGTCGGTGCGCGAATCCTGGTCCGGGTCGGCGGGCGCGGCCACCTGACGGGTCTCGAGCGGCAGGTACCAGCCGCCTCGGGAAAGGCAGAAGCCAGCGGCCAACGCCACGGCGGTGGTCGCGCCGAGCAGCAGCACCAGGAGGCCCTTCAGCAGGCGCCTTGGGCGCGCCGGGGCTTCGGCCTCCGGCGGCGCTGGCTCCACGGGCAGCGTGCTCGCCGGGGTCTCGAGGGGTACGTTCATCTGCGGCTTCTCATGGCACCGTGCCGACGATCGTCACCAGCATGTTCACCCGAGCATATTGGAACAGCCGGTCCATCTCATTGTTGCGCAGGGCGATGCAGCCGTCCGTCCAGTCTTTGCCACGGCCCCCTTCGCCGTGGATCTCGATCAGACTCCCCAGGCCCACACCCTTGGGCACCTGGCCGCGCCTGCGATGGAGCTCGAATCGGCTACGGTCCTCATCGTTCGGGTAGTTGATCAACAGCGCCTTGTAGTAGTGCGTCTGGCCGTGGTTCTTCACCGCCACCACTCGATAGCGGCCCTCGGGCGTGGCCTTGTCGCCGGCATGCTCCTTCTGGCGCAGGCCCTTGGAGCCGAGCTCCACCGAGAAGCTCGCCACTTTCTTGCCGCTCGCATAGACGTCCAGGCGCCGGCGCAGCTTGTCGATCACCAAGGCCGTGGTGCCGATCCGGGCCGATTCGGCGATGGTCGCTTGCACCATGGAGCTCCACTCGTGGAGCGAGCTGCGATCCGAAAAGCGGGCGTGAAGGGCCTCCCAGGCCCGGTGAATCTCCTGAGCACGGGCCAGGGCGATCTCGGCGGCGGAGCTGGCCTGGGCGTTGGCGCCACGCTTGGCCAGGCGCTGGGCCCGGTCGAGAGCGATCTCGGCCTGCTGGAGCAGAGCCTGTTCTCGGCGCGACAGACCCGGCGCCTTCACTTCCTCTCGCGCCAGGGGGAGCGCCTTCTCCGCCTGCTTGCCGACATCGGCCCAGCGGCTACGGGCGGCGATCCGCCGCGCCAGCAGCTCGCGCATGGAGTCCCGGGTCAGGTCGAGCACCCGGCCCCACATCATCTGGACGGTCTCGTCGGAGCGATCCCAGACAGGCTGCACGTCCTCGCGGCTGGTGACGCTCTCCGCGAGGTTCATCAGGAGCCGAATCTGGCGAGCTTTGTCAGGGGACTCGGGGGCCAAGCGGCCGGCGGCCCGGGTCGCCACCGCCCGAGCTCCCACCACGTTGTAGCGAGGCTCAGCTCGCTTCCCGAAATAGTAGGTCAGGGCGGCCGCGGCAATGCCAAATAGGCACAAAAAAAGGCGGCGGCGCAGCGCCGCCGCCTTTCGCGGTCCCGAAGAACCCTCAAGCTCCATTAGCACTTGATCTTGGTCTTGGCGTTCTGGAGGTCGGTGACCAGGGTCTGAGCGCGACCGGCGAGCGACTCGGCAGTCGACTTGGCACCGAGGAAGTCCTCGCTGGTGAAGGCGTTCTCAGCGTTGGCGACCTCGGCGACGATGCCGTCAAGGTTGCCCTTGAGCACGGTCATGTCAGCCGCGAAGCCCTTCGGCTTGCGCTTGCAGCCCTCGAGAGTGGTCATCTCGGTCTGCGCCTGGGTGATCAGGTTCTTGGCGTTGTCGATCGCCGCACGAGCCTCGCCCTTGGCCTTTTCCTTGTTGGCGACCGCGGTGTCCTTGGCGGTCTTGGCCTTGGCGGCGGCGTCGGTCAGCATCGCGATGGCGTTCTTGTAGGAACGGAACAGAGCGAACTTGTTGTTCTGGGTCTCGATCTCCTGCTTGGCCGCGTTCAGAGCGTCGCGGGCGGCGCCCAGTTCGGCGGAAGCGTAGGTATCGGCCTTCGCGCCCTCAGCCTCGGTGAGAGCGGCAGTGGCGGCGTCCAGCTCCTGCTGCGGCGGCTTGGCACAGCCGGTCACAAGCAACGCGGACGAGAGCAGCACCGCGAGAGCCAGGGTCGTCTTGCTGCGCATCGGTATCTCCTCACAAGTGGATCACGGTCCGGGCTTTGGTCTCGAGCCGTACAGTACACGGGGCCCGTTGCCCCGAGTCCTGCGCTCGACAGCCGAGCTGTCCAAGCGGCTACCGCTTCGGTAGGACGATTCGCGGCTTCTTCGCGCCGCCGTCCACCGCCGGCTTACCGTCGCCGCCGGGTCGAATTCCCGGTTGGGCTTGGGCGAGCCGGCGCTCCGGCACGGGAGCTTGCGGACTGCCAGCTACGGCCGGCAGAATTTGGCCCCGAGATGGCACAGCCTTGTTGAATGGACCGTATGGGATTTCGATCAGGTCAAGCGACACACTCGCTCGCACCTCACGATCGAGGCTCTATTATGGCAAACTCAATGCCAACTAGAAAGGTCCGGTCAGGAGGCTTCTAGAGCCCCTAGTTCTGGGGTTCTCGGGAGTTCTGGCGCGAAGAGCCGGCAAGAATCGGAGCTTTGACTTCCGATCAGATCGGAGGTAGATTTCCGAAACGGAGACCGCTTTCGGGTATGTTGATCCGAATCCTGCTCGTCATCGAGGAGCCCACGCTCTATCGCCGCGTCAGCCGGCTGATCGCCCAGCCGAACGTCGTGCTCTTCGCCGCCGCCAGCGCGGAGGGCCTCTGGGAAGGGCTGGCGCGCGACAGCTGCGACCTGGTGGTGCTCGATCGCTCCGGCATCCCGGGGCCTCCGGCGGAGTTCATCTCGGCGCTGCGCAAGCTCCCAGATCGACCGGAGCTGCTGGTGCTCCAAGAGCATGAGGATCCGCAAGACCGCACTGCTCTGCTGGCCGCGGGCTGCTTCGCGGTCATCTCCCTCGACTTCTCGGACCCCGTGCTGGCTCAGACGCTGCGGGCGTTGGTATCCCGCCGACGCGAGTCGGTGATCAACCGGCTGCGGGCCGAGCAGCCCGACGAGCACTATCACCTCTCGGACTTCGCCTCGGCGAGCGAGGGCATGCAGGAGCTGCTCGACCTTGCTCGCCGCGTCGCCGCCTCGGACAGCTCTCTCTTGATCCTCGGCGAGACCGGCGTGGGCAAAGAGTGGCTGGCCCATGCCATCCACACCGAAGGCCCGCGGGCGCAGGCGTCGTTCATCGGCGTCAACCTCGCGGCCGTGCCGGATTCGCTGCTCGAATCGGAGCTTTTCGGCCACGAAAAAGGGGCCTTCACCGGTGCGATCCGCTCGCGCCGGGGCTACTTCGAGCTGGCCCATCGCGGCACCATCTTCCTCGACGAGATTGCGGACATGTCGCCGCACCTCCAGGCGAAGCTGCTGCGCGTGCTGCAGGAGCGCAAGATCCAGCGGGTGGGTGGCGAGCAGACTATCGAGGTCGACGTACGGGTGATGGCCGCCACCAACCGCAACCTCGAGGAAGCGATCGAGAAGAAGGAGTTCCGCAGCGACCTCTACTACCGCCTGGGCGTGGTAACGCTCACGGTTCCACCGCTCCGGGAGCGACGCGAGGACATCCCCGCCCTGGTGATGAGCTACCTCACGCGCTTCCGCCTGCGGCTGGGCCGCCACGCCGAGTCGGTCACCGACGAAGCGCTCGAGGCCTTGATCGACTACGCCTGGCCGGGCAACGTCCGCGAGCTCATCAACGTCATGGAGCGGGCGGTGCTGCTCTGCGAGGGACACCAGATCACCCTCGCCGACCTGCCAGACAACATCGCCCGGCGCCGGCGGTCGGCGAGCGACGGCGAGCTGGGGCCGAGCGGGGCGGGCCTCGCGGTGCCTCAAGACTGGCTGTCGAAGCCGCTCAAGAGTGTGCGCAAGGACGTGATCATCGCCCTCGAGAGGGCCTACCTCGCCGAGCAGCTCAAGGCGACCGGCGGGCGGATCGGCGAGACGGCCCGCCGCTCGGGGCTCGACCCGCGCTCGCTCTACGACAAAATGCGCGAACTCGGCCTGCGCAAGGAACTCTTCCGGGCCGGCGGGCCGGAGCCGGTCGAACCGAGCTAGCCGACGCCCACCACCTTGCCGTCCACCAGGTCGACCTTGTCGGACTGAGGCACCAGCGGCAGCCCGGGCATGCGCAGGATCGGCCCCAGGATCGGCACCAGGAAGCCGGCGCCCGCCGACAGCACGACGTTGCGCACCGTGATGCGGAAGCCGGTGGGGCGCCCGGCCTTGCTGGCGTCGTCGGAGAAGGACATCTGGGTCTTGGCGACACAGAGCGGCAGGCGGTCGTAGCCCAGCCGAGAGATCTCGGCGAGCTCCCGGTCGGCCTCTTTCTGGTAGATCACTCCGTCGGCGCCGTAGATCTTGCGGGCCAGGGTTTCCATCTTGACCTTCGGCGGGTCGTCGTCGTTGTAGAGCCGGCGAACCGGCGGCGGCTCGCTGAGGGCGATCTCGGTCAAGGCGCGAGCCGCCTCGGTGGAGCCTTCGCCGCCGGCGGCGAAGCCGTCGCAGACAGCGAAGGCCACGCCCCAGCCGGCACAGGCGCGGCGCACAACCTCGATCTCGTCCTCCTGGTCCCCGTTGAAGCGGTTGAGCACTACCAGCGTCGGCCGCTCGAACAGGCGCATGTTCTCGAGGTGCTTCTCGAGGTTGGGCAGACCACGCTCGACGGCCGCCGGATCATGCTGGGCGAGGGCCGTCTTGGCCACGCCACCGTGCCGCTTGAGGGCTCGGATGGTCGCCACCATCACCACGGCCGCCGGCGCCAGGCCGGCCGAGGCGCATTTGATGTCGAAGAACTTCTCGCCCCCGAGGTCGCCACCGAAGCCGGCCTCGGTGATCACCCAATCGCCGTAGGCGAGAGCCATGCGGGTGGCGAGCACCGAGTTGCAGCCGTGGGCGATGTTGGCGAAGGGACCGCCGTGGATGAACGCCGGCACACCTTCCACGCTCTGTACCAGGTTCGGCTTGATCGCTTCGGCCAGGAGGGCCATCATCGAGCCGACCGCCTTCAGGTCCGCCGCGGTCACCGGTTTGCCCTCGCGATCGACTCCCACCATCAGCCTCGAGAGCCGTTCGCGCAGATCCTGCTCGCCCTGCGAGAGGCAGAGCACGGCCATCACTTCCGAGGCGGGAGTGATGTCGAAGCCGGTCTCTCGCGGCACACCCTCGGTGGCCCCACCGAGGCCGATGATGGTCTTTCTCAGGGAGCGGTCCGAAAGGTCCATCACCCGCCGCCAGAGGATCTTGCGCGGGTCGAGGCCAAGCGCATTGCCGTGGTGGAGGTGGTTGTCGAGCAGGGCTGCGAGCAGGTTGTTGGCGGTGCTGATGGCGTGGAAGTCGCCGTTGAAGTGCAGGTTGATGTCCACCGAAGGCTCGACGGTCGACTTGCCTCCGCCCGTGGCGCCTCCCTTCATGCCGAATACCGGCCCCAGCGACGGCTCTCGCAAGGCCAGGCAGGCCCGCTCGCCGATGCGCGCGAGGCCCTGAGCGAGCGAGATGGACATGGTGGTCTTGCCCTCGCCGGCGTCGGTCGGGGTCACTGCCGACACCAGAATCAGCCGCCCGGGCTTGCGGCCACTCTCCAGAGCCTCCAGGCGAACTTTGGCCTTGAGGTCTCCATACGGCACCAGATGCTCCCGGCGAACACCAAGGCTCTCAGCGATTTCAACGATCGGACGCAACGCAGCCATGAAAGTCGGGCCTCCCCAGCCGAGTGATTAGAGCTTTCGCTTCACGACGCCCGCAGGATATTTCAATTCGCGCCTCCTGTGGAGCAGCTCAGCGATTGTGGAAGCATTGCCACAAGCTCCTAGAGCCCCCAGACGCGATACCGCAGCGAGCCGACCAGCCTGCCCGAGCGCCAGGCGAGCTGATGCAGCCAGGCCGCGCGGCGGCCGGGCCAGAGGATCGACGGTACCCCCAGTACGAGCCGGCCCCACTTGGCAAGTCCCAGCCACCAGGGCAGCCGCGGCATCCCGAGAGGGCGGTAGCGCCGGTAGATCAGCACGTTGTAGAGGCCGAACCGGTAGGTTTGCCGGAAGAGGTCGGACAGGTCTTGGCGGTAGCGCACATGAACCACGGCTTCCGAGACGAAGGAAAGCTCGACCCCGGCCCTCTGCAGGCGCCAGCAGTAGTCGGTGTCCTCGAGGGCCGGCAAAGTCTCGTCGAAGCCTCCGCTCTGGAGGTGCAAGCTCCGGCGCACTCCCAGCCCTCCGCCACCGGCATGGGGTAGATAGGGCGGGTAGGTGTAGGGGTTCAGCCCCTCATGCTGATGCTCGCCGCGGGCCGTCACCAGCCAGGGGGGGTTGAGCTTGCGCATCTCGTAGCGAGCGGCCACCAGCTCGTGCTCGGCGAGGGCTCGAGCCATAGCGGCGAGCCAGCCGGGGGCCACCTCGTCGTCGGCATCGCAGAAGGCGAGGGCGTCCCCCGTGGCGGCAAGGGCCCCGGCGTTGCGCGAGCCCCCCGGGCCGGAGTGGCCCGAGGCATCGACCACCCGGAGGGCCGGCAGGCGGCCGCGGAAACTCTCCGCCACTTGACGTGAACCATCCGTGGAGGCGTTGTCGGCCACCACCACTTCCCACTCCCCCGCCCATTCCTGCCGGCAGAGGGCCTCCAGCTGCGCCCCGAGCGTGGTGGCGGCGTTACGGCAAGGGATGACCACCGAGACTTTCAAAGCGGACTCAGCTCAGGCGGTGCAGCCAATCGAGATCGGGCCGCTGATAGTGATGCCACTTGCGGGCCGGGCCCAGGCGAAGCAGCTCCGGGACGGTGACGAAGCGATAGCGGCCGGCATGGCGGGCGAGCAGCATCTCGACCGCCTCGAGAGTCGGTGTCCGGTCGCTGAAGGCCGGATCGATCGTGGTGTAGAGGCGATCGTGGAAGAGCACGATCGAGCCGGGCCCGAGCCGTCGCTCCACCCGCGCCACCAGCTGCTCGGGAGGGTCCGCGAGCCAATCCTCGGCGATGGCGTTCCAGGTCACCACCCGATAGCCGAGCAGGGTGGCATCGAGCTGGGAGAGCAACGTCTGGTGACCGTAGGGCGGGCGGAAGAGGCCGCTGTCGTGGCGCCCCAGGGCTTGCCGGCACCAGCGCAGCTGGGTGCGACGATAGCGCCCACGCAACGTGGGCAGCGACGGGTGGTCCCAGGTATGGTTGGCCAAGGCATGGCCGCCCTCGGCCAGTCGCTCCAAGAGCTCGGGATGAGCGGCGGCGCTCTTGCCCACCAGGAAGAAGGTGCCCCGAGCGCCGTGAGCCTCCAGCAGCTCGGCGAAGCGTGGCGTCCATTCCGGATCCGGGCCGTCGTCGAAGCTGAGGGCCACGGCCGGCTCGCGCGTCGCCACGCCGATGGTCGTGCCGGTGAGCGACGCCGAAAGCTCGATCAGCCGCCGGGCGAGCGCCCGCAGTCGGGGGTCGATAGCCACCGCGCCGGATGATAGCGCAGCCCTCCAAGGCTCTCTCCCTCGCCGCCCCGGAGAGCTTCCCGAGGCGAAGATCTTTCTTCTTCCCCGGCGGATCGCGTTGACTTCCCAGCGGATTCCGACTACAAGAAAGCTCCCGACGGCAGCGAGCCAGGCCCGGAGGCTTTCCATGCGCAAGAGTGCCAGCGTATCGCCCGAGATCTCGCCCAACCATTACATCGAGAAAGTCAGCCTGGCCACCGGCGAGGTGCTCGAGGTCGAGATCCTCCCCCGCCAGCTCCTGGTGCACCACCACCGGGACTACCACATCGTGGACGTCCAGGCCCGGCGCATGATGAGCCGCATCGTGCGGCGCACCGGCGACGAGGAGCAAGCTCGCAAGTGGATGCGCGAAGTGCGAGAGATGGGTTTCAAGGCCGCAAGCACCATCGCCCGCTTGTTCGGCAGCGAGCCGGAGCGGGTGGCGAGGAGCCTCTTCGGCCTGAAGGAGCGGGAGTACTACTTCCGCTTCAAGCAGCTTCCCTGGACCCGCGAAGAGATCAACGCCAAGGTGGAGGCGCTGCAGCACGCGGCGGCCGAAAGACTGACGACGGCGACGGCCGGAGGCAAGCTGCAGCTCCGCGTACTGTTGACCGGCGGCACCGGCTTCGTGGGCAAGGAGATCCTCTGGCAGGCCGCCCACGACCCGGACATCGTCGAGATGGTGGTGCTGATCCGGCCCCGGGTGGTCAAGGATCGCAAGACGGGCGAAGTGCGCGAAGTGATTCCCCCGGCCCAGCGGGGCGAGGAGCTGCTCCGCCAACTGTGGCTCGATACCCCGGAGCTCCGGGCCAAGTTCCGCTTCATCGCCGGCGACATCGAGCTGCCCGGCATGGGCATCGAGCCCGACGAGCTCGAGCGCCTGCAGGAGAGCCTCACCCATGTGATCCACTGCGCGGCGAGCGTGGCCTTCGACGACCCCTACGAGGAGTCCTTCCGCGCCAACGTGCTCGGCACCCAGAACGCCCTGGCCTTCTCTACCGGCCTGCAGAGCGCCGCCGACAGCCCTTTCGTGGCGCACCTGGCCATCGAAACGTCCTACATCCATGGCCGGCAGATGCGCCAAGCGGCCCGGGAGGATGAGATCGTCTTCCCGCGGAACTTCTACAACAACTACTACGAGCTCACCAAGGCCATGGCCTCGCTCGAAACCGAGCGCTTCCTGTTCGAGCAGGGTCTGAGAGTCGTCCAGCTCAATCCGGCGATCGTCATCGGCGAGTCCCGCGCCGGCAACAACCGCGGTGATACCAAGGTGGTCAACGCGCCGGTGAACGTCTTCGGCCGCGCTCATCAGGCGCTGACCGAGGCCAAGGGCAGCTGGCGCGAACGCTCCACCGGCGCGATGCTGGCGCGGATGGCCTGCATTTTCCCGGCGGATCCCACCGCTCAGCTCAACTTGATCCCGGTCGACTGGGTGGTCGAGGGCATCCTCGCTGCCACCAAACGGGCCCAGGCCGTGGGCGAGCGCATCCACCTCGCCACCGACAACCGCATCACCTCCGAGCAGATCCGCGACATCGTGCGCCAGGAGCTGGGCGTGGACGTCCGTCTGGCCGATCCCACGCTGCACCGCAACGTCACCCTGCCGGTAATCTCCAAGGCTCTGAACCGCTTCGGCCAGGACCGCCTGGCGCGGGCCCTCGAGAAGCTGGGGACCATTTTCGGCAGCTACAGCGAATGGGGCCAGCCGGTGCACGAAGTGGGCAACGACGTCCGCCTTCTGGGCTTGCCCAAGAACCGCCCGAACACCGTCCACGCCTTCCGTATGCTCTGCCGCCACAACCGCTACGTGCAGCAGTTCGGCCAGGTGCGAGACCTGGATGAGATCTCCCGCCGGGAGCGCGTGTGGTGGCAGCTCATGGGCGAGCTCGAGAAGACCAGCGGCCAGCCAGTCGGAGCAATGGCGGCACCCGAGTTCCAGAGGGCCCTCGACAAGCGGCTCGATCTCGAGAAGTTCGAGTTCCGGGCCTGAGCCGCTCGTTGCGGAGCTCGCCGGGCCCCCGGAGCCACGCCGGGAGCCCGACTCGCAGCCGTCAACCGAAGGGATTCTCGTCCGCCGACGGCCCGTAAACCGAGGGCAGCGGCACATCCAGGAGGCGGAGATACACCGTCAGTTGGCCGCGGTGGTGGTACCAATGGTTGAGCTGGATGGCCCGCAACAACCCGATCCGCGGCAGGCTCATGAGCACAGCGCCTTCCTTGGTGGCCGTCCAGGTGGCCATGGCCTGCTCGTCGGAGAGGCCTCCCAGCACGCTCTTGGCCTGGGCCAGGCTGTCCTCGAACGCCTTGAGCAGCTCCGCTTTGCTCGCTGGCTCGGGCTGCGTGAAGCCCTGGAACTCGTAGCTTTCCTTGCTGGCGATCTCGGCAACGTTGCCTGGCGTGGTGGCCACGTGGAATGCCAGCTGGCCCAGGGTCATCGATTTCGCATGCGGCCGCCAGCCCAGCTTGTCCTCCGGGACCCGCTCGAGCACTCGGCGGGTGGTCTGCCCTTCTTGGTCCAGCTCCATCAGGATCGGGTCGATCGCTCTCATGTCGTCTCCAGGTTGATTCGGTTGAGTCGTTTTGGGGGCCGCTAGCCCAGGAATTTGGCCAGGTTGTCGAGACAGCCCTGCCAGCCCATGCGGTGCCGATCTCGCTGCTCCTCGTCCAGGAACAGATCATGGACCAAGACCACCTCGGTGCCTTCGGGGTGGGCACGGAACTCTACGCTCACCCGTGTCACGGGGCTCTCGGGCTGGGACTCCCAGCGCCACGAGTAGACCAGCCGTCGAGGCGGGTCGATCTCAGAATATTCGCCTCCTACCCGGTGCAGGGTGCCGTTCGGCGCTTGCATGTGGATCACGAAGCCGCCCCCTACTCGTAGATCCACTTCGGCGTGGGGCACCGTGTAGTCCCCGGGGGCGCTCCAACGTTTCAGCTCCTCCGCCCGGGTCCAGGCTTTGAAGACCCTCTCGGGCTTCGCCGCGAAGACCTGATGGAGGGTGAGGGTGGTGTCGGCGGCTTGGCTGGGCATGGGCTCTCCTCCTCGTCCTTGGTCTCTTCGAGATATCTAGCCAGGCGGTCGAGCTGCTCCCGCCAGAAGCGTCGATAGCCTTCGATCCACAGCGCAGCCTCTTGCATCGGCGTGGCGACCAGCCGGCACCAGCGGGTGCGGCCTTGGAGCCGCCGCTCGATCAGGCCGGCCTGCTCGAGCACCGCCAGGTGCTTCGAAACCGCCACCAGGGACATCGGCAGCGGCGCCGCCAGCTCGCTCACCGAGCGCTCGCCGTCGCGCAGGCGGCCGAGGATGGCCCGGCGGGTGGGATCCGCCAGAGCGGCGAAGACGGAGTCGAGGTCGGCAGGCTGATGGTGAACCACTTGGTTTACTATAGTTCAGAGCCGCGGCTCCGTCAAGCGCTCCCCCGGTGTCTTCTTGGCTACGGCAGAATGGGCCGGAAGCCGCTCTCGCTCTCTTCCACCAGCAGCAAATGAAAGCCTCGCCGGGGCCCCACGCGCACGAAGCCCTCGTAGCCGGTGAAGCTCTCCTCCACCGCGAAGCGCCGGCCGGACTCCGAGAGCGAGCCGCCGCCTCCGTAGGCGTCCAGGAGGCCGGGAGAGAGCTGGCGCGCCACCAGCAAGGCGCCACCCACATCCCCCGTCTTGATGCGTTCGGCCTTCACCCGGGCGACATCGTCGATGAAGCGAGATGCGGCCTCGCGGTCGGCGAAGTCCACCCGGCGAGCCAGATGCAGCAGCTTGCCGGTGCCGTCGAAGGTGGCAAAGTCGAAGCCGGAGCCGGCGAGTTCGGCGTACAGCCGGGCCGAGCGCACGTCGGCCAGCCACTCCACCAGGTATTTCCACTTCGCGGCACGGTCTCGCTCGCGAAAGAAGGCGCCACCGTCGCTGAGAAGCCAGCCCAGCAGCCGATAGGCCGGGGCCTTCTCGAGAGCGAGCGGCGAGGTTTCGCGCGCTCCTCGATGCGCGGAAGAGCTCGGCTGCGGCACGAGAACCGGATCCGCCGCTGCGCCAGTGCCCGTGCCTCGCTGCGTCAGAACTTCGAAGCCCGGGAACAGCCGCCGGTAGGAAAGGCTCAAGGGCCGCTCCTGGGCCTCGAGCACCCGCGCCTTGAGGGGCAAGGCGGCCACCAGCTCGGGCCAGGGGCGGTCGAGAGGTAGTCCCTGCCAATCGCCGCCGAAGAGTCGCAGCGGGCTCCGGCCCCCGGCGAGGAGCACGCGCCCCCAGGAAGTCCCCGTGGCGAGCTCCAGAAAACCGGCGAAGCCCTCCTGGCAAAGCCTGCGGGCCAAGGCCTCGAGGTTGACGAAGCTCGAGTCCAGATCGCCGTGACGCACGATGGGAACGTTGAGCCAGGAGGCGAGCACCCGCACTCCGGGGGCCCCCAACTCATTCGGGGCGGCATGGAGGGTAGCCTCGGCCCGCTCCGGGAGGAGCTCGAGAACGCGGTCCCCGGCAAGGCCGGTGCGCTCATCGAGGGCGGCCCAGACCACCCCATCGGCCAGCAGCACCCAGGCAGAGCCCAGCCGGGCCGCTCCGGAGAAGGGCTCGGCGTGAAGCGGTACTTCGAGGAGGCGCTCGAGCAGGCCCGCCACCGGCTGAGGGCCGAGCGGTCGAGCCGGCCAGGTGTGGAGTACCTGAGCGAGCGCAGCGGGCGGCTCGGCGACGAGGCCCTCGAGCCAGCCCTGGCCGGGAGCTGGAGCCAGCTCCGAACCAGCGGCCTCTGGGCGCTGGGGTTCGTTCGCGGCCACGGCCGCCGCCAGCGCCCGGGCCATCTCCGCCGCCGAACCGAAGCGGCGGGCGCGGTCCTTGGCCAGGGCTCGGTGCACCACCGCAGCCACTTTGGACGAAAGTCCAGGTACCAGCTGTTCGAGGCGACGGGGCTCGGCGCTCAGCACCTTATGAGCGACCTCGAGGTAACCCTGTCCTTCGAAAGGCAGCTCGCCCGAAAGAGCCTGATAGAGCACCACAGCTGCCGAGAAGAGGTCCGAGCGGGCATCCACCTGCTCGCCCCGCAGCTGCTCGGGCGAGGCGAAGAGAGGCGTGGCGAAGACCTCCCCGGCGCGCGTCTTGACCAGCTCGCCTTCCTGGAGCCGGGCGATGCCGAAGTCCGTGACCTTGAGTCGGCCGTCGGTCAACAGCACCAGATTCGCGGGCTTGATGTCCCGGTGCACGATGCCCCGGGCATGGGCGGCTTCGAGCGCCGCGAGCAGCTGGCCGGCGAGCTCGTTCGCCTCCGCCGGCGCCAGCGGAGCCCGCTTGCTGAGCACCTCCTCGAGGGTCGAGCCTTCGAGCCACTCCATCACGATATAGGGCTGCCCGCCTTCCTCCCCGACGTGGTGGATCACCGTGACATTGCTGTGCGACAGGGCCGCCCCGGCCCGGGCCTCCTGGAGAAAGCGCAGGCGGTTCTCCCGGGCGCGGGCGGCGTCCCGACTCTCGAGCACCTCCCGGTGCAACACCTTGATCGCCACCGGGCGGTCCAGAGCGGGGTCGAGGGCGCGGTAGACCACTCCCATGGCGCCTTCGCCCACGCGGGAGAGGATGCGGAACGGGAAGCTCGGCGTCGGGGCAGCAGGGGGGAAGCTCATCGTCCAGGGCTTGGATGCCAAGAAGGGGCTCCAGGTTTCAGGGCTCCTGAGCTTCTACGGCGCCGGCCCGGGCGCGGTTCAACATCGCGTCCCTTCCCCGGCCTTCCGCGGCACCCCTAGGGAGGCAGTACAAGCTCGGAACCGTCTCGGTCCGCCCGCTCGGGGCGACCGCTCTCACAGAGGAGATCTCCATGAACAAGCTTCTGCCGGTCCTCGCCCTCGCCTTCCTCGCATCGGTCTCAGCCTTCGCAGAGAGCTTCGTGCCAGCCTCCTGCGAGGCGCGCCAGTCGCCCGTGGCCGCCCGGGAAATCTCCAGCCCTCTCGACCTCTCTCCGGCCACGCAGTGGCAGCCCAGGCTGGCCGATCCCGGCTGCTACACCACCTGCATCCGCAACCGCGCTTGCCGCGCCAACTACAACGCCTGCGTGGCCGCCTGCCCGTCCGGCGACACCGCATGCAGTGACGCCTGTACCGCCGAGTACGTGGACTGTCTCGACGTCTGCCGGGAACTCTGCCAGTAGCCCTTCCACTGCCCGCCTCCCGGTCGGAGGCGGGCCTTCGCCCTCACGGGCAGGTGGCGAAGGCCTGGGTGTCCTGCACGGGCCGAAAGGCCTGACCCAGCGGGCTCGAGTACGTCTGATCGGCCCCGGCCTCGACGTCCACCACGTGCAGGCTCACCTCGACGTCGGTCAGCCCCGCCACGAACACCCAGTAGCGGTCGAAAGGCGGCGCGCAGGCGTCGATCACCTTGACGAAAAGCTCCGGATTGTTCGGGCTGAAAAAGGTGAAGTAGCCCGCATCGCTCGTGAGCGGCACCGCCGTGCCCTGGCCGCTCGCTCCGCCCTCCGTGCGCCAACTCGCCTCCACCAGGAAGCGCCCGCCCAGGAGGCAGAGGGTGTTGGGGCCGGCGGTGCAGTGGGTGGGCAGCGGCGCCGCCACGCGATAGACCCGGTTGCCGGCCGCCAGGTAGAGCTCGCCCGCGGCGTCCTCGCCGAAGGTGGTGAGCTCGGCCGGCGCCGCCGACAGCAGCTCCCTTACCCAGGCGCCTCCGTTCTGTCGGGCTGCCCACACCTCGCCGGTGCAGTAGTCGCCGAAGAGGTAGGCCCCAGCGAGGGCCGGCAGCCGGCTTCCGCGGTAGACGTAGCCGCCGGTCACCGCACAGCGGCCACTCTGGTGGCCGTAGGTGAGGATCGGCGAGTTGTAGCCCGAGGAGCCGCAGGCGGGCACGGGAAATCCGCAGCCGGCCGCGGAGCCGAGGCAGAGGTCTCCTTCGAGCAGCTTCCAGCCGTAGTTCTCGCCTCCGGCGCTGCCCGCCGGCTGCCGATCGATCTCCTCCTGGCTGTTCTGGCCCACATCGCCCAGGTAGAGGTCGCCGCTCTGGCGGTCGAAGGAGAAACGCCAGGGGTTGCGCAGGCCCTTGGCCCAGATCTCGTCGAGGGGCGCTCCAGCGCCTCGGAAGGGGTTGGTGGCCGGGATGCCATGGTACGGCGGTGCATCCGGGCTCTGGTCCACGTCCAGGCGGAGCAGCTTGCCCAGCAGGCTGGAGTCGTCCTGGGCGCGGCATTGAGGGTCGAAGCCGGAGCCGCCGTCGCCCATACCGACGTAGAGGTAACCGTCCGGACCGAACTGGAGCTGGCCACCGTTGTGGTTGGCGAACGGCTGGGGGATGCGCAGCAGCACCTTCTCGCTGGTGGCCAGAGCCCGGTTGGCATCTGCAGGCGACACGGAAAAACGGGAGATCACGGTTTCTCCCCCCGCGCCGGTGTAGTCCGCGAAGAAGAAGCCGTTCTGCGAGTACAGCGGATGGAAGGCCACGGAAAGCAGGCCCTGCTCGCCGCAGCAGCTCACCCGGTCTTCGATGTCGAGGAAAGGCTCCGAGCGCAGCAGTCCGCGCTCGAGAATCACCACCCTGCCGCCCTGGAGGGTAACGAAGAGCCGGTCGTCTCCGGCATGGGTGATGGCCACCGGGCGGCTCAGCTCAGGGCCCACCGGCTGCAGTTGGACCGCGGGTAGTTGAGCAGCGACTCTGGTCGCGGTAACCAGCGGCAGGGCCAAGCAGAAGGTCGCAAGCGAAGCGCGGGAGAGGCGGCTCATGGCGGCCTCAGCATACCCGCAGGCGCGCTCATCCAGGGCGCGAGGAGCTTCGTAGCTTCGACGCAGTCAGCTGACTTCCCCAGACAAGGACTCAACCAACAAGGAGAACCGATCCATGAGCCGAATTCTCAGTGTCTTCGCCGCCCTGCTGGTGGTCGCCGCCCTCGCGGTTCCGGCTGGCGCCGAGCCCGCCCCCACTCCCACGCTCGCGCCGAGCTCCGGCCCGGCCGCCAGCCTGACCGTAGCCCTCGAAGCCGACCCGCTCTTGGTGGCCCTGCTGCCGATCAACGGCGCCTGCATCCGCGGCTGCCGCGCCTCCCTGCGGGTATGCCTGTTCGACTGCGGCCAGTCCCCCGGCTGCAGCGACTCCTGCAACGAGCAGTACCAGTTCTGCGCGGCGGACTGCAGCGCCACTCCGTAGTTTCCGCTCGTGCGGGGCGGCTCGCCGCCGCTCCGCCTCTTGCTTCGGTGTGCCCCGGCGCTCTGCGCAGCCTCCTCTCGCCAGTCCGGAAGCAGGTTCTCGCCTCCATCCTTGGCCCACTATCTGGCCTTACAGACAAAGCCATTGAACCAAGAATTGTACTAGCGTAGTATTCGGAGTCGAGGCTCGACTCTCACCCACCCTCGTTTCAAGGAGGTCTGTCATGAAGAGAACCGTACTGGCTTCGATCCTGGCGCTGTGCTTCGCCACTGTCGCTGCCGCAGGAGTCCCCACGGCCCAGCCGGCAACGACCGCTCCGGCCGACTCGCTCGACCTCAGCGCCCTGGAAACGCCTGCGCCCGACGCTTCGCTGCTCACCCCGGCCCCAGTAGTTGTCAGCTGCCTCAGCCAGTGCGCGGCCGTTCGCACGGCCTGCGTCGCGGCCTGTGGCACCGATGTCAACTGCAAGGATCGCTGCCTCCTCCAGTACGAGGGCTGCACCTGCAACGCCTGTCACTTCTGCCGCTAGCCCACAGCCCCAGACCGTCGGGCCGACCCTGTACTCGGCCCGACGGTAAGGCCCTTGGCCTCAACCCGCCCCCGCTGAGAGCGGTGAGCTCTTCCAGGCTGACCGCACCAAGACTCCAACGCCCAACAGGGGGAAGGCTTGGTGGCTTGCAAGCCAAGACCGCCTATTGAATCTTACAGACAGAGGCATTGCAATAAGAGATTCATGATCGTAACATTCGAGGTCGACATGCGCTTCCCCACTCAACCACCGTCCTAGGAGACCTGCCATGAAGCGAACCGTCTTGGCTTCGATTTTCTTGCTGTGCCTGGCCACTCTCGCGACTGCGGAAGCCCCGACTGCCCAACCGGCACCGAATCATCCCACCACCCATCCCTGCGTCGCCGCTCCGGCTGACGCGCTCGACTTCACCGTCTTGGAGGTCTCGCAGGCTGAGGCGTCCATCGTCACTCCCGCTCCCACACTCCTGGCCACGGGTTGCATCGGAAACTGCTTGACGGCCCTGAGGAACTGCCGTGCCGCCTGCGGCACCGATGTCAACTGCCTGGACCGCTGCGACGGCGCCTACGAGGGCTGCACCTGCAACGTCTGCCACTTCTGCAAGTAGAGCCCGTGCTCGGCACGGCTCTCGCCGAGGAGGAATCTCGATGAAGAACGTCCGTCTTTTCGCTCTTACCGCCCTGGCCGTGGCCTGGCTCGCGAGCCCCGTCTGGGCTGAAGGGGCCGCGATTGCCGCGGCCGACCCGGCTAACGTGGCAGGAGTGCCTGCTCCAGCGATCGCTCAGCTGGTCGCCCCCGAGCCGCAGCAGGTTTCCACCGGGCTCTGCGACGCCCGCTTCAACCGCTGTGTCTACTGGTGCCAGGGAGATCAGTGGTGCATCTGGGGCTGCGAGGACGAGTGGATCGCCTGCCTTTGCAGCAACGATCCCAGCTACTGCTGAGACCCAGGTCGATCGAGGCTCGGGGGAGACGGCAAGCTCGCCTCCCCCGCTGCTCCGGCTCCCCTATCCAGGACCGCTCGCCCGCTTCTTCTCCGGCCCCCTGTCCAGGAATAGCTGGGCCTTCAGATAGTCCCGGTTCATTCGGCTGATCCAGTGGCTGGAAACCTGCTTCGGGCAGACCGCCTCGCACTCCCGGAAGTTCGAGCAGGAGCCGAAGCCTTCCTGCTCCATCCGCTCCACCATCGCCACCACCCGCTGGTAGCGCTCCGGCTGCCCCTGGGGCAGGAGCCCGAGGTGAGCCAGCTTGGCGGCGGTGAAGAGATGAGCCGCTCCATTCGGGCACTGCGCCACGCAGGCGCCGCAGCCGATGCACTCCGCGGCGTCCATGGCCAGCTCGGCCACGTCCTTGCCCACCGGCAGCGAGTTCGCCTCGGGAGCGTTGCCGGTCGAAGCCGAGATGAAGCCCCCCGCCTGGATGATGCGATCGAAAGCGCCGCGGTCCACCACCAGGTCCTGGACTACCGGGAAGCCCTTGGCCCGCCAGGGCTCGATGGTGAGGGAGTCGCCGTCTTTGAAGTGGCGCATGTGGAGCTGGCAGGTGGCCGTGGCCGGCAGCGGGCCGTGAGCGATACCGTCCACCACCACCCCGCAGGAGCCGCAGATCCCCTCCCGGCAGTCGTGCTCGAACTCGATTGGCCGCTCCCCTTGGTGGATCAGCCGCTCGTTCACCACGTCCAGCATCTCGAGGAACGACATATCCGGGTTGATGTCCGGCGCGTCGTAGCGCACCAGCCGGCCCTCGGCCTCGCCCCTGGCCTGGCGCCAGATGTAGAGGGTGAGGTTCATTACTTGTAGCTCCTTTGCGTCAGCTCGACATTCTCGAACACCAGCTCCTCGCGGTGGCGCACGGGCGGTTCGCCTTCCCCGTGGTAGCTCCAGGCGGCCACATGGCGGAACCGGTCGTCCCGCCGCAGCGCCTCGCCTTCAGGCGTCTGATGCTCCAGGCGGAGATGGCAACCGCAGGATTCATCCCGGGCCAGGGCGTCGCGGCACATCAACTCGGCCAGGCCAAAGAAATCCGCCACCCGCCCGGCCTTTTCGAGCGATTGGTTCACCGATTCGCCGTCGCCCACCACCCGCACGTCGCGCCAGAACTCCTCGGCCAGCTGGGGAATGCGCTCGAGCGCCCTGCCCAGCCCCTCGGCCGTACGCGCCATGCCGCATTCGTCCCACATCAACTTGCCGAGCTCGCGATGGAAGGAGTCCACTGTCCGTGAGCCGCGCGTGGCGAGGAACTTCGCCTGTCGCTCGCGCACTTCCTCCTCCACCGCGGCGAAAGCCGGGTGGTCGGTGCTGAGCTTCTGGCCCATGCGCGGGGCCAGGTAGTGGCCCAGGGTGTAGGGCAGCACGAAGTAGCCGTCTGCCAGCCCCTGCATCAGGGCGCTCGCGCCGAGGCGGTTGGCGCCGTGGTCGGAGAAATTCGCCTCGCCGATCACGAACAGGCCGGGCAAAGTGGACATCAGGTTGTAGTCCACCCACAACCCGCCCATGGTGTAGTGCGGCGCCGGGTAGATGCGCATCGGCACCTGGTAGGGGTCTTCCCCGGTGATCCGCTCGTACATCTCGAAGAGGTTGCCGTAGCGGTCCTCGATGGTGTCGCGGCCCAGCCGTCCGATGGCGTCCGAGAAATCGAGGTAGACACCCACCCCGGTGGGGCCCACGCCCCGGCCCTCGTCCACCACCTGCTTGGCCGCCCGGGAGGCCACGTCGCGGGGCACCAGGTTGCCGAAGCTCGGGTAGCGGCGCTCGAGGTAGTAATCCCGCTCGGCTTCCGGGATCTCCCCGGGGCGGCGGTGGTCGCCCTGCTTCGCCGGCACCCAGATGCGTCCGTCGTTGCGCAGGGACTCGCTCATCAGCGTGAGCTTGGACTGGTAGTCCCCGGAAGCCGGAATCGCCGTAGGGTGGATCTGCGTGAAACAGGGATTGGCGAAGTGGGCGCCGCGACGGTAAGCCCGCCAGATCGCCGTGGCGTTGCAGCCCTTGGCGTTGGTGGAGAGGTAGAAGACGTTCGAGTAGCCGCCGGTGGCGAGCACCACGGCGTCGCCGACATGGCGGCGGATCTCCCCGGTGCGCAGGTCGCGGGTGATGAGCCCGCGTACGGTGCCGTCCACCACCACCAGGTCGAGCACCTCGGTTTTCGGCACCATCTTCACGGTGCCCCGCTCCACCTGCCGGGACAAGGCCTGATAGCAGCCCAAGAGGAGCTGCTGGCCGGTCTGCCCGCGGGCGTAGAAGGTGCGCGAAACCTGGGCGCCGCCGAAGGAGCGGTTGGCGAGGTAGCCGCCGTACTCGCGGGCGAAGGGCACGCCGGCCGCCACCGCCTGATCGATGATCGACACCGACAGCTGCGCCAGGCGATAGACGTTGGCCTCGCGGGCCCGGAAGTCGCCGCCCTTGACGGTGTCGTAGAACAGGCGGAACACGCTGTCGCCATCGTTCTGGTAGTTCTTGGCCGCGTTGATGCCGCCCTGGGCGGCGATCGAGTGGGCTCGGCGGGGGCTGTCCTGGTAGCAGAAGCAGGTCACGTTGTAACCCATCTCGCCCAGGCTGGCGGCGGCCGAGCCACCGGCGAGGCCGGTGCCCACCATGAGGATCTGGAACTTGCGCTTGTTCGCCGGGTTGACCAGCTTCAGATGGGCCTTGTGGTTGTCCCACTTCTCGGCGAGCGGCCCGCTGGGGATCTTGGCGTCGAGGATCATGGCGCCTCCCTACTTGACGACACCGCAGAGCACGGCGATGGGAAAGGAGAGGTTGCCCGCGGTGACCACGAAGGCGACCAGCAGGGCGGCTCGCCGCCACAGGGCGTCCGAGCTCGCGGTACCGAGGCCGAGGCTGCGGCCGGCGCTCCAGATGCCGTGGTAGAGGTGGAAGCCGAGGGCCAGGTTGGCTGCCATGTAGGCCAGAGCCACCAGCGGGTGTCCGGCGAAGCCAGCCACCAGGTTCTCGTAGGCGTGGTAGGCCTCGGTGCCGCCGGGCAGGGTTTCCGGGTGGGTGAAACTCGGATGGACCACGCCCAGGGTCAAGTGCAGCAGGTGGTAGACCACGAACAGCAGCAGGATCACTCCGCCCCAGCGCATGGTGCGCACGGCGTAGTCTGCCTGGGCGTAGGCGTGACGCTGGTACCGGGTGGCTCGAGCGCGCTGGGCTTGGCGGGTGAGGAGCCAGGCCGAGCCGATGTGCGCTACCACCGCCGCCAGGAGCACTCCCCGCGCCACCCACAGCAGGCCGCCGTGGGGGAAGAACGGCTGGCCCAGCTCGCGCAGCCCGGCAGCGTAGTGGTTGAACGCCTCGCGGCCGAGGTACATCTTGAGGTTGCCGGCCATGTGGGCGAGCACGAAGCCCACCAGAATCAGGCCACTAACCGCCATCACCGCCTTCTTGCCGAGCGAGGAGCTCAGCACGCTTCGACTCTCTGCCATCCTGCTCAGATCCTTTCTTTCCCCTCGCCCAGGCCTCAGCGCCGCCGGCGACGCCTGCGCTCTCGGCGCGCACCTCGCTCCGGGGCGGCCTCGAGAAGGTCCTCCTCCTGCTCGTCCTTCGCTGGGGCTGGCGGCTGGCGCCGGCCGACCCGCTCGTAGGCCTGCCGCCATAGAGCCAGCAGTTCCGCCCCTTCGCCGGTGGCCTCGACCAGCACGGCCAAGAGCGCCAGGGCGTCACCGAAGCTCGGACGCCGGGCCAGACGAACGCGCTCGGCCGGAGTTCGGGGCTCGACACCGAACTCCTGGAACAGAGAGAGAGCTTGGAACAGCCCCTGAGCCCTCGCCTTGGAGAGCGCGAAGCGGCGCACGAACGGCTCTACCACTTGCTCGATCAGGCGCTCTCCAGCGTGCTTGCTGATCGCCCGCCCCCGCTCGGCCTCGAGGGCGAAGCGCCGCACCAGAACCGCCGGCAGCAGCAGCACGGCGAGCACGGCGACGTCCGAGAACGCCTCCCCCGCCTGACAACGCCGGTCGAGGGTGGGCAGCAGCTGCGAGAAGTCGCCGTAGCGCCGCTGGCTGGCCGAGACGATCGCCAGGGTCTCCGGCAGCAAGTCCTCGAGCAGGCCGAGCTCGAGCATCCACTGCAGGGCACGGCCGGAGTGGCCGCAACGCAGCAGCTGCAGGAGCTCGTCCGTGAGGCGCGCGGGCGAGGCCTTGGCCAGCTCGCGCCGGTGGCGGTCGATCGCCTCCTGGGTGCGCGGCTCGATGCCGAAACCCAGCCGGGCCGCGAACTCGCAGGCCCGCATCATCCGCACCGGATCCTCCCGGAAGCGGATGTCCGGGTCGCCGATGACTCGGATCACCCGGTTCTCGAGATCCTCGACGCCTCCCACGTAATCGATCACGCTGAAGTCTTCGATCGAGTAGAACAGGGCGTTGACGGTGAAGTCGCGGCGGAAGGCGTCCTCCTCGGGGCTGCCGAAGGTGTTGTCGCTGGTGATCAGCAGCTCGCCCTCGCCCCCTTCCTGCTCGTTCGGGTCCGGCACCTTGCGGAAGGTCGAGACCTCCACCACGCCGTCCTTGAAGAAGACGTGAACCAACCGGAATCGCCGGCCGATCAGCCGCGAGTTCCTGAACAGCCGGCGAATCTCGTTGGGCCGGGCGTCGGTGGCGGCATCGAAGTCCTTGGGCTGGCGGCCGAGCATGAGGTCGCGCACGCTGCCGCCCACCAGGTAGGCCTTGAAGCCGGCACCGTGCAGCCGGTAGAGGACTTTGAGGGCGTTGTCCGAAATGTTCTTGCGGGAGATGGGATGCTCGGCCCGCGCCAGGATCCTGGGCTGCCGCGCCCCGCTTGCGTCCATCACGGAGTGTGATTCTACATGAGGAGAAAGCGCCGGCAGGGGCTCGGCCAAGCCGCTCTCCGGCGCCTCTCGGTCGAAGGCGAGGCTCACTTCGAAAGCCGGGCGCGAGCTGCGGCCAGGCGCGCCACCGGGATTCGATAGGGCGAGCAGGACACGTAGTCCAGGCCCACGCGGTCGAAAAACATCACCGAGGCGGCATCGCCGCCATGCTCGCCGCAGATTCCCAGCTTCAAGTCGGCTCGAGTCTGGCGGCCCTTGCGGCAGGCCATCTCCACCAGCTGGCCGACTCCCTCCTCGTCGATGCGCGCGAAGGGGTCGCCGGGCAGGATCTCCTGTTCCAGGTAGACCGGCAGGAAGTGGCCCACGTCGTCTCGCGAATAGCCGTAGGTCATCTGGGTCAGGTCGTTGGTGCCGAAGGAGAAGAAGTCGGTGTGGCGGGCGATCCGGTCGGCCACCAGCGCGGCTCGCGGCACTTCGATCATGGTGCCGATCAGGGTGTGTACCGAGACCCCTTCCTCGGCATAGACCCGCTCGACGATCGCCGCCGTGCTCTTGCGCAGGCGAGCGATCTCGACCTCGGTGCCCACCAACGGCAGCATGATCTCCGGCAGCACCTTCTTGCCGGCCTTGCTCACCCGGGCCGCGGCCCGGGCGATCGCCTCCACCTGCATGTCGTAGATCTCCGGCGCCGTCAGGCCCAGGCGGCAGCCGCGGTGGCCGAGCATGGGGTTGGCCTCGGCGAGGGAGGCGATCTTCTGCTTCACCAGCTCCACTGCGACCCCGATCTCCCCGGCGAGAGCGACGACGTCCTCCTCCTCGCGGGGCAGGAACTCATGGAGCGGCGGGTCGAGCAGCCGGATGGTCACCGGCAGGCCCTCGAGAGCCTCGAAAATGCCCTCGAAATCCCCCTGCTGGAGCGGCAGCAAGTGCGCAAGGGCGGCCTGGCGATCGTCGGGAGTGGCAGCGAGGATCATCCGCTGCACCCAGGGGATGCGCTCGGTTTCGAAGAACATGTGCTCGGTGCGGCAGAGGCCAATTCCCTCGCCACCGAGAGCTCGGGCCACGCGGGCATCGTGCGGGGTGTCGGCGTTGGCTCGCACCTTGAGTCGCCGCACCTCGTCGGCCCAGGACAGCAGCAGGCGGAAGGCGTGGACTTCCCGGGTCTCCTCGCCCCGGCCCTCCACCAGCACCTGCACCACCTGCGACGGCCGGGCGGCCAGGCTGCCGGCGATCACTTCCCCGGTGGTGCCGTCGATCGACAGCTGATCCCCTTCCTGGAAGCGGTGGCCGTTGGCCGAGAGCACGCCTTCCTCGGCGTCGATGGCGATCGAGCCGGCGCCCACCACGCAGGGCTTGCCCATGCCGCGAGCCACCACCGCGGCGTGGGAAGTCATGCCGCCGCGGGAGGTGAGGATGCCTCGGCTGGCGTGCATGCCCACGATGTCGTCCGGCGAGGTCTCTTCCCGCACCAAGAGCACCGGCCCACCCGCGGCCATCTCGGCGGCGCGCTCGGCGGTGAAGGCGATCCGCCCGGCGGCAGCGCCGGGGCCAGCGCCCAGGCCCTTGCCCAACAGGCGCCCGGCCTCGATCGCGGCCTGCTTCTCCTCCGGGTCGAAGACCGGCGCGAGCAGCTGGATCAGCTGGTCCGGCTCCACCCGGGAAAGCGCCTTGGCGCGGTCGATCCGCCCCTCCTCCACCATGTCCACGGCGATCACCACCGCCGCCGGGCCGGTGCGCTTGCCGGTGCGGGTCTGCAGCATGTAGAGCTTGTCGTGCTCGATGGTGAACTCGACGTCCTGCATCTCGCGGTAGTGGTCCTCGAGGACCTGACAGACCCGCGCGAAATCGGCGAAAGCCCCGGGGAACACACTCTCGAGGCCCGGCGAGCCGTCGGCCGGGGCGATCTCCTGCGGCGTGCGGATGCCCGCCACCACGTCCTCGCCCTGAGCGTTCACCAGGTACTCGCCGAAGAGCTTCTTCTCGCCGGTGTTGGGGTTGCGGGTGAAGGCCACGCCGGTGGCGCAGTCGGCGCCGCGGTTGCCGAACACCATGGCCTGCACGTTGACGGCGGTGCCCATATCGTCCGGGATGCCGTGGATCTTGCGGTAGTCCCGGGCGCGCTTGATGTTCCAGCTCTCGAAGACCGCCCCCACACCCCCCCAGAGCTGCTCGCGGGCGTCCTGGGGGAAGGGGCGCTTGCCCTCGCGGGCGATGATGCCCTTGTAGGCTTCGATCAGCCGGTCCAGGGCCTCGGCGGTGAGCTCGGCGTCGGTGGCCACGCCGAGCTCGGAGCGAGCCGCGCCGATCGCCTTCTCGAAGGCCTCGTGAGGAGCGTTGAGCACCACATCGCCGTACATGGAGAGCAGCCGCCGGTAGGAGTCGCGCAGGAACCGCGGGTTGATGCCGGCCGCCGTCTGGGCCGCCACGGTGGCGTCGTTCAAGCCCAGGTTGAGCACGGTGTCCATCATGCCGGGCATCGAGACCGCCGCTCCGGAGCGCACCGAGACCAGGAGCGGATTGGCGGGGTCCCCGAAGCCCCGGCCAAGCCCCGCCTCGAGTTGCGCCAGATGCTGCTCGAGCTCGGCCTTCAGGCTCTCGGGATAGCGTTGGTCGTGGGCGTGGAAGTAGGTGCAAACCTCGGTCGTGATGGTGAAACCGGGAGGAACCGGGATGCCCAGCCGGCTCATCTCCGCCAGGCCCGCCCCCTTGCCCCCCAGCAAAGCCTTCTGATCCCCCCGCCCCTCCGCACTGCCACCTCCGAAGCGATAGATGTACTTCGCGTCTGCCATCCCATCCTCCAAATCCAAGACCCTTGGCCAAATCGAGTGGACCGCTGCAAGCCCAGGCACGAACCGCACCGCCGAATCACCGGGCAAGCCTATCCGATGAAGTCTGCCGGGAAGCGGCTGCTAGAGCGGGAAGATACCTTCTTCAGGCGAACATCAGTCTGCCCCGAGGCTCAGGAATCGCCCGGCCCAGCTCGGTAGCCGTTTCGATCCACTCCTCGATGATCACTTCGACATTCGCAAGAGCTGCCTGGTAGGTTGGTCCGTCCGCAGCACAGCCAGGGAGCTCCGGAACCTCCGCAATGAAGGCCTGATCCTCGTCGCTCCAGTAGAGAATGACTTCGTAGCGTGGCTCACTCATGGTTGGTCCCACCTAGCCGATAACTGAGGATCACGTTGCGCACCTGCCTAACCTGATAGGCCTTTGCCAGCCTTCCGACAGGCTGCAGGTTCAGGATCTCTGCCACACCTTGCTTCGAGAAGACATGGTGGCTTCCTCGGATTCTCTCTGCGAAGCCCAAGTCACGGAGCAAGGAGCAAAGCGAGTCAAACGGGATGTTCGCGTCGGACGAGCCTCGGAGTATCCGATCGACCAACTTGGACCGCCAGGTCACTCTGCGAGCTTAGCAGCTCGTGCTCTCAGAACGACAGGCGCGCAACAAGTCCTGACTGCTCCCTACCCCTCCCCGAATTTCGCCCGGTGCTCGGCGCGGTCGACTACCACTTCGGTCAAGTGGGCGGTGCGCCGGAGGGTGCGCTGGATGGCGCCCAGGAGGGCCAGGCGGTTGGCCTTGAGGGCCGGGTCCTCGGCCATCACCAGCACCTCGACGAAGAAGCGGTCGAGCACCGGCGCAAGACCTACCGTGCGCTCCAGGCAGCGCTGGTACTGGCGCTCGCGGGCAGCTTGCTCCACTTCGGCGGCGAGGCTCTGGTAGGCCACGTGGAGCGCCTTCTCGGCCGGCTCGGCGAGCAGTGCTTCCTGGATTTCGCCCGGCTCGGTCTCCTTCAGGATGTTGGCGATCCGCTTGGCCGAGAGCACCAGCGAGAGAAAATCCTTGCTCTCGCGCAGCCGCTTCACCGCCGCCACCCGCGCCGCGAGATCCGGCAAGTTGGCCACGCCGGCGGCGAGACCGGCTTCGATCTCGTCGTAGGCGTAACCGGCCAGGCCCAGCACGTAGCGGATGCGGTCCTCGAAGAACGGCTTGAGACTCTGCAAGATCTCCGGAGTGGACTTCTTGAGCCGCGAGCCGTAGAGCTCCGCGGCTTTCGCCACCACACCGTCGAGGCCGAGGGCGAGATCTCCTTCGAGCAGGATGCGCACCACGCCCAGCGCAGCGCGACGCAGGCCGAACGGGTCCCGGCTGCCGGAGGGCAGGAGGCCGAGGCCGAAGATGCCCACCAGGAGGTCGAAGCGGTCCGCCAGGGCCACCGCCTTGCCCACCGGACCGCGGGGCAGGGAGTCCTCCACAGTGGCCGGGGTGTAGTGGTCGTAGATCGCCTGCCACACCGCCTCGGGGCGCCCCTCGCGCTCGGCGTAGAGGCCGCCCATCACCCCCTGGAGCGAGGTGAACTCCTTCACCATCTCGGTGGTCAGGTCCACCTTGAGCAGCCGCGCGGCTTCCACCGCGGCCGCCACTTCGGCCGTCCAACCGAGCTCCCGGCAGAGGTGCTCGGCCAGGGCCGCCAGGCGCTCGGCCTTCTCGGCGTAGCTGCCGAGCTGGACATGGAAGGTGAGGCGAGCGAGGTCTCCGGCGCGCTCGGCGAGCGGCCGCTTCAGGTCCTCGTGGAGGAAGAAGCGGGCGTCCTCGAGACGGGCCGCCACCACCCATTCGTTGCCCGAGCGCACCCGGCCGATCGGGTCGTCCGGCCGGTCCATTACGGTCAAGAAGAACGGCAGCAGCCGCCCTTCCCGCTCCACGGCGAAAGCGCTCTGGTGGTCCTTGAGGCTGGTGGCCAGCACTTCCTTGGGCAGCTCGAGGAAGCGCGCGTCGAAGCCGCCCATCACCACCCCGGGGATCTCGCAGATCGCCGCCAACTTCTCGACCAGGGCCGGGTCCGTCACCGGCTTGCCGCCCTCGGCCGCCGCGAGCTCGGCCATCCGCTCGGCGAGCCAGCGCTGGCGCTCGGCCGGGCGTACTTCGAGGCCCCGCGCTGCCAGCCCCGCACGATAGCCCTGGGCGTCCTGCACCTCGAAGGGCTCCGGCGAAAGCACCGGATGGCCCACCGTCTGGCGGCTGGCCGCGATGCCGAAGAGCTCGAAGGGCACGATTTCGCCGTCGAACAACGCCAGCACCCCGTGTACCGGCCTCACCCAGGGGCCGTAGCCGGTGCCCCACACCATGGTCTTCGCCCAGGAGAGCGCCGCCAGCACCCGCGGCAGGATCTCCGCCAGCACCTCGCGCGTGGGCCGACCCTCGCGCTTCTTCACAGCGGCCACGTACTCGCCCTTCTCGGTGGCCACTCGTAGCACTTCCGAAGCGGGGATCTCCATCCGGCGCAGGAACCCCTCGAGCGCCGGCGAGGGCGTGCCGTCCGGCCGATAAGCCGCGGAGACCGGCGGGCCGATCACCCTCTCCTCGCTATCCGGCTCGCCGGCGGGCAGGCCGCGCATCACCAACACCAGGCGCCGCGGCGTCGAGCCGGTTTCCACCTCGGCCGGGGCGAGGCTCCTCGCCACCAGCTCCTCGAACACCCGAGTGCCGAGCTCCTTGACCGCTGGCGTCAGCATGCGGGCCGGAATCTCCTCGGCCCGAACCTCGAGCAGCAGCTCACCCTGCGTCATGGCCTACCCCCTCTCCCTTCGGGCCAGCGGGCAGAAGCGGCCAGCCCAGCTTCTCCCGCTGCTCCACGTAGGCCCGGGCGCAGGAGACCGCCAGGTCCCTCACCCGCTTGATGATCGCCACCCGCTCGGTTACCGAGACCGCGCCGCGGGCGTCGAGCACGTTGAACAGGTGCGAGCACTTGAGCGCGCACTCGTAGGCCGGAAGCACCACTCCCGCTTCCAGGCAGCGGCGTGCTTCCTTCTCCCAGCCCTCGAACTGCAGCTTGAGGAAGTCCACATCGGCGAGCTCGAAGTAGTAGCGGGAGGTCTCGAACTCGTCCTGGTGCCGCACCTGGCCGTAGGAGGGCCCGCCGGTCACCCAATCGATGTCGTAGACCGAGCGGGTGAGCCCCAGGAACATGGTGAGCCGCTCCAGGCCGTAGGTGATCTCCACCGAGATCGGCGCGAGGTCGATGCCGCCGGCCTGCTGGAAGTAGGTGAACTGGGTGATCTCCATGCCGTCGAGCATCACCTGCCAGCCGACCCCCCAGGCGCCCAGAGTGGGAGCTTCCCAGTTGTCCTCCTCGAAGCGCAGATCGTGCTGCTTCAGGTTGAGGCCCAGGGCTTCGAGGCTCTGCACGTAGAGCTCCTGGATGTTCGCCGGCTCGGGCTTCAGGATCACCTGGAACTGGTAGTGCTTGCCGAGCCGGAAGGGGTTGTCGCCGTAGCGGCCGTCGGCCGGCCGGCGAGAGGGCTGCACGTAGGCGACCCGGAAGGGCTCGGGGCCGAGCACCCGCAGGAAGGTGTCCGGGTGCATGGTGCCGGCGCCCACCTCGAGGTCGTAGGGCTGCTGGAGCACGCAGCCCTGGCCCGCCCAGAACGAAGACAGGCCGAGGATCAGCTCTTGAAACGATGGCATGGAGGGTTCCTCTGGCAGAGGTTCGCAACCCCGCTCAGCCCGGCAAGCCGGCGAGCGTGCGCTGCATGACTTGGAAGCTCTTGAGCTCGTAACCGAGAAAGGAGCGCCGCAGGCGGGCGCAGAGCTCCGCCACCTCGGCGAGCACCGGCGGCGGCGCGGGCATCCGCTTCGGTGGGCAGCTCAACACCGTCAGCGGTTTCGGCATCTCCACCATCGCCAGCGACGGCACCATCCTGACCACATCGACGGGCAACACCGACACGCTCGGGAACGTGCTCGCGGCTGGCGCAGGGAAT
>CALMKX010000129.1 GCA_937867335.1 uncultured Acidobacteriota bacterium
GGCTGGCCGCCGCCGGCCGCGCACGCCTCGGGCGGGACTACGGCCGCGACGCCGTAGCAGGCGCCCTCGAAGCGGCTCTGGCCCAGGCGCTCGCGGGCTGAGATAGGGAATGTGGCCTTCTGGGTAGGGGCGCGGTTGCCGCGCCCTCCGGGCTGCGTCGCGGCGACATCGCTGCCGGTCGGGCCAGGGCGCGGAGACCGCGCCCCTACGGCCGGATGGGCCCGCGGTGCTCGGCCAGGTCCCGGTAGTAGCTGGCTACCTCCTCGCAGCGCAGCAGCTCGGCGCGCAGGGCCGCGGCCTGGGCGTGGGGCTTCGCCCTCTCGCCGGCTCCGGCCAGGCCGAAGTGGTAGGCGATGGTCTCGCTGGAGCCCAGGGTTTCGAGGCTGGTGCGCAGCTCGAGGATCTCCGCCACCCGGCGGTGGAGCTGGGCCAGGCGCTCGGCGGGCATGGTGCGGTACACCAGGGCCCGTAGAGTGGGATGGGTGAACTCGAAGATGCCGGTGCAGGTTCCGGCGGCCCCGGAAGCGAGCACCCGGGCCTGGCGAGTGTCTCCCCAGTAGCGCGGGTAGGGGCGGAGGAACCAGCGTTCCATCAGCAGGCGCAGGGCGATTTCAACCACCTGGACGTGCTCTCCCTCGGCCTCGCGCAGCAGGTCGGCGTCGAAGGTCTGGCCGAGGACGGCGGCCAGGGTGAGGAGCCTGCGGGCCGAGGGCGGCAGGCCGCGCAGGCGTAGGCGCAGCAGCTCCTCGAGACTGGTGAGGAAGGTCGGGTCGATCTGGTCGAGCTCGCCCGAGAGCAGCCAGCGGCCGCTCGAGGTGGGCAGCAGAACTCCGAGATCGGCGAGGCCGTTGGCGAGCTCCGCGGCGAGCAGCGGCACGCCGCTCGAGTGGCGGAAGAGCCACTCGCCGAGAGCCTCGGCGTCCTCCCGCGCCACCAGCGACCTGGCGATCTCGAGCGTGCCCTGCGGCGTGAGCGGCTCGAGGGCGATGCGCTGGATGCGCCGGGGGGAGTGGAGGGCCAGCAGAGTGCTCAGCGGATGGTCCGGCTCCAGGCCGTCCGGCCGGAACGATCCGAGCAGCCAGCAGGGGCGCTCGGGAATCTGGCTCAGGAGCCCGCCCAGCAGCTCGATGGTCGCCTGGTCCGCGGTATGGAGGTCGTCCAGGAAGAGGATCACCGGATGGGCCGGCCGGCCCGGGCCGCCGCGGTCGGCGAGTACCTCGATCAGCCGCGCGGTGGCCTCCAGCAAGGTGGGCGCCCCCTGCTCCTGGCGCGGCCGGGCCGCGAGCTTGGGCTCGAGCTGGGCGAGCTCGGGGATCAGCGGCACCAGCTCCTGGAGCGACCGCTGGCCGGTCGAGAGCAAGATGCGGTTGGCGAGGTCGGTGTCGGTGGCGATGGCGTTGGCGAGGGCTTCGGAGAACGGGCGGTAGCCGGATGGGGGAGAGAGCTCGATGCCGCTCGACAGCAGCACCGTGGCCCGCGTGCGAGACGTGGCGACGTCGAGGAAGGAACGGATCAGCCGCGTCTTGCCCATGCCGGCCGGTCCCTCCACCAGGGTGAGGCGGCAGCTGCCCCGCAGCACCGCCGCCCAGCTCTCCTCGAGGCGGGCGAGCTCTGCCTCGCGCTCGACGAAGGGAATTCGCGGCGCGGAGGGCGAAAGCTCCGGGCTCGGCTGGGCGGGCACGATCTCCTCGTTCTCGATCCGCTGGGCGAGGGCGCGCGTCTCCTCGGCCGGCTCCACTCCGAGCTCGCGCTCCAGCTGTCGGCTCAGCTCCTGGTAGTGGGCGAGCGCCCGGCTGCGCCGGCCCGAGAGCGCGTAGACCTGCATCAAATCGCGATGCTCTTCCTCCGAGTAGGGATCGATCCGCAGCAGCTGGCGGATGTACTGCATGCTGAGCGGGTAGCGACCGGCCTCCAGGTGCAGGCGCACCAGGCGCCGGAGCGAGGTCATGGCCTCTTCCTGCAGGCGGGCCCGCTCCTCGGAGAGCCATTCCTCGAAGCTCGGGCTGTCGCGCAGGTAGAAGCCGGCGAGGAAGTCCCCGCGGTAGAGCTGGGCCGCTTTGGCGAGCTGGTTGGGGTCCCCGCCGCCACCCTCGAGGAGGCCGCGCCGGCTGGCCTCGGCGAAGGCCTGCACGTCTACCCAGGTCTGAGCCCCCAGCTCGAAGGCCACGGCTCGGTGCGAGGTGCGCAGCGGGCCGCCCTCGACCAGCCCGGCGGCTTGAAAAGTCTGGCGCAGGCTGTAGAGCGCCTGCCGGAGGTTGTGCAGGGCTGTCCGCTCGTCGACCTCGGGCCACAGCAGGCTGGCGACCACGTCCCGGGCCATGGGCCTGCCGGAGTTGCAGGCCAGGTAGGCCACCAGGGCGCGAGCGGTGTTGGACTCGAAGCCGCCCAGCACCTGGCCTGCCACCCGAATCTCGAAGCCCCCGAGGAGGAGGATCTCGAGGCGCCCGGCCGGCTCTCGCGCCGACCGATCTGGACTCTCCTCCAGCTCACCTGCTCTCATTACCGCCCTTTGAGCCATCGCCACCGCGATTCGCACTTCAAGGACCGAGGGCGCGCCCCGGGTGGTCCGGTCGCCGCCACCCACCAGCTGTCGAGGCTGCCGGGAAGTTGGCCAGGATCTGCATAAAAGCGGATTGATTCTAGCTTGGTTAGGGGCCAGTCGCTTCGGTCGGGATGGAGCGACCGGTCGGGGAGTTTCGAGGGCGTCGATTCAGAGTTCTAGAAACTATTGACGTCTCTTGACGTTTTCCTGACGATCGATGACGAGAATCCCCCCATCGAGCCAATTTGAGGGGGGAGACGCCGTGGGCAACGCGGCGGTGGGAGGGGGGTTTTTCTCTTGCGCGGGTCCCTCCCGCGCAGGTCGATCGAGAAGCGCCTACCCTATCCCATGCGTCAATGCGCACTCGTTAGCCTGGTGCTGACGCTTCCCTGACGAGCTCTTCGTAGTCTTCTCAAGAGCAGGCAGCGAGCCCGGTCTTTGCTCGACGGCTTCGCTGAACCTGAGAGCTCTCCATCTCCATTGCCAGGGAGGATGCCATGAGCGATTCCGGCAAGAAACCGCTGCTGGTCGTGACGCTGGCTTTGCTGGCGCTGTCGGTTCCCGCGTCGGCCCAATACGTTTGCTTCCCGAGCTGCATCGGCAACGACGCCAAGCACCTCGCGCTCTCCGGCTCGCAGGCACAAACCTTCGACAGCCCGGCGATGAATGTGCTGTTCGGAGTGCCCTCGACCCAGCCGACCTTCAGCTTCGGAGTCTTCGACGGCGACCACGGCGGACTCTGGGACACCGCGGTGGACGGCTTCACGTTGACTTTCACACTCTACGGCGACCCGCTGGGGGATGGCTCGACGCTGAATTTCCTGGGCCAGTGGACCAACTTGGACTTCCCCGACAATGCCTGGCTGGACATTCCGGCGATCGCCAACGGCGCAGCGGCGCAGGGGCCGAGCGGCAACTACTTCTACCGGCTGATGATCGAAGGCAGCGATCAGGGGCCTTCGGACGTGACGGTGTTCAAGGTGCGCACGGCGGACACCAACAGCCTGTCGCTGCGGCCCC
>CALMKX010000130.1 GCA_937867335.1 uncultured Acidobacteriota bacterium
CAGTTCTCCCGGCTCACCGGCACCGTGCATTCGGACTTCCTCTATGACGGCAGGGGCTTCCTCGCCCACGGCGAAGCCCACACCCCGGCAACCGCTCTCGAGCCCGCTCTGGCACCTCGAGGAGTGCCAGGAACGCCCATCTTCGCCGACGGCTTCGAAAACGGAGACGTCTGCGCCTGGGCCGCCAACTTCGGCACCATCACGCCGCCCCCCAACTGCCCACCCGCCACCCCAGCGCCGTTCGTCAACCCCACCTACAGCTCCGCTGGCCTGCTCTACTCGCTCACGAGAGACAACGCCCCGAACGAAATCCTCTACTTCCCCTTCGCTGGAAGACCGGTCGCTCAGCTCACTATCGATGGCGACAACGAAACCTATCAGTGGATCACCACCGATCATCTGGGAACGCCGATCGCCCTGACCAACAGCACAGGAGCGCTCCTCTGGCAAGGTGGCTTCGAACCTTATGGCAAGGACTACGCCGGTGCTGCGGCGCAGAATCTGTTCCTGCGATTGCCGGGGCAGTGGGAAGAGGAGACCTGGAGCGAGGCGGGGTTGGGAGTGGGGGCCTTCTATAATGTTCATCGGTGGTATGAGAGTGGGGCGGGGCGGTATGGGGAGGTGGATCCGGCAGTTCGCAGATTGGAAGTCTACGACGAACCGTGGCGATTCTTAACTCCTGGTCCACCCTTCGAGTACGCTGCAAGTAACTCTCTCCGTTACATGGACCCGCTTGGTCTTTCTTTCGAAGAGGCATTGTGCCGCCTTAAGTGGACAATTCACGGAGCCATCGCCGGCGCTCTGGCTGGGGCCCTCGCCGGGTGCGCGTTCGGAGGAGGAGGTGGGACGCTGGTAGCTCCGGGCGTTGGTACTCTTGGAGGTTGTCTAGGAGTAGGGGGACCTGCTGCAGCCGGAGGCGGTTTCGTTGGAGGCCTGGGAGGTCTACTGACCGGCACCGTGGTTTGTAGGTGCCCCACTGACAGCGACGGCCGCGGCAAGTGGTTCTGCGAAGCTCGGTGCCATGTCAACAATTTCAGCGGAGTTCCTGGAGCTCCTTCCTTCGTCACTGCTACAGCCAGCGGGTCGAGCGAGACACAGGCCTGCCAGGCGGCAATCTCGAGCGCTCAAGCTCTCTCTCCGCGCGGCACCTACACACGACACTGTCGATGCACGTACTGCACAAGGAAGTGACATGGCTCAGCGATCCTTAAGAGCCAAGGTGAAGCGGGCACTGCTCAACCTTCCATCCCCGCACCAGGAAGCTGCTTGGAGCGACTTTCAGCGCCTTGAGTCTGCGATCGAGATCAAGGCGAGTTCACTATTTGCGTTGATCATGGACCCTCGTGCGGCAGCCGACCTCCGAGCCATCGCAGTCGGAGTGCTGGCCTTGGCTGGGGAAGTCCGGGCCAGGAACAAACTTCGCGAGCTCTTACTACTCAGCGCCCCGGTAGAAGTGCAGTGGGAAGCTGCGAAGGGGCTCTGTGACCTCGGAGAGAGCGATGACTTCTTTATCCGAGTCTTGAGCGAGGGCAACACCGCTGAGGTCAGGAAAATGGCGGCGTACGCCTTGGGCAGAGTCGGCTCTGCTAGCTCAACCGCGGCCCTAATAGCAGTACTGGGTGAATCACTGGAAGAACCGGGATTGAGAGGCCAAGTGGCTGAGTCTCTGGGGTACATTGGCGACCTCTCAGTAGTTCCTGAGCTCGAGCGAGCAGCCGTTGACAGCTCTTCCGAGGTTCGGTTCTGGGCTGTTTTCGCCCTTGGCCAGCTGAAGCCGGAGTCTTCATTGCCACTGCTTGAGCTTATCGCCTCGTCCGACACGGCTAAGCTCGAGGGTTGGGGGACAGTAAGTGAGGAAGCACGCCTAGCGCTGGAGGCAATCCAGGCGAAGCGGGCCTGAGCGACCAGCTTGGCCCACGGCGAAGCCCACACCCCGGCCACCGCCCTCGAGCCCGCTCTGGCTCCCCGTGGCACCCCGGGGACGCCGATCTTCGCCGACGGCTTCGAAAGCGGAGACGTCTGCGCCTGGGCCGCCAACTTCGGCACCATCACCCCGCCCCCCAGCTGCCCACCCGCCACCCCGGCGCCCTTCGTGAATCCGACCTACAGCTCAGCTGGCCTGCTCTACTCGCTCACGAGAGACAACGCCCCGAGCGAAATCCTCTACTTCCCCTTCGCTGGAAGACCGGTCGCTCAGCTCACCATCGATGGCGACAACGAAACCTATCAGTGGCTCACCACCGATCACCTGGGAACGCCGATCGCTTTGACCAACA
>CALMKX010000131.1 GCA_937867335.1 uncultured Acidobacteriota bacterium
TCCTGCGCTACATCCGGCTCTACAACCAGAATGCCAAGCCGATCAAGTGGAGATACCAAGATCCTTCACTGAGAATTCGACCTCGCGATGCCGAATCAACTGGGACGGGCCACTAGTAGAGTTCTTGTGGCCCTCACACTAGTAATCTTGGTAGGTGGCCTCGTCACAGGCCTACTGGTTGTCCGCCAATACAGGCGGTACGAGAGAGCGTATGCGAGTCTAGAGCGAGGAGCGTCACGGAGCAGCGTGCTCGAGAACTTCGGTGATCCGAACGCAGTCCAAAGATGTCAAGCAGCGCTCTCCTGGGATGGCGAGCCCCTGAAGGCTAATGCGCTTGAGTGCGTCGAGGAATTGCGGTACCAGTCGAGAATTAGCCCCGAGCAATGGTTTGTAGGGCTCGACGCGAGCGGTCGAGTTGTTGGAAAGGGCCACTTCGTGTCACCTTAAGTCAGTCTTCCTGCCTCTCCAGGAGACCGTTTGACAAGGCTTCACACTCTAGTTGCTATATTATTGTGGGTCGGCTTTGCTTGTGGAAGGGCGGAGTCTCCGCCACCGAGACCGCGCGGCCTCCCACAGTCGGCAGTCTGGGCGGGCGGAGTCGATGGGGGCTCCTGGCTCGACTGTAGCAAAGTAGCTGGCTCGCCGAACAGATGGAACTGCAAGCTCTTCAGTCAGCAGAACGGGAGGTTCCTGTCTTGGGGCCAGTTCCTTTGGGATGACCCACGCGCAGCCGACGCCCAGGTCCCACCAGTCGCTGGAGCACCAGGAGAGACGATTCCTCTCCAGCATGGTGCTCTGATACCGGTAGGCAGGCACGTGAGTGAGGTTGATGGCAGATCCCGGCTCGTTGTGGTCTACCCCGATACCTACTCCGGTTCGATGGCCGCCGAGCCACTTGAACAGTACGAGGAGGCAGTGCCTCCCTAGAAACCTCTCGGCTTAGCCGGCAGACTCGCCCGGTGCGCTTTCTTTGCATCCGAGACGGTTGCCGACATCGTTGGCGAAGACGTGGACGCCGATGACTGGGGCGGACTTGAGACACCTCGCGAACTCGGGCGCAACACATTGCTGCTGGAGAAAATCAGTCCGAGCAGCCCGGTTCATCCTGTGAACCCAGACCGCGGAAGCTCGTTCTGAGCAGATCATGAGACTCATTCCATTTCTGATTTTAGTCACCGCGTGCATAGGGACGCCAGCCAGAGTCTATCCGCCAGCTGATGTGCAAATTGATCAAATAGCTGTCGATCGCGCTGGGGCCCTGACACTGATCTACCGCGTACCCTTAGAGACCCTCTACAGCTCTCCGGGCTTGTTGGTTACGCGCAGCGACGGTGAGCTTCACCTTCAAGTTGTTAGATGTGCTCTCAAGGCGACATGTCGGGTAGATGTTCAAAGCACGCTGGAGGAGGGCGGATATCTGGTCAGCCTTTCCAAGGCTGATGTTGTACGCGTCTTGATCGAAGATAGCTCGAGCGGTCTCTCAGTGCCGGTCTCGAAGTCGCCAGAGTGAAGGGTTCGATCCGCCGCGGGCTTGGGCTCCATGGCGATCTCGTGGCCCACCAAAGCCCATTCCAGCGGGCCAGCCCCCGACTCCGCAGGAGGCAATGCAATGACAAGAACGCAAGTTCTCCTGAGTGCTACAATCTTATTGTGCTTCCTTGAAGTCTGTGGCTCGGCACACCGTGTGTCGGCAGACGGAGTAACTGCAGGACCGGAGGCCAAGCGGTTGAGTCTTGACGACGAGTTCTTCGCAAAGGGCGGCCTGGGAATCGTGAACCCAGAGGTCTACGCCGACTTGCGTTCACCAAGGAATGAGGTAGTTCTACGAGAGGGCGCTAGGTGGGCCGGTCGTGACCGTGAGGCGAGTCAGGTACTGATCCTGTGGAAGAACCTGCCTCTAGCCGAAGGCGAAATGCCTGCGGAGTTCCAACTCAGGAGTTCGATCATTATCTCTTTCGAGAGGACGAGAGTCAGTTTCATTGACTTCCAGTCTGGTAGGAGTGGCTTCTACGCGCGACAGGCCGCGCCATAGGCCAGGGCAGTACTCCAACCGCCGAGGCTCTTCGAAGGCCTCGACGAGTGTGATGTGGATGGTGCGCCGGACGTTGGGTTCGGGCCTACACGGCCCTTCCAAGGTCCGCGAGCTTCACTGAAGGCGTAGTAGCTCGTGCCTAGCCTGGCCCGGCCGGCTCAGGGCCAGCCTTCCCCTCGATCACCCCCCTCCCAGTCCGTTCGGAGTTCCGGTTGCGGGGCCTGGCGGCCCCGGCTGGATCTTGGAGGAAAGGAGGACGGGATGCGTGTTCGGATGGTCTTCAGTCTTTTGGCAGTGGGGCTGGTCTCGGCGGGGGTCGCAGCGGGTAGCGCTGCGCGGCCCGCGGTGGCGGCGCCTCGGTTTCGGGTTTCGGTGGTGGTGCTTCCGGCGGCGGAAGATCCGGGGAGGTATCGGGCCTGGGCTCAGGTCTCGAGCCTGGGGGAACCCGGGCGGGTGGTGGAGGTGGGCTTGGAGCTCGGGCCGGGGCGGATTCTCTCGGTGGAGCGGCTGGACGAGGCTACGCACCTGGCGCTCCGGCTCGAGGCGGTGGCGACTCCGCGGGATGGGTTGGCCTCGTACCGCTTGACCGTGTCTCGCC
>CALMKX010000132.1 GCA_937867335.1 uncultured Acidobacteriota bacterium
CTGCCCACCCGGCCGCGCTGGCGGTGGCCTGCGAGGGGGCCGAGCTCTCTCACGGCGAGCTCGACGCCCGGGCGAGCCGGTTGGCCCGCGCCCTGATGCGCCTGGGCGTGGGCCCCGAGAGCTTCGTGGCGATCGCCCTGTCGAAGTCCATCGAAATGGTGGTGGCGGTGGTGGCGGTGCTCAAGTCCGGCGGCGCCTACGTGCCGCTCGATCCCACGCATCCGCCGGAGCGGCTGGCCGAGCTGCTGGACGATTTCCGGCCCCGCGTGCTGCTCACCGAAGAGGGGCTGCTGCCGGCCTTCGCCTCGCTGGCCCTGGCTCAGGCTCCGGCGGTGCTGGCGGTCGATGCCCCCAGCTGGGGCGCGGACGGCGCTGCGGAGCCGAGCGGCGAGAGCTTCGCCGTGGCCGTCGAGCCCGGCTGGCTGGCCTACATGATCTACACCTCCGGCTCGACCGGGAAGCCCAAGGGCGTGATGAACACGCACGGCGCCATCGCCGCGCGCATCGCCACCCTGGCCGAGCGTCACCGCCTCGGGCCCGAGGACCGCCAGCTGCAGTTCGCCAGCCTCACCTTCGACATGAGCTGCGAGGAGATGTTCCCGGTGCTGGTGGCCGGAGGGGCGGTGGTGCTGCAGCCCCGCCCGGGCCAGCTGCGCCCCCTCGAGGTGCTCGACGCCGCCGAGCGCCAGGGCGTCACCAAGGTGACCTTTCCCAGCTCTTACTGCCATCAGCTGGTGGACGAACTGGTGGCCGCCGGGCGCCGCTGGCCGGCCTCGATCCGCTTCCTGGCGACCGGCGCCGAGGCCCCCTCGCGGGAGAAATTCGCCGAGCTCTCCGGCCTGGCCGACAGGCCCGTGGAGTGCTGGAACTACTACGGCCCCACCGAGACCACCATCATCGTCTGCGGTAGCCGCATCCCCCTGGGCACGGGCGAGGCCCTGCCGGAGCGCTTCACCATCGGCGTGCCGCTGCCGGGCTGCCACCTCTACGTGCTCGACCGCCGCCTGGCGCCCCAGCCGCTCACCGTGGCCGGCGAGCTGGTGATCGGCGGCGACGGCATCGCCCGGGGTTACCTCGGCCGGCCGGCCGGCACCGCCGAGAAGTTCATCCCGGACCCGTTCTCCGGCCTGGCCGGTGCCCGCCTCTACCGCACCGGCGACCTGGTGCGCCGCCGGGCGGACGGCGAGCTCGAGTTCCTGGGGCGCATCGACCAGCAAGTGAAAGTGCGCGGCTTCCGCATCGAGCTCGGCGAGATCGAAGAGCAGCTGCGCCGGCATCCGGCCCTGGTGGACGCCGCCGTGGCCCTGCGCCAGGACGCCGCCGGCGACCCCCGCCTGGTGGCCTACCTGGCCGCCGGCGCCGAGCGCGAGCCCTCGGTGGACGAGCTGCGGGCCTTTCTCGCCACCCGGCTGCCGGAGTACATGATTCCGGCCCTCTACGTGATGCTGCCGGCGCTGCCCAAGACCACCGGCGGCAAGGTGGATTACCGCTCCCTGCCGGACCTCGAGGCCGCCCAGGTGCGCACCAGCGAGACCTTCGTGGCGCCGACCTCGCCGGTGGAGCTCTTCCTGGCCGAGCTCTGGGGCGAAGTGCTGGGACTCGAGAGAGTGGGCGCCACGGACAACTTCTTCCGCCTCGGTGGCGACTCGCTCAAGGGGGCGGTGCTGATCCGCAGGCTCGAAGAGAAGATCGGCAGCTACGTGTATGTGACGGCCCTGTTCGACACCCAGGACCTGGCGGACCTCGCCCGCTACCTCGAGAAGCAGTACCCCGAGGCGATGGCGCGGATGTTCGGCCTGGCCTTGCCCGGTACTGGCGACGGCCAGGGCTACCCGCCGGTCGATCGCGCCCGCCTGGCCGCCTTCGATCGCGTGATTGCGCCCCTGCCGCCCTTCCCGGCGCCGCCTGGGCGGGCCACGAACCCGCCGGCGGTGGTGATCCTCTCGCCGCCCCGTTCGGGCTCCACCCTGCTGCGCGTGATGCTCGCCGGCAACCCCCGCCTGTTCTCGCCGCCGGAGCTCGAGCTCGCCGGCTTCAACACCCTGGGCGAGCGGCGCCGGGCTTTCTCCGGCAAGTACGCGCTGTGGCTCGAGGGCGTGTTGCGCGCGGTGATGGAGCTGGCCGGCCTCGACGCCGACGCCGCCCGCGAACGGATGGAGGAGTACGAGGCCGCGGACCTGCCCGTGCGGGACTTCTACCGCCTGCTCCAGGGCTGGGCCGGAGAGCGGCTGCTGGTGGACAAGACGCCCTCCTACGCCCTGGACGCGAAGGTGCTCGAGCGCCTCGAGGAGGACTTCGAGGACTGCCTCTACGTGCACCTGATCCGCCACCCCCTGGCCTGCATCCGCTCCTTCGAGGAGGCCCGGCTCGAGCAGACCTTCTTCCGCCACGAGCATCCCTTCGAGCGCCGCGAGCTCGCCGAGATGATCTGGGTGAGGAGCCACGAGAACATCCTGCGCTTCCTCGAAGGCATTCCCGCCGAGCGGCAGCATGCGGTGCGCTTCGAACAGCTGGTGGCCGCCCCCGAGGAGCCGCTGCGCAGCCTCTGCGGCTTCCTCGGCGTGCCTTTCGAGGCGGGCATGCTCGAGCCCTACGCCGACAAGAAGAGCCGCATGACCGACGGCATCCACCAGCTCTCGAAGATGGTGGGCGACGTGAAGTTCCACGAGCACAAGAAGGTGGATGCCGCCACCGCGGACCGCTGGCGGGAGGTCTACGCCCAGAACTTCCTGGCCGCTCCGGCCCGCGAGATGGCGGCGCACCTGGGCTATGCCGACGTGGCCGCGCCCGACGAGCCGGCCCTCGGCAGCCAGGATCGCTGCCTGGTGGCGCTGCGGCCTGGAGCGGGAGGCAGGCCGGTCTTCTTGATCCACGCCATCTTCGGCGACGTCTACTTCTTCCGTCATCTGGCCGCGGCCCTGCCCGCGTCGCGGCCGGTTTTCGCACTGAAGTCGGTGGGCCTGGACGGCGAAGCGGCGCCGCTCACCTCGGTGCCGGCGATGGTGGAGCGCTATCTCGCGGCGATCGAGGCGGTGCAGCCGGAAGGGCCCTACACACTGGCCGGCAGCTCGATGGGCGGCATCCTGGCCTACGAGCTCGCCCGCGAGCTCGAGCGCCGCGGCAAGGAAGTGGCCCTGGTGGCGATGCTCGATTCGCCGGACCCGGAGGGCATCGCTCCTGGCTTCGGCGAGATCGATTTCGCGGCCGCCGCGCTTTCCTACCTGGTGGGTGACGACCGTGAGGAGCTGGCCCAGGGCCTGGCCCGGGTTTCCGGGCGCGAGGAGCGCCTGGCCTTCGTGCTCGAGGCGGCCAAGGCCTGCGGCTCCTTGCCGCCCAGGGCCACCCTCGCCGACCTCGCCCAGCTGGCCGAGGTGGTGGAGGCCAACCGCCAGGCGCTCCAGCCGTACCGCCCGGAGCCCTACGGCGGCCGGCTGCTGCACGTACGCGCCCGTGAGACGGCGTCTCGCCTCACCCATCCGGAAGTGTCGGGCTGGGCGCCACTGTGCGCCGGCGGAGTGGAAGTGGCGATTCTCGACGGCGGGCATATGTCGATCCTGTTCCCGCCCCAGGTGGGGGCGCTGGCCGCCAAGCTCGGCGAGGCCGGCGGCGAGGAGGGCAGGGCGGGGGCCGCGCGGGCGGCCACTCTGGGAGTGCCGATATCAAGCTGAGAGCCTCGAACCTTCGACGCGAACGATTCCTCTCGCGCGGGCCGTTTCGCCAGCCCGCGCGATGGCCTTTTTCAGGAAGCTCCCATGGCTGAGACGATCCTCGAAAGCATCCCGCCCGAAACCGACCGAGAAGAGCTCGCGAGCGCCGGCGAATTCGAGGCCGAGTACCCCCTCTCGCACGGTCAGAAGGCGCTGTGGTTCATCGAGCGCCTGGCGCCCGCCACTTCGGCCTACGTAATCGCCGGCGCGGTGCGGCTGGTCGAGGAGGTGGACATCGCGGGCATCCAGCAGGCCGTGCTCGAGATCGTGCGCCGCCATCCGGCGCTGCGCACCACCTTCGGCGAGCGGGGCGGCGAGCCGTTCCAGCGGGTGCGCCGGGAGCCCCGGCTGATCCTCGAGGACCTCGACGCGCGCTCTCTCTCCGAGCAGGAGCTCAAAGAGGCGGTGGTGGCCGCGGCGCATCGGCCCTTCGACCTCGAGGAAGGGCCGCTGGTGCGCCTGTCCTTCTTCCGCCGGGGCCCGGGCGAGAATCGCATGCTGCTGGCGATCCACCACATCGTTTCGGACGGCTGGTCGCTGTCGGTGATCCTCCAGGAGCTCGGGCTGCTCTACGCCGGCACCCCGGAGCGGTTGCCGCTCCTGGCGGGCAGCTACCAGGATCACGTCCGGAGCCAGCAGGAGCTGCTCGATTCCGACGAAGGCAACCGCCTCTTCGAGTTCTGGCGCCAGCAGCTCGCGGGCCGGCCGTCCGGGCTCGACCTGCCCACGGATCGACCGCGCCCGCCGGTGCAGACCTACCACGGTTCCTCCCTGCCCTTCCGCCTGCCGGCAGACCTGGACCAGCGCCTGTCGCGGCTGGGGCGCTCCCGCCAGGCCACCCTCTTCATGGTGCTGCTGGCGGCGTTCGACGCCCTGCTCTACCGCTATAGCGGCGAGCGGGACCTGCTGGTGGGCACGCCCACCGCCGGCCGGCGCTCCTCGGCCCTGGCCCAGCTGGTGGGCTATTTCGTCAACCCGGTGGTGATCCGCGTGCAGCTGGCACCGGAGCAGACCTTCCTCGAGCTGCTGGCCGAGGTGCGACAGATCTGCCTGGAGGCCTTCGACCACCAGGAGTTCCCGTTCCCCACGCTGGTCGAGCGCCTCGAGCAGGACCGCGACGCCAGCCGCTCGCCGCTTTTCCAGGTGCTTTTCGGCCTGCAGAAGAGCCGCCGCGGGGTGGAAGACGGCATGACCGCCGTGGCCCTCGGCCAGGAGGGTGGCACCTTCCGGCTGGGCGGGCTCACCCTGGCTTCGGTGGAGCTCGAACAGAGGAGCGCCCAGTTCGACCTCTCGCTGAACATGGCCGAGTTTGCCGGCCAGCTGGGCGGCACGCTCTCGTTCAACTCGGATCTCTTCGACAAGAGCACGATGTCGCGGCTGTCAGCCCATCTCTCGGGCATCCTGGCCGCGCTGCTGGAAAACCCCGAGATCCGCCTCTACGAGCTGCCGCTGCTCACCGTGGCCGAGCGCGAGCAGATCGTCACCGAATGGCAGCAGACCGGCGATCTTCCGGATGCCGGCGGCACTCTGGCCTCGCTCTTCCTCGAGCAAGTCGCCGCCAAGCCGGAGGCCGTGGCCCTGGTGGTGGGCGAGGAGCGGCTCTCCTACGCCGAGCTCGCCTCGCGCGCCGGGGAGCTCGCCGGCGTGCTGGCGTCCCTCGGCGTGGGCCCGGAGCATCGGGTGGGCGTGTGCATGGAGCGGAGTGCCGGCCTGGTGATCGGCCAGCTCGGTGTGCTGCTCGCCGGCGGCGCCTACGTGCCGCTCGATCCGGCCTACCCGAGCGAGCGCCTGGGCTGGATGCTGGAGGATTCCGGTGCGGCCTACGTGCTCTCGGGCGGCAAGGCGCTGGAGAGCCTCGCCGGCCTCTCGGGCTTCGAGGTTCTTGCCCTCGGCTCAGAGGGTCGCTTGCTCGAGGCGCCGGCGGTTGCGCGGCCGCTCACCGGCTCGCCCGCCCTGCCGGGAGCCCTCGCCTACTTGATCTACACCTCGGGCTCGACCGGCCGGCCCAAGGCGGTGGCGATCGAGCATCGCAGCGCCGTGGCGCTGGTGGAGTGGTCCCGCCGGCAGTTCTCGGACGCAGAGCTCGGCGGCATGTTGGCCGCCACCTCGATCTCCTTCGACCTGTCGGTGTTCGAGCTCTTCGTCACCCTCGGCCGGGGCGGCAAGGTGCTGCTTGCCAAGGACGCCCTGGCCCTGCCCTCGCTGCCGGCGGCCTGGGAGGTGCGGCTGGTGAACACCGTGCCCTCGGCCATGGGTGTGCTGGTGGAAGGCGGCCAGGTGCCCGGCTCGGTGGCCACCGTCTGCCTGGCCGGCGAGCCGCTCACCCGGGTGCTGGCGGACGGCGTCTACAGCCTGCCCCAGGTGGCCAGGCTGTGGAACCTCTACGGCCCGTCGGAAGACACCACCTATTCGACCGAGCACCTGGTGGCGCGGCGCAGCTCGAGCGAACCCACCATCGGCCGGCCGATCGCCGGCAGCCGGGCCTACGTGCTCGATCGCCGGGGCTCGCTGGTGCCGGTGGGCGTGGCGGGGGAGCTGCTCCTGGCCGGTGCCGGTCTCGCTCGCGGCTACCTCGGCCGCCCAGGGCTCTCGGCCGAGAAATTCGTGCCCGATCCGTTCAGCGCCGAGCCCGGGGCGCGGCTCTACCGCACCGGCGACCTGGTGCGCTGGCGCGCCGACGGCGATCTGCAGTTCCTCGGCCGCATCGACCACCAGGTGAAGATCCGCGGCTTCCGCGTGGAGCTGGGCGAGATCGAAGCCGTGCTGGTGGCCGAGCCCGGGGTGCGCGAGACCGTGGTGGTGGTACTGGGCAAGGAAGGCGAGCGCCGCCTGGTGGCCTACGTCTCGGGCGACGCCCCGAGCGGCCCGCCGAGCTGGGACGAGCTGCTCAAGGAGCAGGTGGGGCGGCATCTGCCGGCCTACATGGTGCCCTCGGCCGTGGTGGTGCTGCCGGCGCTGCCCCGCACTCCCAACGGCAAGGTGAACCGCAAGGCCCTGCCCGAGCCGGATTGGGGCGGCGCGAACCTCTACGTGGCTCCCCGTACACCGGCCGAGGAGGTGGTGGCGGACCTCTTCGCCGACCTCCTGAAGCTGCCCCAGGTGAGCGTGGAGGACAGCTTCTTCCGCCTGGGCGGCCATTCGCTGCTGGCTTCGCAGCTGATCAACCGCCTGCAGAAGCTCTACGCCGTGGCCCTGCCGCTGCGCAAGATCTTCGAGGCGCCCACGGTGGCCCAGCTCGCCGCGCATCTCACGGAGATCGGCCCGGGCGGCGAAGTGCTGGCGCTCGAGAAGGGCAGGGATCGCCGGGCCCTGCGGCTCTCCTTCGCCCAGGAGAGGCTGTGGTTCCTCGAGCGGCTGGACCCCGGCCAGGCCACCTACAACATGCCGGCAGCGGTGCGCCTCTCCGGCCGGCTGAGCCTCGGTGCCCTGGCCCGGGCGGTGGCCGAGATCCTCCGCCGCCACGAGGTGCTGCGCAGCCGCATCTTCCTCTCGGGCGGCCAGGCCCTGCAGCAGGTGAGAGAGCTCGAGCGCCTGCCCCTGGCCTGCATCGACCTCCGCGCCCTGCCGGGAGACCACTCGGCGCGGCTGGCCTGGGAGCTCGCCCAGATCGAGGCGCGCGCGGCCTTCGACCTCGCCGAAGGCCCGTTCCTGCGGGTGCGGCTGATCCGCCTGGGCGAGGACGAGCACCTCGGGATCTTCTGCTTCCACCACATCGCCTCGGACGGCTGGTCGATCGCGGTGTTCTTCGACGAGCTCAAGGCCCTCTACGAAGCCTTCGAGGCCGCTGAGCCCTCGCCGCTTCCCGAGCTGCCGATCCAGTACGCCGACTTCGCCGCCTGGCAGCGCCGCCAGCTGCAGAGCTCGGCGGGGCAGATGAGCTTCTGGCGGGAGTACCTCGCCGGCGCGCCGGAGCTCCTGGAGCTGCCTCTGGACCGGCCGCGGCCGGCCCAGCGCTCGGGCCGGGGCCGGGAGCTGCCCTTCTACGTGCCGGGCTCGGTGGCCTCGCGGCTCGAGACGGTGGTGAAGCGCCAGGACGCCACCATGTTTATGGCCCTCTTCGCCGCCTTCGGCGCGGTTCTGGCGCGGCTTTCCCACCAGCACGACCTGGTGCTCGGCGTGCCCACCGCCGGCCGCAGCCTGGCCGAGACGGAGGGGCTGATCGGCTTCTTCGTCAACTCGGTGCCGGTGCGGCTGCGGCTGGGGGCGAACCCCAGCTTCGAAAGCACGGTGGAGGCGGTGAAGCAGTCCTTCCTGGCGGCGTTCGCCCACCAGGAGGTGCCCTTCGAGATGATGGTGGCCGAGCTCAAGCTGGAGCGCCACCTCTCCCATACCCCGATCTTCCAGGTGCTGCTGGTGCACCAGAACCGCAACCTGGGCTCGCTCAAGATGGGCTCGCTGGGCCTCAAGAAGGAGGACTTGCACTCGGGCACCACCAAGTTCGACCTGAGCCTCTCGGTGTCCGGGGACGCCGAGGGTCTCGACGGGGCGCTCGAGTACGACTCCGACCTCTTCGAACGGGCCACCATCGTGCGCCTGACCGGCTACCTGAGCAGCGTGCTCGAGCGGGTGGCCGCCCAGCCCGGCACCCTGCTTTCGGACCTGCCCTTGCTCTCCGAGGCGGAGCGCTGGCAGCTGCTCGCCGAGTGGCAGCTGCCGGCCGACCTCGAAGGCATCGAGACCACCCTGGGCGCGCTGCTCCTCGAGCAGGCGGCGCACCGGCGGGAGGCGGTGGCCCTGGTGGTGGGCGAGCAGCGGCTGAGCTACGGCGAGCTGCTCGAGCGCGCCAGGGCGCTGGCGGCGCTGCTCCAGAGCCTGGGCGTGGGGCCGGAGGAGAGGGTGGGCGTTTGCCTGGAGCGGCACGCCGGCCTGGTGGTGGCGCTCGCGGCGGTGCTCCTGGCGGGCGGCGCTTACGTGCCGCTCGACCCGGCCTATCCGGTGGAGCGACTGGGCTGGATGCTCGAAGATTCCAAGGCGGCCTACGTGATCTCGGGAGGCAAGGCCCGCGAGGTGCTGGCAGGCCTCGAGGGCTTCGAAGTGCTCGCCCTCTCCGCCGAGGGCGAACTCGAAGAGGAGCGCTTGCCGCGGCTCCCGCCCCTGGAGACCTGCCCGGCCCTGCCGCAGAACCTCGCCTACCTGATCTACACCTCCGGCTCGACCGGCCGCCCCAAGGCCGTGGCGATCGCCCACCGGAGCGCCGTGGCCCTGCTCGAGTGGTCCCGCAGCTGCTTCTCGGACCACGAGCTGGGCGGCATGCTGGGGGCCACCTCGGTTTCCTTCGACCTCTCGGTGTTCGAGCTCTTCGTCACCCTGGGCCGGGGCGGCAAGGTGATCCTCGCCCAGGACGCCGTGGCCCTGCCCGCCTTGCCGGCCGCCTGGGAGGTGAGGCTGGTGAACACCGTGCCCTCGGCGATGGGAGTGCTGGTGGAGGGCGGCAAGGTGCCGGGGTCGGTCGAGACCGTCTGCCTGGCCGGCGAGCCCCTGACCCGGGCTCTCGCCGACGGCGTCTACGGCCTGCCGGCGGTGGCGAAGCTCTGGGACCTCTACGGCCCATCCGAGGACACCACCTACTCCACCGCCGCCCTGGTGGAGCGGGGGGTGGGCACCGAACCCACCATCGGCCGGCCTCTACCCGGCAGCTGGGGCTACGTGGTGGACCGCTGGGCGGGCCTGGTGCCGGTGGGCGTGCCCGGAGAGCTGCGCCTGGGCGGCATCGGCCTCGCCCGCGGCTACCTGGGCCGGCCGGGCCTGACCGCCGAGCGCTTCGTGCCGGACCCCTTCGGCGACCGCCCCGGGGCCCGCCTCTACGCCACCGGCGACCTGGTGCGCTGGAAGAGCGACGGCCAGCTGCAGTTCCTGGGCCGCATCGACCATCAGGTCAAGGTGCGCGGCTTCCGCATCGAGCTCGGGGAGATCGAGGCCGCCCTCACCGCCTCGCCCGGGGTGCGCGAGGCGGTGGTGGTAGTGCGCCCGGGGCGGGGCAGCGAGAAGCGCCTGGTGGCCTACGTCTCGACCGAGCCGGGCCTGGTGCCGGCGCCCTCGGCGGACGCCCTGCGCGAGAGCCTGGGCGACCGCCTGCCGGCCTATATGGTGCCGGCGGCCCTGGTGGTGCTGCCCAACCTGCCCCGGACGCCGAACGGCAAGGTGGACAGGAAGGCCCTGCCCGAGCCCGATTGGGGCGGCGAAGTGGAGTACCTCGAGCCGCGCACCCCCGAAGAGCTCGCCCTCACCGGCATCGTGGCCGAGCTGCTGGACCTGCCCCGGGTGGGCGTGCGCGACGACTTCTTCCGCCTGGGCGGCCATTCCCTGCTCGGAGTGCAGCTCGCCCACCGGGCGAGCGAGGTGCTGGGGGTGGAGATTCCCCTGCGCCAGCTCTTCGAGACGCCCACGGTGGAGGCCCTGGCCCAGAAGGTGGCCAGCCTGAGAGCCGCCGCGGGGCTGCCGGAGCTGCTCGAAGAGGCCCCGGAGGGGGTGCTTTCCTTCGGCCAGGAGCGGATGTGGTTCCTCGAGCAGCTCGACCCCGGGCAGCCCACCTACCACATGCCGTCGGTGATCCAGATGAAGGGGCCGCTCGCGGCGGGCACTCTCTCGGCCGCCATCCGTGAGGTGGCGCACCGCCAGGAATCGCTGCGCACCCGCTTCGTGGCTCATCAGGGCCAGGCCGAAGCCCGCGTGGAGCCCCGACTCCCCCAGCCGATCCGGACCGTGGACCTCTCCGGCCTGCCGGCAGCGGCCCGCGATGCCCAGGCGCGGCAGCTGGCCGAGCGGGAGGTGCGCCGCCCCTTCCAGCTGGACCGCTTGCCCCTGATCCGCACCCTGCTGCTGAGGCTCGGCCAGGAGGAGCACTGGCTGGTGGCGACGCTCCACCACATCATCGCCGATGGCTGGTCGGTGGCGGTTTTCATCCGCGACCTCGGGCGCCTCTACCACGCCCTGGCGAGCGGCGGCCATCCCCATCTGGCGCAGCTCCCCATCCAGTACCGGGACTACGCCGCCTGGCAGCGGCGGACGATGCAGAGCGAGCCGTTCCGGCAGGAGCTCGAGGCCTGGCGCAAGCGACTCGAGGGCGCTCCGGACCGCCTCGAGCTGCCAGCCGACCGCTCGGCCCCCAGCCGCCGGACTCCCAAGGGCTTCACCTTCAACCGTACCTTGCCGGCGGACCGCGCGCGCGCCATCGAAGCCCGCGCCAAGGCCCTCGGAGCCACGCCGTTCATGGCTCTGCTGGCCAGCTTCTACGTGCTTCTGGCCCGCTTCTCGGGGCAACGGGACCTGGTGGTGGGAGCGCCGGTGGCCGGGCGCCAGCGGGCCGAGACCGAGGATCTGATCGGCCTCTTCGTCAACACCGTGGCCCTTCGCCACCGGCTCCCTCCCGAGCACGGCTTTCCGCAGCTGGTGCGCGAGACCCGCCAGGTGGTGCTCGATGCCTTCGCCGGCCAGGACGTGCCCTTCGAGCGCATCATCGAGGAGCTCGGCCTCGCCGGCCAGCTGGGCTCGGCGCCCCTGGTGCAGGTGATGTTCACGGTGCAGAACCTGCCCGACGAGCGGCTGGAGCTGCCCGGGGTGGAGCTGACTCTGGTTCCGCTCGATACCGGCACCTCGAAATTCGACCTCACGGTTTCCCTCGAGCCGCAGCCGGACGAGAGCTACCGCGAGGTCTGGGTGGGCTCGGCCGACCTCTTCGACCCGCCCACCCTGCACCGCATGAGCCTGGCCTACGACCGCCTCACCGCGGCGATCGCCGCCGGCAGCGCCGAGCCCTGGCCGCATCTGCCGATCCTCTCCGAGGCCGAAATGCGCCAGATCCTGGTGGAATGGAACCTGGAGGACCTCTCCTACTCGCGGGACGGCTTCGTCCACCGCTTGATCCTCGAGCAGGCCGAGCGCACTCCGGACGCCGTGGCCCTCGACGACGGCTTCGGCCGGCTGAGCTACCGGGCCCTGGCCGAGAGCTCGGCCGAGCTCGCCCGGGAGCTCGCGGCCTGCGGCGTGGGCCCGGAGGTGCTGGTCGGCGTGCTGGCCCAGCGCTCGCTCGATCTGGTGGTGGGCCTGCTGGCGATCTGGCGGGCCGGCGGTGCCTACGTGCCCCTCGATCCGGCCTATCCGCAAGACCGCCTGGCCCTGATGCTCGAGGACAGCGCGGTGCCGGTGCTGCTGGCCGAGGAGCGCTTCGCCGGCACTCTGCCGCTCGAGCTGCTGCCCCAGCGGCCGAAGGTGCTGAGCCTCGACGGTGCGAGCGGCAAGCGGGCCGCCGGCCCGGCGGCGCGGATGCGGCTCGATCTCGGGCTCGACCCCGAGCACGCCGCCTACATGATCTACACCTCCGGCTCGACCGGCCGGCCCAAGGGCGTGGTGGTGCACCATCGGCCGGCGGCGAACCGGGTGCGGTTCCACGCCGCTGCCTATTTCGAGCCAGGCGAGCGGGTGCTGCAGAAGACCACCATCAGCTTCGACGTCTCGGTGGTGGAGCTGTTCGCGCCGCTCCTGGCCGGGGCGGTGACCGTGCTGGTGCCGCCCGGCACCGAGCAGGATCTCGACGCCATGGTGCGTTTCATGGCCGAGCGGCAGGTGCACCACATCTCCTTCCCGCCCTCGCAGCTCGGCATCCTGCTCGACCGCCCGGCCTTCGTGGGCCTCGCCAGCCTGAAAATCGTGGTCACCGGCGCCGAGACCGTGCCGGCGGAGCTCGCCGAGCGCTTCGGCTACCTGATGGAAGCGCACCTGGACAACCGCTACGGCCCCACCGAGACCACCATCTCGGTGCTCTCCTGGCGCTGCCAGCCGGGGCGGCGCGAGCGGGTGCTGCCGATCGGCCGGCCGATCGCCGGCGCCCATGCCTATATCCTGGACCGCTTCTTCGAGCCGGTGCCGGTGGGCGTGGCCGGCGAGATCGTGCTCGGGGGCATCTGCGTCGCCCGCGGCTACTGGGCCCGGCCGGACAAGACCGCTGAGGTCTTCGTGCCGGATCCCTTCCTGGGCCAGCCCGGCGCCCGGGCCTACCGTTCCGGCGACCTCGCCCGCTTCCGGCCGGACGGCGCCATCGAGTTCCTGGGCCGCATCGACTCGCAGGTGAAGATCCGCGGCTTCCGGGTGGAGCTCGGCGAAGTGGAAACCGTGCTCGCCCGGCATCCGGGGGTGTCGGCCACGGCGGTGGTGGCCCTCGACGACCCGGCCACCCGCAGCAAGCGCCTGGTGGGTTATGTCCTGGCCAGCCCGGACGCCCTGGGCTCGGGCTCCGCCCTCGGTCAGGAGCTCAAGGAATACCTGGCGGAGCTGCTGCCCGCCTACATGGTGCCCTCGGCGGTGCTGGTCCTGCCCGAGCTGCCGATGCTGCCGAGCGGCAAGGTGGACCGCAAGCGCCTGCCCGCCCCCAGCTGGCAGGAGGAGGCCGAGCGGGCCTACGTGGCCCCCCGCAACCCCACCGAGGAGCGCCTGGCCGAGCTCTACGCCAGCGTGCTCCGCCTCGAGCGCGTGGGCGTGGAGGAGAGCTTCTTCGAGCTCGGCGGCCATTCCCTGCTCGCCACGCAGCTGGTCTCCCGGGTGCGAGACGCCTTCGGAGTGGAGATCCCGGTTCGCCAGCTGTTCGAAACTCCCACGGTGGCGGGGCTCGCCGGAGCGCTGGGAGCGCCGCAGCAGCCGAGCTCGGAAGTGCGGCTCGAGGCCAGCGCCGTCGCCGCCGAGACAGGCATCGGCCTGTCCTTCGGCCAGGAGCGGCTGTGGTTCCTCGATCGCCTGGAGCCGGGTTCGGTGAGCTACAACCTGCCCACCCTGCTCGAGCTCACCGGCCGGCTGGACGTCGCCGCCATGGCGCGGGCCCTCTCGGCGGTGGTGGAGCGCCACCAGGTGCTGCGCACCACCTACCGCTGGGGCGCCC
>CALMKX010000133.1 GCA_937867335.1 uncultured Acidobacteriota bacterium
TCGCGGCCCCCGCCCCGCCCGTGCGCTCGCCGGCGCCCATGCCCGCTGCCGCAGCCGCTGAAGCTCCGGAGCTCTCCGGCGGCGAGCTGCCCGGCTTCGACGCCGTCTACCAGTCGGCCAAGATCGTCGATCCGCCCCACGGCTTCTCGGCCCCGAAGGTGCTCGAGATGCTCAACTCCGAGGGCCTCGCCAGCCTCGACACCCGCGCCAAGGCCGCGGCCATGCTGGGCTTCCTCAAGATGAACCCGAGCGGCGCCGTGCCGATCCACGAGGTGATCCAGGACGCCGTGCGCCGCGATCAGGCCCTCGATCGCTTCGAGGAGTTCCTCCAGCAGAAGGTGGCCAAGCGTTCGGACGAGGTGGAGAAGGAAAACGCGGCACTCCAGGCCGAGATCGACCAGCTGACGGTGAAGAACCGCGACAAGATGGCGGCCAACCGCAAGGCCATGGAAGCCGAAATCGAACAGCTGCGCGAATGGCAGGTGAGGAAGCGCATCGAGGAGCGCCGTCTGTTCGACGCCGTGGCCCCGTTCGTCGAGGACAATCCGGTCACCACCCAGCCGGAAAAGGGACCCACCGCGCCGGAATGAGCCCGCGCGCGAAGACGTAAGGCAGCCTACTGAAAACGGCCCGGGCACGAGCCCTGCCGCCAAGGGAGTCGAGCGATGTTCAAGCGCCTGATGCGCGTTTTCAAGTCCTGGGTCGGCTACTTCATCTCCTTTGCCGAGGACCCGGAGGTGATGCTCCAGGAGTCGATCGAGGAGATGCGCAACACCCTGCCGCGGCTGAACCAGATCCTGGTCACCACCCGCGCCACGGTGATCCGCCTGGAACAGGAGAAAGAAGAGCTCGAGCGCAAGGAGCGCAGCCTGGTCTCCTCCATCCAGGCCGCCCTCAAGGACGGCTCCCCCGAGGCCCGCAAGCTCGCCGAGCGCGACGCCATGAGCCTCCACCAGATACGCCAGGACCTGACCGCCACCCGCGAGCAGCTGACTTCCGCCTCTCACGCCTTCGAGAACGCCGAGCTCCAGGTCTCGGACATCAAGGAGAAGCTGCGGGCCAAGATGCAGGAAGCCCAGAAGGCCATTCATGAGGCCAAGAAGGCCGAGGTGATGAAGCAGGCCGCCGGGGCCCTCGAGGAGCTCGAGACCTACGACACCGCCGCCACCACCGAGAAGTACCTCGACGAGATCAAGCAGCGGGTGGCCGAGAGCAAGGCGGCGGTGGAGATCGCCACCGGCGGCCTCGACATCGACCGCATCAAGATGGAGCGCAAGGCCCGTGAAGTGCAGGGCCAGAGCCTGCTTTCCGAGTTCGAGATCGAAATGGGCCTCAAGAAGCCGGATACCGTGGCCGAGGCGGCGCCTTTCCCGGAGACGGCCCAGGCCCAGCCCCAGGCTGAGAAGCTCCCCGGCACGTGAGCGACGGCACCGCCCCGGCCACCAGCCCGTCGTTTCTCGAGGCGGTTCCGCCCTGGGCCGCCACGCTGGTGCGCTCGGTGCGCGCCAAGCAGGCCAACACCTTCCTGCTCCACGGCACCACGGCAGACCTGGTGCCGGTGCGCGGCAACGCGGGCCTGCGCTTCGTGGCCCTCGACAGCTTCCTCTCCCAGGAGCTGCTCGCCGGCTGGCCGAGCGTGGTCACCTACAACCGCGCCGAAGGCCTCGGCTTCTCGAGCCTCGACGCCCGCAAGCATTTCGAGGAGCGGGTGCGCGCCTACGACGGCGTGCGCGGCACCAACTGGGCCCAGGCCCTGCCCCGCGACGCGCCGAACTGTTTCGCCCTGCTCGACTCCTACTTCAAGGCCTGCGCCGCGGCCTCGCCGGCCCGGCCGGTGGCCCTGCTGCTGCCCTTCGCCGAGACCCTGGTGCCGGCCGGCGACGCCTCCTACCGCACACCGGAAGACCGGGCTGTGCTGGTCTACCTGCGCAAGTGGTCGCAGGACCCGGGCTTGATCGCCAAGAACATCCTGCTGGTGCTGGTCACCGAGAGCCTGGCCGAGATCGACCCCAAGCTGGTGCGTTCCCACGCCACCGAGGAGCTCGAGATCGTGCGGCCGGACACCGCCGAGCGCCTCACCTACCTCGAGGCGGTGAGGAGCGCCGGCTGGTACCAGGAGAAGAGCGAGCTCGCCCCCCGCGAGCTCGCCGACCTGACCGCCGGCCTCACCCGGGTGCAGATCGGCCAGGTCCTCGAGGGCGCGGACGCCAACGGCGGCCGGATCCGCCGCGACGGCGTGCGGCAGATCAAGAAGGAAGTGATCGAAACCGAAGGCCTCGGCTTGCTCGAATACCTCGAGCCGAAATACGACCTCGCGATGGTGGCCGGCATGCCGGCGGTGAAGGCCCGCCTGAAGCGCGCGGCCCGGGCCATCGCCCGCGGCAACCCGGCCGCGGTGCCCATGGGCTACCTGGTCTGCGGCCCGGTGGGCAGCGCCAAGACCTTCCTGGTGGAGTGCTTCGCCCACGAGATCGGCTTTCCCTGCGTCAAGCTCAAGAATTTCCGCTCCATGTGGGTGGGCTCCACCGAGGCCAACCTCGAGCGGATCCTCAAGATCCTCGCCTCGCTCACCCCGGTGGGCGTGGTGATCGACGAGGCCGACGCCGCCCTGGGCAACCGTGAGGCCTCGGGGGATTCCGGCACCCAGAACCGGGTCTTCGCCCAGATCGCCTCCTTCATGGGCGATACCCGCTACCGCGGCAAGATCCTCTGGTTCCTGATCACTTGCCGGCCGGATCTGCTGCCGGTCGACCTCAAGCGCCAGGGCCGGGCCGAAGAGCATGTGCCGCTGTTCTACCCGGAGACCCTCGAGGAGTACAGCGAGATCTTCCAGGTGATGGTCAAGAAGCTGGGCTTGAAGACCCAGGTGAAAGACCTCGCCGAGGTGGCCCAGGAGGAGCAGCTCAAGGGGCTCTCCGGCTCGGATCTCGAATCCGTGCTGGTGCGGGCCACCCTCGAGGCCGAGGCCGAGGACAGCTCGGAGGTGACCGCGGTGCACCTCGAGCGGGCTTTCACGGATTTCATCCCTCTCGCCAACACCAAGGAGCGGGCCATGCAGGAGCTGGTGGCGGTGCTCGAATGCACCAGCCGCGAGCTGCTTCCCGAGCGCTACAAGAAGGCCGACCGCGCCCAGCTCCAGGCCATGGTGGACGCGATCAAGCTCGAGCTGCGGCTCAGCTGAAGCGCTCCGGCGGCTCCGCCCCCTCGGGCTCCAACTCACTCATAGCGCAGGGCCTCCGCCGGGTCGAGGCCGGCGGCCCGGGCCGCCGGGTAGAGGCCCGAGGCCAGGCCCACCGCCGTGGCGACCCCGGTGGCGAGCAGCACCGAGCCCGGCGTGACCACCGTGGACCAGCCGGCCCAGGCCGCCACCGCGCGGGCGATGCCGAAGCCGAAGAGGATGCCTGTCAGCCCACCCAGGCCGGCGAGGGCCAGCGCCTCGGAGAGGAACTGCAGGCGCACATCCCGCCGGCGGGCGCCCACCGCCCGCCGCACGCCGATCTCCCGGGTGCGCTCGAGCACGGTGGCGAGCAAGATGTTCATGATGCCGATACCGCCCACCAGCAGCGAAATGCCGGCGATCGAGGCCATCACGTAGCGGAACAGGCGCTGGGTGCGGCGGCTCTCCTCGAGCAGGGCCTCGGGCACCACCAGCTCGTAGTCCTTCTCGCCGGCGTGGAGGCGGGAGAGCAGCTGGTCCATCTGGTCCGCCGCTCGCTGCGAGGAGACCTGGCGGGAGATGCGCACCACCAGCTCGTCGTAGGGCGAGGCCAGGGGGCTGTGCTGGAATTTCCGCTGGGCGGTGGTGAAGGGCAGGTAGATCTCCCCCAGCCCCGCCTCGCCGCCCGCCCCGCTCGGGGCTGAGCCGGTCGCCCTCAGCACGCCCACCACTTCGAGCCAGACGTCGTCCACCTTGAGCTCGCGGCCGAGAGCCGGGCCGAAGCCGAACAGGCGCCGGCGCACCTCCTGGCTGAGGATCGCCACCTGGGCGTGGGTGCTCTCGTCCAGAGGGTCGAAGAAGCGGCCCTCGGCGAGCGCCAGCGGCACCAGATCGGGATAGCGGTGGGAGATGCCGTACACCTGGGCCTCGACCTTGGTCTCCTCTGAGCGGATCTTGTTGGCGTCGATCTTCACCCGCGGAGCCACCAGCTCCACCCCCGGCACGGCCTCGGCTAGGGCGGTGGCGTCGCGGGCCGAGAGACCGGCCGATTTCGCCCGCACCGCGGTGGCTTCCCCTTCGTTGTAGCTCTTGGCTTTGATCAAGACGTTCGACAGGCCCAGCCGTTCGATGCTCTCGAGGGCCTGGCGCTCGGCGCCCTCGCCGATCGAGAGCATGGCGATCACCGCCCCCACGCCGAAGATCATGCCCAGCATGGTGAGGGCCGAGCGCAGCTTGTGGCCGGCCAGGCTGGCGATCGCCGAGGCGAGGGCTTCCTCGGGGGACATCATCCGACGCGAATCCTCCGCATCCGAGACCGTGGCGCTTCCGGAGCCGCGCCGCGGCTGCCTTCGTCCGCCGTGGGGGCCTTGCGCGCCGGGGCCCGGGGGTCGAGGAGAGCCACCAGGTCGCCGGCCGCGGTGACCTCCTTCATCGCCATCGCGATGTTGCCGATCATGTACCCACCGGATCGTTTGCCGGCGATCTTGTACTGGTAGGTGCGCAACACTCCCGCGTCATTGACGGGCTGGGTGGTCCAAGACTCGCCCCACTTGCCGTTCTTGATCGGGAAGTTGGTGAGCGTCTCGACCCACGACTTGTCGCCGAGCTCCGTCTGCGGGGTCGCCGCGGGCCCCGCCGTGCAGGCAGCGTCCCATTCGAACCGCAGGGTCTTGACCTTCGTCAGCGTTGGGTTGACGACGATCGTGATGGGGGCGTTCTGTGAATGCACGCCGGCAAAGACGACGCCCCGC
>CALMKX010000134.1 GCA_937867335.1 uncultured Acidobacteriota bacterium
CGGGCGACCGGCCCGACCGGGGCCGCCGGCCCCGGCGACGAGCGATCGGCGCATCCACCGGCCGGCGTTCCGCGAGCCGCAATCCGCTCGACGCCCCGTATACTCGGCGCAAACGCGAGTCCCGCGACGGCCCTGGACCTCGTTGTCATCGACGCGGGTTTCCACCGGCCGCCGGGAAGGACCCCTACCCGCCCCGACGACGATGCGCAGGCCTACCAGGCCCTGCGCGAGCGGCTGCCCTCGCGGCACCCGCTCTGCCGGGCCTTGGCGCTCGCGGCGGACCAGTTCTTGGTGCGTCGCGGCGAGCTGCGCACCATCGTGGCCGGCTATCCGTGGTTCGTCGACTGGGGGCGGGACGCGATGATCTCGCTGCCGGGGCTCTGCCTGGCGACCGGCCGGGCAGAGGAGGCGAAGCCGATCCTGCGGGCCTTCGCCCGGGCCGTGGCGGATGGCCTCCTGCCCAATCGCTTCCCGGAAGAGGGTGAGGAGCCGGAGTACAACACCGTCGACGCCGGGCTGTGGTTCGTGGTGGCAATCCATCGCTACCTGAAGGCCACCGGCGACGAGGCTTTTGTGCTCGGCGAGCTCCTGCCGGTGGTGCGCGAGATGGTGGCCTGGCACCAGCGCGGCACTCGCCACGGCATCCGCCAGGACGCCGATGGTCTGCTCCTGGCGGGCGAGCCCGGAGTGCAGCTCACCTGGATGGACGCCCGGGTGGGGGAGCGGGTGGTGACGCCCCGGCACGGCAAGCCGGTGGAGGTCAACGCCCTGTGGGTGAACGCCCTGGCGATCCTGGCCGAGCTCGAGGGCCGGGCCGGCAATGCCGACACTGCCCTCGCCTGGGCCGAGCAGGCCGCCCGCGCCCGCAAGCGCTTCGCCGAGGTGTTCTGGAACCCCGAGCGCCGCTGCCTCTACGACGTGGTGGCCGAGGACGCCAAGGACGCCAGCCTGCGGCCGAACCAGCTCCTGGCCCTCGCCCTGCCCTATCCCTTGCTCGAAGGCGAGGAGGCCCGGGCGGTGCTCGAGGCCGTGGAGAGCCAGCTCTCGACGCCCTGGGGCCTGCGCACCCTGGCGGCGGGAGAGCCGGGCTACGAACCGCGCTACCAGGGTGGGCCGGCGGAGAGGGACGGCGCCTACCACCAGGGCACGGTGTGGCCGTGGCTGCTGGGGCCCTACCTCACGGCCCTGGTGCGGCTGCGTGGCGAAGTCGGCCGTGAGCAGGGCAGGCAGCTCTTCGAGGCCCTCGAGCCAGCCCTTGCAGTGGCCACCGTGGGCACCGTGGCGGAGATCTTCGACGCCGAGCCGCCCCATCGGCCCCACGGCGCTTTCGCCCAGGCCTGGAGCGTGGCCGAGCTGCTGCGCGCCGCCCTGGACGACCTCGGCCTGGGAGCCCGGCCATGAGCCGCGCGCACTTCCACCACTGGCCGGAGTACTTGATCGAAGCCGGCGGCCTGGGCCTGTTCATGGTCTCGGCCGGTCTCTTCGGCACCTTGCTTTTCGCCCCCGGCTCGCCAGCCTTGGTGGCCCTACCGAGCGAGCTCCTGCGCCGCGCTCTGATGGGCCTGGCGATGGGCGGCACCGCCGTCGGCTTGATCTACTCGCCTTGGGGCCAGCGCTCCGGCGCCCACTTCAACCCGGCGGTGACGCTCACCTTCCTGCGCCTGGGTAAGGTCTCGGCCTGGGACGCCGGCTGGTACATCCTCGCCCAGGCCGCCGGCGGCACCCTCGGCGTGTTGGTGGTGGCGGCCCTCGTGGGCCCGGCCTTCACCACCCTGCCGGTGGATTGGGTGGTCACCGAGCCGGGCCGCTGGGGCGTGGGCGCCGCCTTCCTGGCCGAGCTCGGCATCTCGGCCCTTCTGATGGGTACCGTGCTCACCCTCTCCAACCACCCGCGCATGGCCCGCTTCACCGGCCTCGCGGCGGGCTGCCTGGTGGCGCTCTACATCCTGCTCGAGGCGCCGGTCTCGGGCATGAGCATGAACCCGGCGCGTACCTTCGCCTCGGCCCTGCCCTCGGGCCAGTGGCGGGGCTTCTGGATCTACCTGGCGGCACCGCTCGCCGGCATGTCGGGCGCTTCCTGGCTCTACTGCGCCCTGGCCGGTCGCCATCGGGTGCGCTGCGCCAAGCTCCATCACACCCACACCCACCGCTGCATCTTCCGCTGCGGCCATTGCCTTCATGGCAGCGATCCTCAGCTCGGCTGAGGCTCAGGAGAGAGTATGTCGAGCGAGCACTACGACCTGATCATCATCGGCTCGGGAGCGGGGGGCGGCACTCTCGCCCACGCCCTGGCCGGCACCGGCAAGAAGATCCTGATCCTCGAGCGTGGCGACTACGTGCGCCGCGAGGTGGAGAACTGGGATACCCGCGCGGTCTTCGTCGAGGGCCGCTACAACAACGCCGAGACCTGGCTGGACGCCGACGGCAAGCCCTTCCAGCCCGGCGCGCACTATTTCGTGGGCGGCAACACCAAGTTCTACGGGGCCGCGCTCCTGCGCATGCGCGAGCGGGACTTCGGCGAGCTCGCCCACCACGGCGGTATCTCGCCGGCCTGGCCGATCCGCTACGGCGAGCTCGAGCCTTTCTACACTCAGGCCGAGCATCTCTACCAGGTGCGCGGCAACCGCGGCGGGGATCCCACCGAGCCCCCGGCGAGCGCCCCCTACGCCTTCCCGGCGGTTTCCCACGAGCCGCGCATCCAGGAGCTCTCGGACGACCTCCGGAAGCTCGGCCACCAGCCCTTCCTGCTGCCGATGGGGGTGATGCTCGACGAGGCGGCGCCGCACAAGAGCGCCTGCATCCGCTGCGCCACCTGCGATGGCCATCCCTGCCTGGTCAACGCCAAGGCCGACGCCCAGGTGATCTGCGTGGACCGCGCCATCGAGCAGCCGGACGTGAGCTTGCTCACCGGCGCCTACGTCTCGCGCCTCGAGACCAGCCCTTCCGGCCGTGAAGTCACCGGCGTGTGGGTGGAGCGGGGCGGTAGCGAGGAGCTCTACACGGCGGATCTGGTGGTGGTCTCCTGCGGGGCCGTGAACTCGGCCGCCTTGCTGCTGCGCTCGGCGAACGATCGCCATCCGCACGGCCTCGCCAACGGCTCGGACCAAGTGGGGCGCAACTACATGTGTCACATCAACTCGGTGATGCTCGCCCTGTCGCGCTGCCACAACCCCACCAAGTTCCAGAAGACCCTCGGCTTGAACGATTTCTACTTCGGCAGCGAGGATTTTCCCTACCCGATGGGCCACATCTCCTTCGTGGGCAAGAGCGACGCCAACATCCTCGCTGCGGGCGCGCCGATTCCCGCCCCGGGCTGGACGTTCGCCAAGATGGCCGAGCACTCGCTGGACTTCTGGCTCACCTCCGAAGATCTGCCGCACCCGGACAACCGTGTCAGCCTGGAGCGCGACGGGCAGATCCGCCTGAGCTACCGGCGCAACAATGAAGAGGGGCACAAGCGGCTCCAGGCCAAGTTGAAGGGCCTGCTCAACCAGATCCAGTGCACGCAGGACCTGCTGCATCTCCATGCCTACATCGGCAAGCGCATTCCGCTCGCCGGCGTGGCCCACCAGAACGGCACGTTGCGTTTCGGCGACGACCCCGCGAGTTCGGTGCTCGACCGGAACTGCAAGGCGCATCAGCTGGATAACCTTTATGTCGTGGATGGTAGTTTTTTTCCGTCGAGCTCGGCCGTCAACCCGGCCCTGACTATCATGGCCAACGCCCTGCGCGTGGCTGAACACCTGAAAGAACGGCTGGGCTGCTGAGCCTTGAGGAGAGGATCGTGACGAAGACAGCGCAACGGCTTTCGAGCCTTCTTCTTGCCCTCTGGGCTCTTCTCGGCGGCGCCTGGGACGCCTCGGCGGCTCCGGCGGTGGCCTCGGTGGGGATGACGGTTTCCGACCTCGATCGCTCGGTGAAGCTCTTCACCGGGGTGCTCGGCTTCGAAAAGGTTTCCGAGGACGAGATCTCCGGCGACGGCTTCGAGCACTTCGAAGGGGTTTTCGGCGCTCGCGCCCGGCTGGCCGAGCTCAAGCTGGGCGCCGAGCATGTGGTGCTCACCGAGTACCTCGCGCCCCGGGGTCGGCCGATCCCGCCGGATGCACGCAGCAACGATCGCTCCTTCCAGCACATCGCCATCGTGGTCTCGGACATGGCTGCGGCCTACCGTCGCGTAGCGGCCGCGGGGCTCCACGCCGTCTCCACCGCCCCGCAGCGGCTGCCGGACTGGAACCCCAACGCCGGCGGCATCGAGGCCTTCTACTTCCAGGACGGCGACGGCCATAACCTGGAGCTCATCTGGTACCCGACTGGCAAGGGGGATCCGCGCTGGCAGGAGCGGGGGAGCAGGCTCTTCCTGGGCATCGATCACACCGCCATCGGCGTGGCCGATACTGAGGCCAGCCTGGCCTTCTACCGAGACTTCCTCGGGCTCAGGGTGGCCGGGGCGAGCGAGAACTGGGGCCCCGAGCAAGAGCATCTGAACCAGGTCTTCGGCGCCCGCCTGCGCATCACCGGCCTCAAGGGTGAAAGCGGCCCGGGAATCGAGCTGCTCGAGTACCTCACTCCCGCGACCGGCCGGCCGACCCCGGGCGATCTCGCCGCCAACGACCTCCTGCACTGGCAGACCACCCTCGCCGGCGTGGACCTCGAAGCGGCCTGGAAGGGCTTCCCGCGCTCCGGCAAGCGAGTCTCGCCCGGGCCGGTGGCCCTCGGCTCGAGCGACCTCGGCTACTCCCGAGGCCTCCTGGTGCGGGATCCGGACGGCCACGGCCTGGCTCTGGTCGCACCCTGAAACTCCGGCGGCGGCCGGGCATCCAAGAGCCGAGACCGACCTCGAGGAGGGCATCGAGATGGCCAGCCAACCCACCTGCACAGAGCTGCTGAGCTTCGTGAGCCGCTATGCGGCCGGCCGGCTGGCCGATTCGGCCCTGGCCGAGTTCGAAGCCCACCTCTCCCGTTGCCCGGCCTGTGTGCGCTACCTGAATGACCTCGGTGCCATCCTCCGCTTGGCCGGCACCTGTGCGGTGGACCCGCGAGGGATGCCGGCCGAGGTGCCACCGGCCCTGCTGGAGGCGGTGGCGGCCGGTCTTTCGCACGAGAAGGCTCTTTGCTGAACCCCCTTCCTTCCTTCGGCCCGCGTAGCGGCCAGGCCGGCTAGTTGTGTAGCGCCTTCTATAGAAGTAATAGAAGGTTTTTTCTCCTGGCGAGGATGCCCTTCGAAGTCCGCCTGAGAATGAGCTCGCGCCGCTCTCGGCCGATGCTCTGCGCCGTGCAACTGCGAGGTTTTCCGCCTGTAACAGATCCTCCGATCAGTGCGACTGTAATACCAGCGCATGGCCACGGCGTCGAATGGGAATGACGCTGATACCCTTTGCGTAAGCAGCGGAGTAGTTGACCGTCGAGCTTTGTAGGGGATGCTACACGGGCTATCAGCTGGGGTTATACTCCCCGTGGCGGTTTTGCAGTATTTGTTGAGGGTCGCCGGCCTCCGCCGGAAAGCGCAACGCTCCAACCAAGCCCAGAGGGACTCGAAATGGACAGTGTCGAAATCCGTGGAAAGGTCAAGGAAATCATCGCCAGCGTCGCCAACCTGGACGCCAAGAAGATCGCCGACGACGCCAACCTGCGCAGCGATCTGAACCTGGACTCCCTCTCGCTGCTGGAAATCGGAGTGGACGTCGACTTCGCTTTCAAGCTGGCGATCCCGGACCTCGAGAACCAGCTGGCGCAGCTGCAGACCCTGCCTCAAGTGGTGGACCTGGTGGAGAAGCTGCTGAGCGAGAAGGCGTTGGTGGCCTGAGCATGGAGCGACAGCGGGTGGTGGTTACGGGCCTGGGCGCCGTGAGCTCGATCGGCGTCGGCAGAGACGCCTTCTGGCAGGCCCTGCTCGAGGGCGAGTCGGGCATCGGCCCGGTGGAGTCCTTCGACACCTCGGCCTACCGGGTGCACAACGGCGGAGAGGTGAAGGGCTTCCGCGCCGAGGAGCATCTGCCGGCCGGAGCTCGGCTGCCGGAATCCCGGGCCTCGAGGATGGCGGTGGTGGCGGCCCATCAGGCCCTGGCCGACGCCGGCCTCGAGCTCTCCGCGCTCGCCCTGGACCGCTGCGGGGTGGCCATGGGCACCACCTCCGGCGAGCCGGTCGAGGTGGAGCGCTTCGACGACGCCTACATCGCCGGCGAGCTCAGGCGGGTAGGGGCCGAGTTCATGAACAACTATCCCTGCCATGTGATCGCCGCGAATGTGGCGGCGAGTGTGGGCTTCGAAGGCCCCAATGTGATGATTCCGGCGGCCTGTGCCGCCGGCAACTACGCCGTGGGCTACGCTCTCGAGACCCTGCGCCGGGGCCGGGCAGAGGTGATGCTGGCGGGCGGCGCGGACGCCTTCTCGCGCATCACCTACACCGGTTTCTTCCGCCTGGGCGCGGTTTCCCCGGACGTGCCCCGGCCCTTCGACAAGAACCGCCTGGGCATGATCCCCGGCGAGGGGGCGGCGGTGCTGGTGCTCGAGACCCTCGAATCGGCCGAGCGGCGTGGCGCGTCGATCTACGCCGAGGTGGCCGGCTACGGCCTCTCCTGCGATGCTCATCACATGACGGCGGCCCATCCCGAGGGCGACGGCCTGGCCCGCTCGATGCTGGCCGCCCTGGCCGACGCCGAGATGTCGCCGGACGAGGTCTCTTATGTGAGCGCCCACGGCACCGGCACGCGCACCAACGACAAGCTCGAGACCCTCGCCCTCTACCAGGTTTTCGGGCCGGCGGCCGCTCGGCTGCCGGTGAGCTCGATCAAGTCGATGCTGGGCCACACCATGGGCGCCGCCTCGGCGTTCGAGAGCGTGGCCTGCGCCCTGGCGGTGGCCACCGACCGAGTGCCACCGACCACCAATTTCCAGGAGCCGGACGAAGAGTGCGCGCTCGACTGCGTGCCCAACCAGGCTCGAGAGCTGCCGGTTCGGGTGGCGCTCAACAACGCCTCGGCCTTCGGCGGCAACAATGCCTCCGTGCTCCTGGCCAAGGTGCGGCGATGAGCGGGCGAGAGAGCTCGCCTCAAGAGGTGGCGATCACCGGACTGGGGCTGATCTCCCCCCTGGGAGATCGCCTGGAGGACTTCGAAGCCGCTCTCGCCCAGGGCGCCGCGCGTTTCGTGGCCCCCGCCTGCCTGGCCGGCGGTGAGCTCGAGGGCGGGCTGGCGGCCGAGCTTCCGGGCTTCGAGCCGGGCCGCTATCTGGGCGAAGGCAATTTCCGCCCCCTCGACCGCACCGGCCTTCTCGCCAGCTCGGCGGCCCGCCTCGCGCTGGACGATGCCGGCCTCGGCACCGGCGACGACGGCCGGGAGGTCGGCCTGGCTCTCGGCACCATGTTCGGCAGCCTGCACACCATCTCGGAATTCGACCGCCGGGGGCAGACCGAAGGGCCGATCTACGCCAAGCCGATGGACTTCGCCAACAGCGTGATCAACGCCGCCGCGGGCCAGGCGGCGATCTGGCACCACCTGACCGGCGTCAACGCCACCGTCACCGGTGGCTTCGGCGCCGGCCTGGCCGCCTTGGGCTACGCCGCGGACCTGGTCGCCTGGGGCCACGCCCCGGCCCTTCTTGCCGGCGGCGCCGACGAGCTGGCCCTCGAGTCCTACCTCGGTTTCGAGCGCCAGGGCCGGGTGGCGCCTCTCGGCCGGGAGCCCCGCCCCTTCGACGCCGCC
>CALMKX010000135.1 GCA_937867335.1 uncultured Acidobacteriota bacterium
CGGCCGCGCGGGCACCGGCCGCGAGCCCGGCACGGCCGCCCTCTACCGCAACCTGGGCGACGGCCGCTTCGCGGACGTGACCCGCGAGGCCGGCCTTTCGATGCGCCTGCTGGGCATGGGCGCCGCCGTGGGCGACCTCGACAACGACGGCGACCTCGACCTGCTGGTGACCGCCGTGGGCGGCGACCACCTGTTCGAGAACCTCGGCCACGGCCGCTTCCAGGACGTGAGCCAGGCCTGGGGTCTCGGCCCGGGCGGGTTCTCCTCGAGCGCCGCCTTCCTCGACTACGACCGCGATGGCTGGCTGGACCTCTTCCTCGGTCGCTACGTGGCCTGGGATCCGGCCACCGAACGGGCTTGCCAGCTGCCCGGAGGCGAACGCATGTACTGCACGCCGGAGCTCTTCGCCGGCGTGCCCAGCCGGCTGCTCCACAACTTGGGCGGCCGCCGCTTCGAGGACGTGAGCGAGCGCTCCGGAGTGGGCAAGGTGGCCGGCAAAGTCCTGGGCGTGGTGAGCCTGGACGCCGATGGCGATGGCTGGCCGGATCTCGCCGTAGCGAGCGACACCGCTCCCAACCTGCTCTGGCGCAACCGCCACGACGGCACCTTCGAGGAGATCGGCCAGCTCACCGGCATGGCTCTCTCGGATTCCGGGGCACCCCGGGGCGGCATGGGCATCGACGCCGGCGACCTCGACGGCGACGGCCGGCCCGACCTCGCCATCGGCAACTTCGCCCAGGAGATGAGTGGGCTCTACCGGGCCGGGGCCAACGGCCTCTACGCCGATCAGGCCGCCGAGAGCGGAGTGGGCCTGCCAAGCCTGATGCAGGTGAGCTTCGGCACCCTGTTCCTCGACCAGGACGGCGACGGCCACCTGGACCTCATCCAGGCCAACGGCCACATCGAGCCGGCGATCGCCCGGCTGCGCCCCGCGCAGACCTATGCCCAGCCGCTGCAGCTCTTCCGCAACCGGGGAGACGGCACCTTCGCCCCCGTCGAGCCCGGGCCGGCCGGAGCCGCAGGGGCTTGGCAGGGGCCCTGGGTGGGCCGCGGGCTCGCCACTGCCGACTACGACGGCGACGGCGACCTCGACCTCGTGCTCACCCAGAATGGCGGCCCGGCCCGCCTGCTGCGCAACAACGCCAACCCCGCCCACTGGCTGGCCGTGCGCCTGGCAGGTGGCCCCTCCAACCGCACCGCCTACGGCGCCCGCGTCACCGCCGTGGCCGGCAACACCCGCCAGGTACGCTGGCTCGCCTCCGGCCGCTCCTACCTCTCGGCCAGCGACCCGCTGCTGAGCTTCTACTTCGGCAGCAAAACAACTATCGACCGCCTCGAGATCCTCTGGCCCTCCGGTGCCACGCAGATCGTGCGCAGCCCTGCGCTGCGTCAGGTCCTGCTCGTCCACGAAGGTCACTAGCTCCCCCCGCCAACCTCGCCCCGAGGAGCGGCGGAGTGCTGGCGGAGTCAGCTTGATTGCAGTTCGAGGATCTGGCGGGCGAGCTGGTCGGCGCCGTTGGCTTCGGGGCGATAGCCCGAGAAGAGCTCGATGCGCGCCGCCTGGTCGTCGATCGAGCGCACGAACGGCACGAAATGCGTGCGCGGCGCCCAGCCCAGCCAATGCGCCTCCCAGAAGCTGTTGTAGCCCGCTCCGGTGATCAGCCGGTCCACGTCCCCCAGCCACTCCGCCGCCGGAAACAAGACCTCCTGCTGGTAGAGATCCAGCACCCGGGGCGGCTCCTGCTCGGCCAGCCAGCCGAGCTGCTCCACCTCTCCCGGCAGCCCCGCGTGCAGCACCACCTGGAGCACCTCCCCCGCAGCCACCCCCAGCCGCTCGCGTAGCGCTCCCGGCGGATGGCAATCCTCTCGGTTGGCGATCACCAGAGGCTCCACCCACTCCTCCACCAGCGGATGCTCGATCGGCTCCATGGCCACGATGCGGGCGAACTGCTCCGGGGCGAACGGCATCCCCAGCCGGCTCGACAGCCAGTCCTGCGGGCAGATCCGCACCAACAGCCAGGCCTCGCAGCCCAGCGCCGGCAGTATCCAGCGCAGCGGCGCCCAGAACAGGTCCACCACCAGCAGATCCGGTTCGAAGCTCCGGAGTGCGCAGGCCAGCTCGCTCCCGGCCGCCGTCTCCGGCCGGCGCAGCGCCCCGTCCCGCTGGATCTCCACAGCCTGATAGTCGGCGCGACCCTGGGCGAAAGAAAACGGCAGCGCGGGGCCGAACATCCGGTAGCTACCGGCGAAGCCCGCCCGAGCCAGGCCCCGCCCAAGGGCGAGGCCGTGCACCAGATGGCCCCCGCCTACCGTGCCGGCGGTGAAGAAAGCGACCCTCACCGCCGACTCGGCCCTCCTGGCATCACCGGACCTACGAGCCGCAGAACAAATTGCACTGCAGCTCGATATTGCCCATCTCCTGGCAGCTCGGGGCCGCATCCGAGCACAGCCCGTGCGCGTTGGGATCCCCCACCGAGAGGAACGTCTCGCAGGTGGCGATCAGGCCGCAATCGCACTCCACCGCCTCGTCCCGCAGCCGGTAGAACAGCCCCCGCCGCAGATTGGCGCAGAACCGGCCATCGGCATCCGGCGTCACCAACCCCACCGGCACCCAGCTCTCCGTCTGGTCGTCCTGGAACTCCAGCGTCAGAACGTCCGTCACCGGCGACGGATCCCGGAAGCAGCTCGTGGCGTGGAGCAGCCGCCCCGAGACGCAGGTGGGGGCCCCGAAGGTCAGATCCCCCACCTGGGTGATCCCTCCCGGCACCGGCTCCAGGGCCTCCGATACCACCAGCTCGCCCTGGGCCAGGGCCGTCACCCGCAGGCGGTTGGTGGGCACCTGCACATCCGGCAGCTCGAAGACGCCGTCGGCGTCCGAGATCGCCGAGGCGCCGAGGAAGATCACCTCGCCGTCGGCGATCGGCTGGCCGTCGCCGTCGAGCAAGCGGCCCCGGATCGTGGTGGTCACCGGCGCGGCAGAGAGCGGCCGATAGGCGATCGCCTGCAGCTCGCCGGTGTAGCCGTCGAAGATGTCCGCCAGGTCGATGTAGTCGCCGGTCTCCGGGTCGAGCTCCGAGATCCCGAAGCCGGTGACCACCCGCAGCTTCCGGCCTCCCGGCGCGAGCGTCATGCCATTCACCCGGCCGGCGTTCACGAAGCCGATCGACTGCACCGCTCCGGACTCCGGATCCACCTCGGAGAGCTCCGAGCCCTCCGAGAAATCCTCCAGCACCCAGAGCTTGCCGTCCGGCCGTACCGCCAGGCCGATCCGCCGGCTGAAGAAGCCATTCGCCACCTCGGTCGCCTGGGCGGTCTCCGGGTCGATCCAGTACACCGCCTCGCTGCCGGCGCCGCTGCCGAGACCATAGAGACGCCCCGCCGCCGGGTCGTAGGCCAGCTCCCGCAGGAGGATCGGCTGGTCGGTCAAGGCGTCCATCACCCGGCCTCGATCCTCCAGACGCTCGCCGGTATCCGGGTCGAGCACCAGGAGGCGGCTCTCGTTGCCCGGGAGATCGCTGCCGAAAGCCTTCGAGGCCGAGCCGCGGGACGGGATCACCCCGCCCAGGTTGAGCGTGCTGGCGTAGAGCGTGCCGTCCGCAGCGAAAGCCAGGCCGGAGAGCCCCGCCGGCAAGAAAGCCGGGCCCCAGGAAAGGGCGCGGGACTGCAGGGGGTCGAAGAGCACCAGGCGGCCCGGCGGGCCGAAACCGTCCGGATCGCCGTCGCTCAGATAGGCGAGCTGCGGCAGGACCAGCAGATCCCCGAGCTCGGTGGTGCCGCCCGGCTCGGGAGGCACCGGCCGGGTGGCACCGGCGAGCTCCTCGCCGGTACCCGACAGCACCCGCGCCGAGCACTGGATCCGCCCTTGCAGAGTGGGCACCGCGGCGATCGAGAACAGGCCGTCGGCGTCGGAAGTGCCGAGCCGGCCCGCGCAGTTCACTTCAGCGCCCTCGATCGGCTGCTCGGTAGCATCCACCACCCTACCCTCGGCCACGGTTCCCGGATCCGTGAACACACTCAGCACCACCTCGTCCGAGACCGTCTCCTGGCCCAGGGTGTCCACCGCTGCCACCGAGAGGCGCACTTCCGTGGCCCCCTCGTCCACCCGGATCACATGCTCGAAGGGCGGGCTGCCGTCCTGCCCCACCTCGACCCCGTCGACCCGGAACGAGACGTACTGCAGGCCATTGTCGTCGCTCGCTCCGGCCACCACTCGCACCAGGCCGCCCGCCGGCACCGCTCTCGGCGTGGCCGGCTCGAGCACCACCGCCACCGGGGCGTCGTCCGGTTCCACCGTCAGAGTGAGGGTCGGCGTCGACTCCGTCTGGCTCGAGCCGTCGGTGGCAGTGCCCGAGACCGTCAGGCTGGTCAGGCCGGTCGCCGGCACGTTGTAGAAGAAGCGGTACGGCGGCCCGTTGCGAGTGCCGAGCGAGCTGCCGTTGATGAAAGCCTCCACCGAGGGGACGCTCAGGTCGTCGGTGGCCTGGAAGGCGATCTCCAGGTAGCCGCCGCCCCGCACCACCGCCCCTTCCACCGGCGTCAGCATGCGGATCGCCGGCTTGTTGTCCGGCAGCACCGGCACGGTGACCACGTCGCTCACGCCCCGGTTCTCCGCCAGGTCGAAAGCCTCGGCCTGGATCTCGAGGGAACCGACTCCGGCCGGCACCCGGTAGGAGTAGAGGTACGGCGGCGCGAAGACCGTGGCCACCGGCTCGCCGTTGACCAGGAAGCGCACCCGGTCCACCTTGACGTCGTCCCGGGCGTCCGCGGAGAGAGTCAGCTGCCGCCGTTCCCGTACCTGCACGCCCGGGGCCGGCGCGACCAGTCGCACCGTGGGCGGTTTGGGCACGTTGTTCACCTCCTCGAGGCGAACATAACGGCCGATGTGGAGGGCACTGTTGCCCGTCACGCTGAACCGGAAGACGTTCCAGCGGTCGCCCACCAGGAAGATCGAGCCGTCGCGCACGGCGACGTCGTGGCCGTTGTCGTCGCGGAAGGCGGGTGGCGCGTAGAAGTTGAGCACCGAGGAGAAGATCGGTCCCGGCCGGCTGATCTCGAAGATCGGCACGGCGTTGGGGAAGTAGTAATCCGCGGCGAACAGGTAGTTCTTGTCCAGCGCCACGTTGTTGAGGCCGAAGCCATCGGCGCTCGCGCCCACCACCACCGGAGTCGAAGGCACCGAGATATCCACCACCCGGACGCCGCCGAGCGTCGTGGCGCCGTCGGCCACGTAGGCGTAGTCGCCGCGCACCGCGACGTCCGCGGCGTTGGAGTAGGTGCCGTGCGTCGGCGTGGAGCCCACCATCACGGGCGTTGCCGCGTTGGCCACGTTGATCACCTGCAGGCCCGCGCTTTCCGCGGCGATGTAGGCCAGATTGCCCACCACCGTCACGCCCCGGGGCCGGCCCGGCAGGTTCAGGCTGCCGCGCAGGATCGGCAGGCCCGGCACCGCGACGTCGAAGATCCGCAGCCCCTTGCCATCGGCCACGTAGGCCTTGCCGTTGGCAACCGCCACCGAGAGGGCCGAGTTCAGGCCCGGCACCGCCGCGGCACCTGCCACTACCGGCGCCAAGGGGTTGCGCACATCCACCACCTGGAGGCCGCCGCGGCCGGCCGCCACGTAGGCGAAGCCGCCGTCGTAGGCCACGTCGAAGGAGTCTCCCGGCAGCGACACGCCGCCGAGGAGGATCGGCTGGGCCTGGTCGGTGATGTCCACCAGCTGCAGGTCCGCGCCACCGGCGGCCACCAGGGCCAGGTTGCCGGCGAGAGCGATCGCGTCCGCCGAGCCGGGGAGCGGCAGCACCGAGAGCGGCTGCGGCGAGAAGATCTCCACCCGCACTTCGGCGCCGTCCTCGAAGGAGCCGTTGCGCGCGGTCACTCCGGCCACTCCGGCAGCGCCGGCGAAGACTCTTCCCGGCTCGGCCCCGAAGCTGGCCACGTCCAGGTTCGAGGATTCGTAGGTGGTGCCGTAGGGCGGGCCGGTGATGTTGAGCCGAGTGCCGTCGATCAGCGTGCCGGTCACGGTCAGCTGCCGCGAGCCCTCGCCGAGGAGGGTGTTGAAGACCACCGTGAAGGAGCTGGGATCCACCGACAAGGCCGCGAGGATCGGCGGCAGGTTGACGCTCTGGGGGTCCAGGGGATCGCTGCCCGCGAAGTCCTCGAGGCCATCCGAGATCAGGTCGCCGTCGGTGTCGAAGAGCAGCGGGTTGGTGCCGAGGTCGTTCACTTCGCGGCCGTCGCTCGCGCGGTCGTCGTCGCTGTCGGCGTCGCGGGGATCGGTGCCGAAATCCACCAGCTCCTGGCGGTTGGAGAGGCCATCCTGGTCCGGGTCGAGCAAGGCATCGATCGGGTCGTTGGGGTCGAGCCCGTTGGCCAGCTCGAGGTCGTCCGGAATGCCGTCGGAATCGCTGTCACCGGCCACCAGCACGCGGATCGAGATCACCGCGATCGCGCCCTGGTTCAAAGCGCTCACCAGGACCGTGCCGCTCGCCTGGGCGCTCACCACTCCCTCGCTGTCCACGCTGGCGATCGCCGGGTTGCTCGAGCGATAGCTGGTGCCCTGGCTCGAGCCGGTCACGTTGACCGAGGAACCGTCCGGCAGATTCGCCCGGGCGGTGAGCTGCACCGTCTGGCCCACGGTCTGGAGCTCGGTCTGAGGGGCCGAGAGGCTCAGCCGGGTGGGAATCGGCGTTACCGCGGCGAAGGAGATGTCGTCCACCTGCAGGATGCCGTTGAGCGGCACCAGGATGAAATCCGACTGGCCGGCCCGGGTGACGCCGCCCTCCACGCAGTTGGCCCGCACCCGCACCGGGCCCTGGCTGGCCGGCACGTTGGGCAGCACCCAGGAGCCGTCCGGGCGCACCCGCGCCGTGCGGTTGAGCACGCTCACCGTGCAGCTGCTCGAAAGCTGCGCCTGGGCAGACGTGGCGCTCATGAAACTTGCCAGCAATCCCAGCGCTGCCCATCCCAAACCGGCCTTGCGCATCATCACGGCCCCTCTCCGTTCATTCTTGCTGCTCACCCCGGCTGCCCTCCCTGCTCGAGCCGCTTCAGCTCGACCTTGATCGCCGCGAGCCGGGCGCGCACCCGCTGCGCATCCGCTGGCCGCCGATTCAGCTCGTAAACCTCGAGCAGACGCTCGCCGAGCGAGACCGCCAGCTCTCCTTGGGCGCCATCGAAAGCCTTCTGCATCTTGGCCAGCGCCGCTTCCACCCGACCGGCCTCGAGGTCGATCTCGCCCACGGCGAAGAGCGCCTCCCCGTGCTTCGGATCGATCTCCAGCAGGCGCTCGAGCACCGGCAGGCGGTCGGCCGCCTGCGGGAAGGTGAACGCATAGTCGTAGAGCACCTGGATGTTGCGCGGCTCGAGGGCGAGCCAGTCCTGGTAGGCCCGGCGTTGCTCCTCGAGAGCCGCGCGCTGCTCCGGGCTGTCGCCCCGGCTGAAGGCGAAAGCCAGCGAGGCATAACCATCGACCAGCGCCCGATAGGCCGCCACCTTGTCCGTGAGCCCGGCTTCCAGGGCCTGGCGCAGCTTGGCGAGCCCGTCCGCAAGCGCCCCCTGGCTCGCTCCCTGGCAGTCGGCGCAATTCGCCTCCACCAGCTTCTTGCCTTCGGCGAAAAGCCGGCGGGCTTCATCTGCTGAAGCTCCGCCCGCGGCCTGGGCGAGCGCCGGCGGCGAGAACAGGAGGACGGCGGCCAGTAGCAGGGGCGTCATCACGGCCTCATTGCTGAACGTGCACATGGGTGATGTCCGAGGCGTTGCACAGCCTCTGCGTCGACAAATGCTCGGCGATGCCGGTAGCGATGTTGTCCCCGGCCTGCTCGAGGATGCACACGATCTGCGTGCGGGTGAGCCCCTCGGCGCCGCCTCCCGGGTTCAGGTCGATGGCGTTGCCGAACTGGTGGCGAGAGTTCTGCACGCCGTTCACGGCCTCGTTGCGCTGCGGGTTGCGCCAGGCGCTGTTGATGGTGGGCCGCACCGCGGTGACCCGGTTCTGGGCCACGGTCTCGGCGATGCCATTGGGGCCGGCGACGATGTTGTTGCCCATCACCTGGTCGTCGCAGCCCGCCGGGCCACCGTTGCAGGGCCGGGTGGAGAGCACCGGTCCGATGGTCACCACGTTCGCTCCGGGGCCCACCACCGGCGCAGTCGGCGCCAGGTTGCGAGTGCCGAGCGGCGCCAGCTGCTGGTCGTCGTGGATCAGCCGGTTGAACTCGTTGTAGACGTTCTGGGCCAGTACCTCCGGCGAGCCGAGCACCACCGAGTAGGCGGTGGTCAGCACGTCTCCCGGGCCGTAGTTGGCCTGCGCCGTCGGGGTGCGGAACTCGCCGCGGCCGGGTGCCCCCAGACCGTTGTTGATGTACTCCTGGCGAATGATGTCGAGCTGGTCCTGGGTGATGGTCGCCGAATCGCTGCCGGAGCTGCAGTAGGCCGCCTCCAGCTGATAGGAGAGAGCCGTGGCCCGCGCGCAGCTGCCGTTGCCGGGGTTGCCGCAGCCGGTGCCCCGCACGTAAGGCTGGGGCTCCGGCGGCTCCTGCCGCACCTCGAAAGACAGCGTGGGCCCCATGCGATCCGCCGGCGAGACGTTGGCCACGTCGCCGTAGATCTCGGTCAAGGTCCACATGATCTTGCTCGGATCCCCCTGGCCGTCGAGCGAGGCCATGCCGGTGACGGTGTCGCCGGAGAGGAACGAGAAGTTGGTGGCGAAGTCGGCGTCCGAGGGGCTGGGATTGTCGTCCGGCGAATCGATCATCACCTTGGTCTGGGTGGGCCCGCAGCTGCCGCCGCGGCATTGCATGCAAGCGTCGCCACCGCATTGCTGGCCGTCGCTGCCGGGGTCCGGAACGCAGTTCGAGCCGTCGCAGCGCTGGCACTCCGGGCAATCGTGGGTGGTACCCGAGCCGGAGGGGCTACCGCCGCAGTGCCAGCCGGCCTTGACGATGCCCACGCCGGGGTTGCTGACGACGATCGAACCGTCGCGCGAAACCGTGGCCGGGCCGATCGAGACGAAATGGCCGAGGTCGTGGTCGAAGGAGTAGAACTCGGTCACCTCGCCCGGGGCCAGGCCGTCGACGTTGGGCAGTGTGAGCCGGGCCGGGGGATCGAAGCGGGCCCCCGCCGGCTGGATGGTGACGATCAACCGTGGCTGCTGGCCGAAGTTCGGCACCATCGGTACTTTGTCGCTGTGCACGGCGGTGACGCTCACCAGGCCGCTGCGGCCGCCGCCGGGGAAGGACACCGAGCCGGCGGCGATCTCGAGCGAGAAGCCGGGGATCTCCGGCAGGGTGAGCCGCCCGCCGTGGGTCTCGTCCACGAAGACGCCATCGGCGACGTCGAGGGGCAGCAGGTAGATCGGCATGCCTACCGTGTTCTCGCGCCCCGGCACGGTGGTGACCACGAACTCCAGATCCGGCCAGGAGCCGGGCCGGGTGGCGGTGCTGCCGTCCACCACCAGGCGCACGGTGCCCACCGGCGCGCCGCCCAGGCGGAAGAGGCCGCGGGCGTCCGTCTGGGCGGTCAGCGTGGTGTCCAGGATGCGCAGGGTGACGCCCGGGATCGGCTGGTCCTGGTTGTCGAGCACCTGGCCGGCGATCGCCGTCGCGGCAGGCTCCCCCGCCGCCCAGCCGGTGGCACTGAAGGTCACCAGGCCGGCGGCCGGCGGGGCGTCGATCACCGCGCTCACCACGTTGCCGGCCACCGCTTCCTCCGGGCCGAGCGCGAACGGGGCGATCGCCCGGCCGTCGCTATCGGTGGCGACCACCAGCTCGCTGAGGCCATTCTCGAAGTGCCCCTCGCCGTCGAGCACCCGGAAACGCACCGCGACGCCCGGCAGACGGTTGAAGCCGCTGTCGGTCACCGCGGCGATGAACGGCATCGGCAGCAGCTGGCCGGTGATGCCCACCTGCTGGTTGCCGGCGTCGACGAAGATCTGCGAAGCCGGAGCAGCGAGGGCGGTGGCGGTGAACACCACCGGGCCGCCGGCTCCGAGCCCGGAGGCGGTCACTCGCTGGTTGCCGGCGCCGGCACGGCTGCCCAGGGTGAAGTGCACCATGGCTCGACCGTCCGGGCCGGTCGCCACCACCGTCGCCGGCTTGCCGCCGTCCACCAGGCCATTGCCGGAACTCACTTGGAAGATCACCTGCTGGCCGGCCAGCGGCGCGCCCCCGCCGTCTTCGAGTTCCACCACCAGCGGCGCAGGAAGCGCCCCGCGAATCACGCCTTGCTGGCCGTCGCCGGACACCAGCACCAGGTGCTTGCCAGTGGGCTCCGCCCGCTCCACCTGGATCGAGGCCTGGGCGCGGTTGCCGCCCTGGTCGAGAGCCTCCACCGTCAAGGTGTTGCTACCCGGGGCGAGCGGCACGCCGCTCGCGAGGTAGGAGCGGTTGGCCACCACCGCCGGCACGCCGTTCACCGTCACCGTGGCTTCCGAGGCGTTCACGGTGCCGTCGACGATGTCGTTCACCAGGCCCACCACCGTCACCGTGGGGGTGCTGAGCACCGCCCCCGCTTCGGGCTGGTCGATGGTCACGTGCGGCGCCGTCAGGTCCCGCACCACGGTCACGGTGGCCGTGCCCACCCGGCCGGCCGCATCGCTGGCGGTGGCCGTGAGCAAGTTGCCGCCTTCGATCAGCGGCACGCCCACCGCCGTGAACTGGGTTCCCGCGAGCGAGGCCTCGACGCCGTTGACCCGCACCGAGGTAGCCGGGGTGCTGGTGGAGCCGCGCACCTCGACGGTGGTGCCGGCGAGGGTGTCGAGGTTCTGGGGCGAGGCGATCACCACCTCGAGCAGGGTGAATCGGCGCACCGAGACGCTGGCGGTCGACTGATTGCCGGCCCGATCGGTGGCGCGGGCCACCAGGTTCTGAACGCCCTCGACGAGGGGAACCTCGGCCTCGAAGCGACCACCGGTCAAGCTGGCCGGCACTCCGGCCACCTCTACCGAGGCCAGCTGGCGATCGTCGCTCGCCTCGCCGGTCACCCGCACGGTGCCCAGGTTGATCAGCTGGCCGGCCGCCGGGGATTTGACGACGACGCTGGGCGCATGGGTGTCGAGCGTCACCAGCGCCGCGGCGGTGCCGACGTTGCCGGCGGCGTCGAAGGCCTCCACCCGCACGCTGTTGACGCCCTCGGCCAGGGTGAGCGGGGTGCTGAAGGCGCCGCCCGAGAAAGTCACCGGCACGCCGTTGAGGGTGACCCGCACCACGCCCGTGTCGTCGCTCACGGTGCCGGCTACGGTGGCCTGGGCGTCGTGGGTGAAGCTGCCTGCGGCCGGCGCAGCGAGGCTCACCGTGGGCGCTGTGGTGTCCAGCTGCAGCTCGAACGAGAAACTCGCGGTGGCGGCATTGCCGGCGCGGTCTCGCACGCTCGCGGTCAAGCTGTGCTGGCCGCCGGCGAGGGCCGCCGTGTCGCAGCTCGCGCTCGCCGTGCTGAGGCTGCAGCGCGGGAGCAAGCTGGCGCCATCGACCTCGACCTGCAGGGTGGCGGTGTCCGCCGCCGAGGCGACATCCGGAAAGGCCAGGGTCACGTGGACGCTGGCCGAGCCACCCAGGACCGGCTCGCTCGGCTCCAGGAAGGAGAGCTCGGGGGCCACCGTGTCGGTGGTGAAAGTGCGAGTGAGCCGCGCCTCGTTGCCGGCCAGGTCGCGCACCACGACCTCGGCGCTGTGAGCGCCTTCGGCCAGGGGCGCCGGAGGCGTGAAGGAGAGCCCGGCGGTGGTGATCTGAGCCTGGGCGGTGCGGTCGGTGCCGTCGAGGGTCAAGCGCACGCTGGCAGCGTCGACGCCGGAGGAGTCGTCGCTGAAGGTGGCGGTCAGGGTGGGCGAGGCGGTGGCCAGCACGGCGCCTTCGGCGGGTGCCGTCACCGTGATCACGGGTGGCACGGTGTCGCCGCCACCGCCGCCGGGCATGAAGGTGAGCACCAGCTGAGGCGCCCGGCCAACGGTTCCCTGGCGGGACGCGAACACCACCTTGGCGTTGCCCTGGTTGCCCCGTTGCTGGATCAGCCAGCCGTGCTGGGCCGCGCCGTGGTGATCGTCGTCGTCATCGTCGTCATCGCCATCGTCGTCGTCATCGTCGTCCTGATGCCCCGCCCCGCTTGCCCGGAGGATGGCGCCCACGTCGCCCGTCAGGTCCAGGCTCCACCAGCCGAGAGTCTGGTTGGTCACCTTCGCGGTGGCCGAGCGGTCCCCTTCGAAGTTGCCACCGTTCCAGCGATCCGGGCCGGCGCAGTCGCGCTGCTGGTTGTCGGGATGGGTGTCGTTGGCGCAGTTCCAGGTGGCGCCGTTCTCCGTCCAGGCCTGCTCGAGGCGGTGGGCGTCGACGTCCCGGCCGCTCGCGCCGAAGCCGCCGTTGTTGCTCTCGGCGTAGAGCCGCAGCTCGGCGTGCGTGAGCGTGCCGCTGCCCACGGCCGCGCGGATCGCCGCCGGGTCGAAGTACACCAGCACGCGGGTGCGGCTGTTCTTCTCGAGATCGAGGTGAGTCTCGGTGCCGTGGCTGCTGTTGGGCGGGCCGACGAGCAGGTAGGTGTCCGCCCCGGTAGTCAAGGTCACGGTCTGGGTCGTCTGGGCAGCCGCCGCCACGCTCAGCCAGCCGAACATCGCCACGGTTGCCGCGATCGGAACGCGCATCATCCTCAACTCCCCCTTGAGACGACCCGCCGAGCTCCCGCTCGGAAGCTTCAGCTCTCAAGCATCCATTCGGAACGGATCTACTGACTGCAGAAGGCTGCTATAGCCAAGTGCCAAAGACTAGACAGAGTTTCGATCGTGCGTCAAGTCGACCCGGCCGTCGTCGCTCAGATCTTCACCGGCTCGCCATCGAACCGTCGCAGGCTCCAGCCCGAGAAGAGCTCGTTGCCGGTGAGCTTGAGCTCGGCCAGCACCTGGAGCGCCACGTCCTCGCCGAGAGCCAGACCGGCTTGGAGGTCCGTGCGCCAGTGCAAGCCGGCGAAGTTGCGGCCCATGCCGATGTTCGAGGCGAGCTTGTCGAGCTCCCCTCCCACGGTCAGGGAGGGCCCCTTCCAGGGCAGGAGAGAGCGGCCGTCCGGGCTGGGCACCACCGGCTCGGGAACGATCGCGGCCTCGACGAAGAAGGCCTTGAGCACCGTGACGCAGGCGCCGGCGATCACCGCATGGCCTGCGGGGTAGGCCGGGTGGGTGGGGCAGCCTTCGGGATAGGCCTGGGGCAAGAGGCCGGTGCCGTTCTTGGCCACCAGCCGCTCGAGGGCGGTCGACTGCAGCAGCCCCGGGGCCAGGGGATAGCGGGCCAGGCCTTTGCGACCAGCTTCCACCCTGCCGGCGAGCTCCTCCGGCCGCAGGCGGCGGTGAACCAGCCACTTCTGGTACCAGCAGGCGGCGAGAGAGACTTGCGTCACCAGCGCCAGGAGATAGAGCAGGTACGGCGCGCCGAAAGTGGTGAAGGGCGCCTGGGTGCGGGAGTGCTTGTAGGGGTTGCCGCCGTCTGGAGCCACGCCCGCCTTGAGCAGGATCAGCCCGGCCTGGAGCGCCGCCTGGTAGGTGAAGTCCCGGTGCATGTACTCGCCGAGGTCTCGGCCGCCTCGCACGTAAAGCGGCGCCGGCTCGAAGCGGTTCACGCCCGCGATGGACCCATTCTGGCTCGCCAGCCAATCTGGCCAGGCGGTGAGGTAGTCGAGGCCAGGGACCGCGGTGCGGATCTTCTGCTCGCAGCGCACCGGCGTGAGCGGGATGTCCTTGACCAGGAACTGCGAGAGGTAGGGCCCGGTGAGGTCTCCCGCGGTGGTGCCCCGGAACAGCCGCTCCGGGGCCACCTTGCCATCCAGTTTCGGGCCGCGGTAGCCCGAGAGAGCCGAAAGCTCGGCCGCCGCCTCGGCGATCGTGGGATGGGTGGGGTACTCCTCGAAGGGGATGTCGCGCGCGAGGGCCTGCCAGTAGAGCTCCACCAGCTCGGCGGCCTGCTCGTCGCTGCCGAAGCGGGGCGCCGGGGGAATCGATGCCATTGAAGGGTCCGGCCCCTGGAGCTGGAAGGCGAAGGCGGCCTGGGGGTTGGCGAGCTTCACCTGGCCGCCCAGGGGAATGCGCTCGAAATCCTCCGGCGAGCGGCTCTCGAGGGCCCTGAGCAAGTAGCGCATGGCCGCCGGGTCCACCTCGCCTCGCGCATCGTGGGGCAGGCACTTCGAGAAGTTGGCGATCCAGCCGGGGAGGCCCTGCTCGTCGCCGTTCGGCATCTGCTTCGGCAGGGTCCGGCGGCGGATCCCCTCGGCCGCCTTGAGCCGCACCCGGTAGGCCTCTTCGGCTCGGCCGGAGCCGGCCGCGGGGCCCGCTTCTAGCAGCTCGGCCAAGCCGAGCCAGCCGGCGGCGGCGGCCGCTCCTCCTGCCTGGAGCAGCCGGCGGCGGCTGAGGGCGCGGCCGGTTTCAACCTTGGATCGGCTCATGGCGGTCTCGATCGGGGCGGCAGTGTAGCAAACGCCCCCGCCTGCTACACTGCCGCGCCATGGCCAAAGCAACGTTCTACGGCGCCTGTGGCTGCGTCACCGGCAGCTCGACCCTGCTCGAATGGGGCTCGACGCGGATCTTGATCGACTGCGGCATGTTCCAGGGCGAAGAGGAGCTCGAGCAACGGAACCACGCTCCCTTCGCCTTCCACCCTCAGGAGCTGACGGCCGTGGTGCTCACCCACGCCCACCTCGACCACTCGGGCCTACTGCCCAAGCTGGTAGCCGCCGGCTATCGGGGGCCGATCTACGTTTCCAGGCCGAGCCGGGCCCTGGTCTCGCTGATCCTCCGCGACTCGGGCGAGATCCAGGAGGAGCAAGCCCGCTACGCCCGGCGCAAGGGCTACAGCCGGCATCGCGAAGTGGCGCCGCTCTACACCCGGGACGACGTCAACCGCACGCTGCAGCGCATCGAGACCGTGCGCTTCGAGGAATGGCGGGAGCTCGTGCCGGGCATCGAGCTGCGGCTCTGCCGGGCCGGGCATCTGCTGGGCGCGGCGAGCTTGGAGGTCCGGGCCAAGAACGCCCAGGGCGAGCGCCGCACCTGGTGCTTCTCCGGCGACGTCGGTCGCTACGATGTGCCGATCCTGAAGGACCCCGAGCCGCCCAGCGAGCGCCCGGATACGGTGCTGCTCGAGTCCACCTACGGCGACCGCCTGCATGAGCGCGAGGATGCCGCCACCCGCCTCGAGGAGGTGATTCGCGCCACCTTCGAGCGCGGCGGCATGGTGGTGATTCCGGCCTTCGCCCTGGGCCGCACCCAGGAGGTGCTCTACCACCTGGCGAAGCTCGCCGAGGAGAACAAGCTCGATCCCAACTCGGTGTTCCTCGACAGCCCCATGGCCATCGAGGCGACCACCCTCTACCAGCAGGCCGGCAGCGAGCACGACGAGGAGCTGGCCGAGCTGGTGGCGGCCGGCGAAAGTCCCCTCGCCGGCAACCTCTTCCGGCGCTGCCGCACGGTGGATGAGTCCAAGGCCCTGAACTCGCGCCGTGAGCCGGCGGTGATCGTGGCCGCTTCGGGCATGGCGGAAGCCGGCCGAGTGGTGCACCATCTGCTGCGCCGCCTCTCCGACGCCCGCAGCTCGGTGGTCTTCACCGGCTATCAGGCCTCGGGCACGCGCGGCCGCGCCCTGGTGGACGGCGCCCAGTTCGTGGGCATCCACGGCCAGCAGGTGCCGGTCCACGCCCAGATCCACCTGCTCCACGGCCTCTCGGCCCACGCCGACCGCGGCGAGCTGCTGCGCTGGGCCAAAGCTCTACCCGGCCCACCCTCCCGCGTGTTCCTAAACCACGGCGAAGACCCGGCCCGCAAAGCCCTCGCAGCCGCCCTGGTAGAAGAACTCGGCTGGCCCCGCCCGGAGCTGCCGGCGATCGGCACAGAGGTGGATTGGTAGGGGGGCTACCGGTTCAGGACCCGAGTCCGAGCCACTGGAGCACTGCGGCCTCCACCGGACGCAGCTGCGCCTCTGGCAGCCGACCGAGGAACCTGAGCGCAAGAGAAGTAGGCACTGTCATGAGCCCCTGAACGTTGAACGCTCCGGGGCGCAAGAAGCTCGCGGTCGTAGGGACCTCGAACGCTCCACCTCGCAGAGAGGTCGTGTGAGGAACCAAAGTGAGCAGTGCCCTCTCGAGGTCGCCGGGAGGGATGCTGAGAATCAGCCCCGGCCGGGTCTTGGCGACCATGCCCAAGTCCATCAGCCAACTTCGCCCCGAAGCGGCAGCCTCACTGCTGTTCTTCGGCCTCATCTAGCAGCTGGAAGACGACTGTTGCCGCCCCGACGAGCTCCGACTCTCGGAGTTCACCAGGGTCCTCGCCTAGGCTGCGGCGCAAGATCTCGGCGGCGACCTCCTGACGTTCGTCTTCGGCCAAGGCGTCGAAGGCGTCGAGCAGCGTTGCAGCGGCCTGGGTCATGGGCTCAGTGTGGCTGAAGGGACTGGGCGGGTCAAGCGCGTCGAGGACTCGCCAGCGAAGGGTTGCCTGCCTGTTGCTGCGGGCCCGCGCTTCTATCCCTCGAACACTGCCACCGCCCGCACCGGGGAACCGGTTCCGCCGCGGATTTTGAGCGGTAGGGCGATGAAGCGGAAGCGGCCGCGGCCCAGCAGGCGGTGGAGTTCGATCAGGTTCTCATAGTGCGTGAAGCCGAGTTCGCCGCAGAGGCGGTGGACCTCCCGGTTCGAGACTCCACGCACACCCGGTGAGGGCGTTTCCACCCCGAAGGCCGCGATGCGCTGTTCTCCGAGCCAGCGGGTGGCTGCGGCACTCAGCCCGGGGCCGTGGGGCCAGCTCTCGGTGCGGTAGGCGCGGCGGTAGTGGTCGGTATGGAGCAGGACGGTGTCTCCGGCGCGAATCTCCAGCCCCGCCTTCTCCAGCGCCTGCTCGAGGTCCGCGATCTCGATCAGCTCGCGAAGGCCTTTGTGGGCGAGGTCCACGCAAATTCCCTCGGTGTAGGAGCGAGAGAGCGGCCAGGTCTCGATCGAGCCCTCGCGGTACTCGGGCCCCATATGGCTCAGGGCGTCGACGTGGGTGCCGGTATGCTCGCCGAGCACCAGCCGATTGACCTGGGGAGCCGCCGGCTGGCCCTGGCCCTCGCTGGGGGAGGGCTCATGGGCGATGTGCAGGCGGATCTCCACCTCCGGATGGCCCGGGAAGACGGGCATCCCGGCATGGATCTCCTGGCTGAGGTCGATGATCTCGATCATGGCTCGCGCGCCCTCGGGCAGGCTGCCACCAGCCTCGCAGGCTGGCTCGGCGACGGGATCTCCTCAGGCTTCTCCTGGCTCATGGATCGGGCAAGCTGAGGCTGGGACAACTAGGGTCGGCGGGGACATCGTACCGTAGTCCAGGAGCTTCGACATGGCGTTGCCCGAGCCGCTGATCACGACCTCGAAGGACCGCCTGAGCGGTATCCCCGTCTTCGCCGGCACCCGGGTTCCGGTGCAGACCTTGATCGACTACCTCGAGGCTGGCGACCCGCTCTCGGCCTTCCTCGACGCTTTCCCATCGGTCAGCCGAGACCATGCGATGGCCGTAGCTTCCGGTAGGTCGAGCGCTCTGGTGAGCTGAACTCAGCCCTTCAAGGCTGAAGCTGGAAGCCGGCTTCGGCTCCGGACACCTGGGCGAGGCCGGCGTTGACGGCTTCCATCAGCGCCGCTCGGGGCTCGAGCGTCTGGGATTCGCCCGGCGGGGCCAGCAGCGCGCGCATGGAGCCGGCGAGCAGGCGATCGAGCAGATCGCTGGTGCCCTCGCGATCGTTGCGCACCGGCCCGCCGTCGCCGTAGCTCTCCCACAGCCAGCGGAAGACCTCGTCCACCGTGGCGCGGTCCCCGCCGCCGCTCGCCACCACGTGGTAGGCCGAGCGCGCCGGGCTCGCGGTGAGCGGCTCCTCGAGCAGGCTGCCCAGGACCCGGATCAGCATCGCCTCGCGCTGGTACTCGCTGGGCTCCACGGCCAGGGCTCCGTGGCCAGCCTGGCGCAGGGCCCCGAGCACGAAGCCGAGCTTGGCCGCCATCTGCCGGCCGCCCTGGCTGGCCATGAAGCTGGGATCGCCCTGGCTCGCGGCCAGGATGTCCGCGAGGCCGAAATTGCCCCGGCCGAGGCCGAGGTAGCGCGCCACCGCCGCCACCGCCTTGCGCGACGACGCCCTGTCCTGGTTGCGAAAGCCCACCTCGCGGAAGAACTTGGCGAGCAGCCGGCCCTCCGGATCGAAGTGGGGATTGGTTTCGGCTGGATCCGAGAGGCGGTCGATCAGGATATCCGTGTCGTGCCAGAAGAGCTCGGCCAGGAACTGCTTCAAGCCCACGTCGTTCTGCCACAGTGGATGGTCGAGGGCCTCCACACCGGCCCGGAAAATCTCCACCTTGAGCGAGGCGGCGTCCTCCTCGCGGCCCCGGTACACCGAAGGATCGAGCTGATTCACCTGCCGGAAGAAGGTGCCGAGGTCCCGTTTGATCTCCTTGGCCACGGCGAGGTCCGCCATGCCGTGGGCCACTCCAGAGAGCCCTTCACCCGGCCGGAAGAGGTCCGCCACGAAGGCTCGCCGCGCGGCGCCCTCGAGTTCCACCAGGGCTGCGAGGCCGGCGGTCGGAGGGTTGACCGACGCCATCGCCCCGGCAAGCGAGCGGGCGACGGCGTCCGAGCTCCAGGAGCGGGCGTCGTATCGGCCGAGGTTGGCGGCCACGAAGGCGAGCTTCAGGCTGTCCGAGCCGGAGCGGGCCACCAGCCAGCCGGCCAGCTCCAGCCGGGTGGCTCCCGAGCCGTCCACCCCCGGCTCGGCGAGCGCCGCGAGCAGGCCCTGGAGCCCCGGCTCCGCGGCGCCGAGGGTGTCCGCCAGGCGCCCGAGCCCTTCGGCGAAAGCCCGCAGGTGGTCGAGCAGTCGCTCGGAGCCGATCTGGAACGGGTTGCCGGCGGCGAGCAGGCTGGCCTCGATCAGGCTCGCGAGCTCCGAGGCGGCGAGCCGACCAAGCAGCTTGGCGAGCTCCTGGGGCGGGAACGCGCGGCCGGCCTCGCCCAAGAGCGAACTCGCCAGCTCGAGCTCCTGGGTGGAGCCGGCGCGGGCGCCGAGCGGAGTGGGATCCTGGGAGGTGAGGGCTGCGGCCAGCTGCTCGGCCCCCAGGCTGAGCAGAAAGCTCGTGATCCAGGCGGTATCGCCCTGGTGCTCGCGCAGACTGCCGGCGATCAGAGCCGCTTTCTGGCCGCCGTCCGGTGTGGCCCGCACCTGGGAGGCGGTGGGCTCGACGTCCGGAGTCGAAACCGCCAGCTCGCCACCGATCAACAAGGGTGGAAAGACGAACGGGCTCGGCTGAGGACCGTCGGCGCGGTGAAAACTGTCCACGCTGCGGGCAGGCGCCCGGGGTACCGCCGGCCGGGCTCCTACGTTGCCGCCGTCGACCCGCGAGCCGCTGCCGATCTCGAGATCGGGAAGCGACGGCGAGCCGGAGGTTCCAGACCCTGAAACCATGGAGGGTCTCCTTCTCGGACCGCTTCAGGCAGACTTCTCTCGCGCGATGCCCACGCACTTCGGGGCACCGCGCCACCGGTGACCGGAGTCTAGCCTAAATATTGATCAATGGCAATATAACAAGGCGAGGATGAGTCGGTCGGAAATTTTTCCCCGTCCCGTTTCGGGCGCCGCGGGCACCCCCTGGCCGCGGCCCCGCTGTGGCCCCTGAAGTCGGCTCGCAGCCCCCTTGACGCCCCCTCGAGGGGGGGGTTGGAGGGCCTCGAAGGGCCCTCGATCCGGCCCTCGGTCGTCCGCTCGGTGCGGGAAATTTTCCCGCACCGTGGCCAGCCTGTAGCCTCGGTCGCTTCCAGGGAGCTCCGCCAAGTACCTCGAGCTCAACAAGTTACCAGAAAGATTACAAATGGCATGAAGCTTGCCCTAAGAGGCCACACCTTCGGGCCCGGCCGGCGGGCGAGCTGAACGGCAGCCTGAGCCCGCCCCTGGCCACCGAGGCAGAGCACGATCCGAGGGCAGCAACGTTCCACTCAGGAAGGGAATCCGATGACTCAAAGCTCCCCTAGCTCCGGCCCCGCCTCCTCCCCCGACACTTTCCCCAACCCGGGTCCCGCCGACCGCTCCTTCAGTCTGCCCCGCCTGCTTTCGCTCGCCACCCTCGAGTGGCTGATGGAGCAAGGCAGCCTCGACCCGCAGCCTCATTCGCCGCTCTACGGCCTGGTGCAGGGGCCCCGGATCTCGGCGCCCTCGCAGCGGGCGCGGGCCGGCGAGGAGCTGCTCGCCAGCCTGGGAGTGCGGGACCGCCGTGGAGCGAGGAGCTTCCGCTTCAAAGCGAGCTGGCTGGGGCGGGCCCTTTCGGTGCTCGCCAATCCCGAGGCACGGCTGCGCATCGCCCTGGTAGTACCGGGGCAGGCGCCGATCATCCATAGCCTGTTCGTGCGCGACGGCCGGGCGGTGTACAGCGAGAGCGATCTCGAGGGCTTCTATCTCTCCGAGCCCCTGGCCACCTCCGACCTGGTGGAATTCCTGCTCGCCACGGTCTCGAGCCGGGCGCTGCCACGCGAGCTCGAGGCCCTGTGCCTGCTGCCGGAGGTCTACGAGCTCTCCTCGGTGCTGTGGAAGAAGCGGGGCAAGGCGGCGAGCGACCCGATCTCGCTGCGCGAGGTGGAGAACCTGCTCGAGAGCGGCCCCCATCGCCGCAACGCCGCGCTGGAGTTGCTGGGCGTGTTGCTCGAGGTGGGGTTGATCGAGCCGGTGGGCAGCCGCTATTTCATCACCGAGAGCTTCCGCCCCTGGCTCGACCTGGTGTGGTCTGGCCAGGTGGTCGAGATCGAGCGCACGCCGCTCGCCCAGCCTGCCGAGCTCGAAGCCGAGCCCACCGGCCAGCGCATGATCTTCGCCGGCCCGGCCGGGCGGCGCATCCTCTGCGAGGACATCGTGGCCTCCGCCGGCGAGCCGCTGGTGCTGCTCACCCGACCCACCCGCTGCGATCTCAAAGTCCGCCTGTCGCGGCTGATGCGCCCCTTGGCAGCGGGAGCGACCGCCCAGGGAGCCCAGGTGGCGAGGATGGCCGACGCGAGCGAAGAACCCTTGAATCGACTTATTGACATAAACTAATAGCCGTGGTACTCTGCGGGAACTCGATAACGAGCAAAAGGTCATGAGCCCTGAATCGACCCTGATCCTCGAGCCAACGATCGCCTGCCCGGCCTCGGCCCGGCGGACGACTCTCACGGCCGGACCGGTGTCGGAGCTGGCTCTCCGCTCAGCCGGGATACGCCTTCCCGGAGCCCAACGCATCTCGGTGGAGCCGGGCGAGCACGCTTCGTCGCGGACCTTCCGTGGCCGGGAGCAGGCATCGGGTGCCATGACCTTGGCGCAGAGCACCACGGTTCGCCGTCGCGAGCTCCGCCTCGCTGGTCGTCAGCGAGCGGCTCGCCACGGGTCGGAACCGTCGGTGGCAACAGGTGTGAACCCCTAGTTGGAAGGAGTACACCATGTTTGGCGGTTTCGATCCACTCCGGGCCCTTTCGAGTTTCATCCCGCAGCTGCAGATGGTCCAGGCGGCAATGCAGATGGTGCAGATGGGGGCCAAGCTCCTGCAGAGCGGTCTGGACATGTTCCAGAAGGTTCTCGGCCAGGGCGGCTCGCAGGTCGATCCGACCCAGCGCGGGGACGTCCCGACGCCGAAGGGCACGGGTCCCGACAAGGTCGAGGACCTGATCGTCAAGGCCCTGACCCAGGCCATCGACCAGGCCATCAAGCAGCTCACCTCGAAGCTCGAGGAGCTGCTCGGCGGCCAGCAGGGTGGCCAGCAGGGCGGCGGCGGTGCCGAGCAGGGCGGCGCGGCGGGAGGGGCCAACCAGCCCTTCGACCTCGCCCAGTTCCTGCAGCGGCTGCTCGATGAGTACCGCTCGAAGACCCAAGGCAAGGGTGCCGGCGGCGCGGGCGGTGGCAAGGGCGGCGGCGCCCCGACCGGCGGTGCGGGTGGCACCGGCGGTGGCACGGGCGGCACCGGTGGTACGGGCGGCACGGGAGGAACCGGCGGCGCCGGCAGCTCCCAGTCCTGGATCGAGCTCTACGCCAGCGTCATGGGGCAGATCGACGGTGCCCTGCAGCGGGTGAAGAACCTCGACATGGACAAGAACCCCGGCGAGGCCGGCAAGCAGCTGTTCATCCTGCAGGTCGAGATCTCGCAGATCCAGAAGGCCGCCGACGCCGTGTCGAACGCTTTCAAAGAGTACAGCAACGCCGCCGGCAACTCGGTCCGTCACATCACGGGCTAATAGCCGGAACCCAGCTCTGGCACACACGGGGAGGGACCCATGGCCGAGATCGAGATTCCTGCCGAGATCGAACGAGAGCTGTCGCAGGTGGACCCGCAACAGTTCTTGGCGTTCCGCGATCAACTTCTCAAGACTTTCCTGGGTGGGCACGACACCCTTCTGGCCGCGCTGGGGCTGGGCGACGAGGACGTCCTCGGACTGGCTCTCTACGCTCGGCAGCTGGCGCAAGAAGGCAGGCTGGACTCCGCCAAAGCGCTGCTCGCTTCGCTCGCGTCCCTCGACAAAGGCAACGCTTACGTCCACCTCTGCCTCGGCTCCGTGCTGATGCAGTTGGGCGAGGCCGAGCCGGCGATCGAGGCGCTCGAGAAGGCGCTCTCGCTGGACCCGGACGACATCGCCGCCCATACCCATCTGGGTGAGCTTTATCTCGAGCAAGGTGATCTCGAACAGGCGGGAATACATATTCATCGGGCAGTCGAGCTCGATCCCCAGGGCACCAACCCGTTCGCAGCGCGCGCGCGGGCTCTGGCCGCCACCGTGGTGAGCTTCGCCCGTGAAGTGGAACGCCACGGACCGGAGTTTCTCGAGCAGGCGCGCGAGCGCATCGCCCGGGTGAAGGCTCTCGGCGCCGCGGCTTCGTCGTAACGGTCTGGGTCGAGCGCGGGGCGGCGTAAGCGCCTCCCCGCGCTCTTCCTCTTCACTGCCGGAGACGCCCGCGGGCGGGCTCTGGCCGGGGATGCCAACATGCACTACGCACCGGCTGCCAGCAGCACGCCTCCCGCCTCGCTCCCCCTGCGCCACGCTCCGCGTTCCCGGGAGCTCGCCCCACGCCGCCTCGAGCTCGCCGAACTGCCGGCCCTCGCCCGCTGGCTGCGGCTCGACGCCGCGAGCTTCCAGGCCGAGCTTTCGGCCTTGCTGGCCATCACCCGCGACCGCAACCGCTCGCTCGCCCTGCGCGCCGCGGTCACCGACGCCGTCCACCACCTGGTCAACCTGCGCCGCGAGCTCGCGGGCTGAAGCTCTCGACGCAGCTTGAGCAGGATCCGCCACAACCCGAGCCCTTCGAGGAGACGATCCCCATGCGCGTGAACCTTCCCGACAACGCCATCCAGAACGGCACCGACCAGGCCCTCCCGGCCCTCAGCTTCGACAGCGCCAAGCCCGGCCAGTTCGACCACGTGCTCGGCGATGTGCCGTTCAACGGCGGCCCCACAGACCTCGCCTTCTACTTCCAGCTGCAGGTGAAGATCGCCCAGGAGACGCTGTTCTTCAACACCATCTCGAACATCGTCAAGGCCCGCCAGGATGCCTCGATGAACTCGGTTCGCAACATGAAGCAGTAGGGCGCGAGCGAAGCCCTGCCATGAACCCGACCGAGCGCTTGCCCGACCTGCTCGAGGACCTCTCCCTGCTGCTCTTGACGAGCGGCGACAGCGATGGGGCGAGGCGCCTCTTCGAAGGCCTCTCCGAACTTGCCGGCGACGAGCCCGCCACCTGGATGATCGGCGGCCTGGTGAGCTTCGCCGAAGGCCGCTACGGCGAGGCCGAAAGGCTCTACCGCCAGGTGCTCTCGGTGAGGACGGACCACACCGGAGCTCGCTGTTTCCTGGCCGAGAGCCTGATCGCCCAGCGGCGGCTCGGCGAAGCCCAGGCGATTCTCGAGGGTCTCGCCGCGGACAGCCCGGAAGACAGCCCCGAAGGCTCCTTCGCCCGGGCTCTGGCCGAAGGCATCGCGAACGGACTGTTCAGCCGGGGTGGCAGCGCCCCGCGGGCACGGAGCTTCGAACTGCGTTGAGACGGATGTGTTGAGACGAAGACGGCAGCCCCCTTGCCCGGAGCCTTCACCATGAGCGTTGAAGCCCTGCGATTCACCGCGATTTCCCCCACCGGCAGCGAGACCGGAGCGGCCAAGCCCACCGCCCCGGCGAGCCAGGCCCAGAGCTTCGAGAGCTTCCTCGAAGCGGCGAGCCGGCTGCAGCACGACCCCCAGGCAGCGACCACGATTCCCGGGGCGAACCCCTTGCACATCGATCCACGCAGTCTGCCCGGCGGCGACCCTTCGCTCGCGGCGGCGAGCCCCGAGCCGGGCAAGCAGCCGCTCACCGCTGCCCGGTTCGTGGACGGCGCCGAGAAGAACTACCTGCGCATGAACGATCTGCTCTCCCGCCTCGAGGGAGCCGAGCCGATGACCTCGCGCGACCTGCTGGCGATGCAGATCGAGATCTCGAAGATCACCCTGGCGCTCGAGACCACCACCCGCACGGTGGCCCAGGCCACTCAGGACGTGCGCCAGCTGTTCCAGCAGCAGATCTGAAGACCTCGAGGAGGGAGGCTCGCCATGCCCTGGTCCAGGTTCCGTCTCGGTCGCTTCCGCCGCCTTCCGGCCCTCGCCGGCTGCGCCGTCGCGGCGCTCTGGCTGGCCGGCTGTCGCACCGAGGTGCTGCGCAACCGGGCCGAGAACGAGGCGTCTTACGTTGTGGCCGTGCTGCAGGAGAACGGCGTCGACGCCGATCGAGTGGTGGACGACCGGGAGAAGAACCTGTGGACCGTGCAGGTGCCGAACTCGCAGGCCGCCCAGGCGCAGTCGATCCTCAAGGAGTACAAACTGCCCAAGGACGAGGATCGCCGCTACCGCGACATCTTCGGCAAGAACACCCTGGTGCCCACTCCCACCGAGCAGCAGGTGCTGAGCCTCGAGGGCCTCGAGGGCGAAGTGAGCTACTCGCTCGAGCAGATCCCTGGGGTGATCTCGGCCCGGGTGCACATCGTCCAGCCCGAGCGCGACGCCGCCAACCGCCCGACTACCGCGGCCAAGGCTTCCGTCCTGATCGAGTTCCAGCCCACCCTGGACGGCCTGGCGCCGATCCAGACCTCCGAAGTCCAGACCACCGTGGCCGGGGCGGTCTCCGGCCTCGCACCCGAGAACGTCTCGGTGGTGCAGAAGCAGGCCGCGATCGCCCAGCCGGGCAGCGGCCGGGGCCTGGAAGCCAACCTGGTGGCCCTGGGGCCCCTGGTGATCGACTCCTCGAGCGTTCTGCCCCTCAAGCTGGCCATCTCGATCGCCATCGTGCTGATCGCCGGCCTCGGCTGGACGGTGCTCTGGCAGGCCCGGGTGCTCGCCGAGCTGCGCCGCGAGGCGCAGGAGAAACGACGGGGCCAGAGCCTGGCGCCGATCGCCCCACGCCCTCGCCCCGGTGAGGCGACGGTCGCCTAGGAGAGTGCGGCGATGATCGCCCATACGCGTCCCGGCACGGCGCTCTGGGACCAGGCCCTGGCTGCTCTTTTCGCCCGCTGGGGCGGTGCCGGCCGCGAGCTGCCGGCCCTCGAGGGCAACGCCCGGGGCCTGGTGGAGAGGCTCGCCCGTACCCCGGAAGGGCGCCGCGCCGAGGCCCTCGGCACCCTGCGCCAGGCGCTCGCCCAGCTGCCGCTCTCGGGCCTCCATCCGAGCTGGGTGGCCGAGCTCGTTCCGGCCGACCCGCTGCTCGCCACCTGGACCCTCTCGCTCTTGCCCACGGCTCTGCGTCGCGCAGTGGCCGAGCGGCTCCCTCCCGAGCCGGCGGCGCCCACCGAGGGCCCGGCCTGGCGCTATCTGGCCCCGGCCCCGCTGTGGTACCGGGCCTTCTTCGAGCAGGAGCTCGCTCGCCGGATGAACCTCGCCCTGCCCCGCCCCGGCGGCGCCACGGGACCCCTCGGCGAGCTCGCCGCCGCCGGTGC
>CALMKX010000136.1 GCA_937867335.1 uncultured Acidobacteriota bacterium
CCGACGGCGTCGTCACCGAGGGAGCCTCTGCCGTCGACCAGTCGATGCTCACCGGCGAGCCCGTGCCCGTCGAGGTCGACGTCGACGCACAGGTCGCGGGCGCGACGATCAACACGTTCGGCCGGCTCGTCGTGCGCGCGACGAAGCCGGGCCTGGGCGGCGCTCGCCGCCGGCCTCGCCCTGGCCGCTCTCGGCTTCTTCCTTCTGTGGGGAGAGGGCCCGGCCGCTCCAGCCGCTTCGGTCGCCAGGGTGGCGGCTCTCGCCGGCGAGCCGACCTACCAGCTGCCCGGCAGTACTTCGCGCCGGCCCCTGGCGGTAGGCACCGAGCTCGGGCCCGGCAGCGAAGTCGCGACTCCCGGCGAGGCCCCGGAAGCCCACGTGGCGCTGGCGCTCGATGGCGGGGCATCGCTCCGGCTCGACCGCGGTAGTCGGGTGCGCCTCCAGAAAGCCGGGAACGTGGAGCTCCTGGCGGGCGCTGTCTACGTCGACACCGGACCGGAGCTCGGGCATCCTCGAACGCTCGCCATCGCCACGCCGTTCGGGGTGGCCCGGGACCTCGGCACCCAATTCGAAGTGCGGCTGCTCGCCGAGGCTCGCGGCGCTTTGAGGCTGCGGGTGCGAGAGGGCGCGGTTATCCTGGAACGGCCCGGCGGAGCCGAGCCTCTGCCGCCGGTCCCGGCCGGGGTCGAGCTCACGCTCGGCCGAACCGGCGAGGGAGAGCGCTGCCCCGTGGCCACGCAGGGAGAGGAGTGGCGTTGGGCCCTGCTCGCCGCGCCGCCTTTCGAGATCGAGGGCAAGAAGCTCGCCGAGCTGCTCGCCTGGGTGGCCCGGGAAACCGGCTGGGCCCTGCGCTTCGAGCCACCCGGCCTCGAGGCGGAGACCCGGAACATCGAGCTCCATGGCAGCATCGCTCGACTCACCGCCGAGGATGCGCCGAAGGCCGTCCTACCCGGCGCCGGCCTCGGCTACCGGCTCGAAGGTGGTGTGCTCGAGATCCGGCGGGAGGGTGGGGGGCCGAAGTAGCGCTCTAACCTTCCCTCACAGCTCCCAGCGGATCCCCACCGAGGGGAAGAAGCCTGGCCAGCGTTCGGATTTCACTCGTAGCAGGCCTTCCTCGGCGTCCACTTCGACGTCCGCACCGGCCACGTTGAGGCGGTGATAGAGGTTCTGCAGGTCGAGAAAGAAGCTCAGCCTGCCGGAGCGCAGCTGCCAGCTGCGGCTGGCTCGCAAGTCCAGGCGATGGTAGGCAGGCAGGCGCCGAGCGTAGAGACGGCCCAGCACGGGCTGATAGGTGGGCTCACCGTCCTCGTCCAGGCCCTGTTCGAGGGCGACGGCGGTGGTCGGCAGGCCGGTGTGGTAGCGCCAGGCGAGGCTCAGGTCCCAGCCGCTCTCGAGCCGGCTGTGGAGAAAGAGGTTCAGGGCGTGGGGCTGGTCGCTCTGGCGCCGTACCCGGCGGCCGCCCAAGCGGTCCCAGGCCCGCGAGTAGGCGTAGTTCAGCCACCAATCCGCCCGCCGGCCGAGCTTTCCCTCGAGTGTGAGCTCCAGGCCCTGGGCCCGGCTCTCCTCGGGCGCCACCAGAACTCGATCCGGCTCGGCCTCGGAAAAGGGGTTGCCCACCTGGAAGACGTTCTCTCCTCGGGGCCTCGGGTCGTCGATCCCGCGGCGGTAGGCCTCGAGCCGCAGGGCCTTGAGGGGCGAGCCCGCCCGCTCGAGCTGGCGCTCGTAGCCGAGCACCCAGTGCTCGGACCGCTCGGCGCGGAAAGAGTGCGTCTGGCCATCCTCTACCGCCAGCTCGTAGGGGCGCTGGCTCTGGTAGAACTGGCCCCAGGCGGCCCGCAGAACGCTCTGCGCGTCGAGCCGGCCGGCCAGGTTGATTCGCGGGCTCAGCAGGGTGTCGTCGGTCAGGGTGTGGCGGTCGTAGCGCAGTCCGAGCTCGGCCGTGAGCCGGGGCCAGGGGTTGAAGCGATCGCTCAGATAGGCCCCCAGGTGGTCGCCCCGGCGAGCCGCCTCGAAGCGGGCCAGGGCGGGAACGGCCGCCACCTGATCGGAGCGCAGCACGAAGCTCGGCTCTCCCTGCCGCGAATAGTCGTAGCGCGAGCGATAGCGGCGCGCCTCGAGGCCGCCTTCGAGGGTCTGGCCGAGGGGCGCCGCATACGTCAGAGCCTCTGCCAGGCCGAGGACCTCCGTGCCTCGCTCGTCGGCGACGTCGAAGCTATGGTCCGGCTCGTCCTCGCGGCCACGGCGATCCCGGTCGAGCTCGGTCCAGGAAGCGGTGGTTCGCGCCAGCAGCCGGTCTCCCGGGCCGGCTTCGTGGCTCGCCCAGAAGTAGCGGGTGTCGTAATCGGAGTGGAAGAGCTTGTCGGGGGCCCGGATCTCCACGGTATCCCCGGTGCCGAGCACCTCGGCGCGCAGGCTCTGCCGCCGGGTGAGCGGCAGGTTCAGCTTGGCGAAGAGATCCCAGAACGACAGATGCTGATCCCGCAGGAAGTGACGGGCGAGGTCGGCCGTGCCGAGGCGCAGCGACGCCAGCCAGCTGCCCTGGTGGTCGCGCCAGCTGCCCTGGCCGGCCGCCTCGGCGTCGAGCAGGCTCAGGCCGAGCCGGACCTGCCTCGGGCCGGTCGGCGCCTGGCTGGTGAGGTCGAGCACCGCGCTCATCCGGTCGCCGTGGCTGGCGTCGTAGGCCCCGGTGGACAGGCTCGCTCCGGCGACGTTGCCGGAAGCCACCACGCTCAGGGCGTTGTCGAACTCCTGCAGGTGGTAGGCCTCGTAGAGCTCCTGGCCGTCGAGCAGCACCTGCACTTCGTCGCGGCGGCCGCCATGGACCTGGATCTGGGCGCTGACGTCGGTGCTGTAGGTGCCGGGGAGAAGCGACAGGGCCCGGAAGAGATCGCCGGAGAGCTGGGGCAGGCTCTCGATCTGCTCCCGGGAAAGCGCCAGCGGCCCCGCTCCTTCCACCTCGAGCAGGGCCAGCCGGCTGGGGCGCACCACGACTTCTTCGCGGAAGAAAGGCAAGGGCACCAGGGTGAGCTCCACCTGGACCGCCGCCGCGCCGGAGACAGCGACCTCGACGCCCGAAAGCGGTAGGTAGCCCGACAGCTCGGCCTCGAGCCGGTACGAGCCGGCAGCCAGGCCCTCGAGCACGAAGCGCCCGGCGGTGTCGGTCTTCGCCTCCGTCGCTTCCCCCAACAGGCGCACGGCGACTCCAGCCAGCGGAGCTGCGGTCTCGGCGGAGCGCACCTCGCCCACCAGGCTTGGCGAGGCCGAGGCCTTCGGCCGGGCCTCGGCCCGCACCACCACCAGCGTGCCGCCCGGGCCCGGCCGGGCCGTGAGCCCGTGGGCCGCGAGGATCTCCTCCAGCGCCTCACGGGGCTCAGAGCTCGCCGGCTCCTGCAGAACCCGCATCTCCGGCCGCACCAGCTCGCTGGTGAAGACCACCTGCAGGCCCGCCTGCTGGAGCACTGCCAACGCCTCCGTGAGGCTCAAGCCCGAAAATAGGCCGAGCCCACCGGCCCAGGCGGGCTCTTTTCCGGCAAAGAGGGCGAGGAGCAAGGCAACCGGAGCCCACCGGGTTCCGCGAAGCGAAAGCCGCCAGACGCTCAGCATGGTCGCAGGGCAAGAGGGTAGCACGATGCGCAAGTTGCTCCGTATCTTGACTTGCCGGCGAAGGATTCTCCAGGCTGCCGCATCTTCCTCACTGCAAAGGCCCCGTCGCGACCCGAGAGCGAGGGGCAACCACCATCCGAACGAGGAGGAGATCCGATGAAGACGAACCTGGCCCTCTCATCCCTGGCCCTCTTGCTACTGAGCGGGGTTCTCGCCGGCCCGGCTCCGGCCTGGAGCCAAGAACGCGCCTTCACCCGCAACTTCCCGCTCGACGACTGCACCTTCACCAACCTCGGCCGCAACGCTTACTTCAGCCTGGAGCCCAGCGACCTTCTGGTGCTCGAGGGCGAGGAGGACGGCAGCGCTGTGGAGCTCCACATCACCGTACTCCAGGCTTCGCAGCGGATCTCCTTCGCCACCGCCGAGGGCGACCGCCTGCGCGTGCGAGCCCGGGTGATCGAAGAGAGGGAGTGGGTGGACGGAGAGCTCGCCGAGGTGTCCCGGAACTACTTCGCTCGCTGCCAGCAGACCGGCGAGATCTACTACTTCGGAGAAGATGTCGATCTCTACGAGAACGGTCGGGTGGTGAGCCACCAGGGCAGCTGGCGGGCCGGAGCCAACGGCGCGCTACCCGGGCTGATCATGCCGGCCACCAGCCTCGTCGGTTCTCGCTACTTCCAGGAGGTGGCCCCCGGCGTGGCTCTCGACCAGGCCGAGCACCTCGACGAAGGGCTCACCGTCGACGTGCCGGCCGGCACCTTCCACGACTGCATCCGCGTGCGCGAAACCTCGCCGCTCGACCCGGGCGCAGAGAGCCTCAAGGTCTACTGCCCGGACGTCGGGCTGGTGATGGATGGCGACGCCCTCGAGCTGACCGCCTTCGACGTCCACGACGACTAGGCGTCGGGGCGTTTCTGCAGCGTCACCACGAGGATGGAGCCACCGGCCGGGAGAAAGCGTGCTTCCAGCCGGTGGACCACCCGGGCCAGCCGCTCGGAGAGCAGGGCCAGCCAGGGCGCCACGGTGTTGATCATCTTCACTTCGAGCACCTGGTAGCCGCTCGCCTCGGCCAGCCCTTCGAGCTCCCCGCGGCTGTAGAGGTGCTCGTGCTGCTCCTCGCCCAGGTTGGGCACCAGGCGAAAACGGTCGAGCGTCCACTCGATCATGGGCCAGGGGCTCCGGCGATTGGGGGTGGAGAGCACCAGCCGGCCGCCGGGGGCGAGGAGCCGGTGGAAGTGCCGCAGGGTCTCCTCCCCTTGCTTCTGGGTGAGGTGCTCGATCACCTCGAGGAAGACGATCTTCTCGAAGCTTGCCGCCGGCAGGCCCAGCTCGTCCACCAGCCCCAGCTCGAAGCGGAGATTGGGGCGCGCGAAGGTCTTCTCGGCGAAGGCGATCGCCGCCGGGTTGGCGTCCACGCCCAGCACTTCCACTCCGGGGCGCTCGGCCGCCATCGAGGCCGCGAGGCCGGAGCCGCAGCCGGCATCGAGCAGGCGGTCCCCCGGCGCCAGGGCCAGGCTCTCGAGAGCTTCCGTCAACTTGGCCCAATGCCAGAACCGCTGCGGCGCCCGGCCTTCGTGGAGGGCGCGGAACTGGTACGCGCCGTCGATCTCGACGTGGTCGCCCAGCCGGCGCTCGGCTGGCTCTTCTCGCCGGCGCCTTCGAGTGAGCGCCAGGGCGGCTGCGAGCAGGGCGGCAGTGGCTGCGCTCACGCCGAGGCCGATCTCGAAGGATCTCGGCCGGAAGAACAGCTCCACCTCGTGCTGGCCGGGCGGCAGCTCCAGGGCGAGAAAGGCGTGGTTGGCCACCCCGAGGGGCAGCTCCCGGCCGCCCGAGCGAGCACGCCAACCGCGCCAGGCGACGTTCGAGATCACCACCCAGGCCTGCTCTTCGATCTCCGCCGAGAGGTGGAAGCCCAACCCCCGGCGGCGGATCGCCACCTTGCCCCGGCCGTTCGGCACCTCGAGCTCGGCCGGCGCCGGCAGCTCGCCCGGAGGCTCGATCCAGGCGAGCTCGGCGAAGTCCTCGGCAGCCTTCATCTCCTCGGGGTAAGCACCCGGGTTGCCGCCGCTGCGAATGCGCCGGGGCAGGAAGGCCCGGTCCTGCACCCGCGGATTGCGCCACAGCCAGAGGGATCTGCCCCGCTCCACCAGGCGCCAACCCGGCGGTCGCAGGCCCTTGGGTACCAGGGCGAAGCGCACGTTGAGGAAGGAGAGGAAAGGCCGCTCCAGGCGATCTACCCGGGGGAACCAGTCCGCGGGCGAGGCGGCGCTCCAGAGCGAGAACAGCGAGAGATAGCCCAGATGGTGGATCGCCTGGTAGCCCCGCGGGTCCTCGAGGCCGTACTGGGTCTCGAGGTTGGGAATCAAGGCGTACTGGAAGCCCACGGCGCGGAAGGGTTCCTCGCGCGGAAAGTCGAAGTTGAGCGGTCGCACCTTCGGGTAGTAGATCTCCGCCGGCAGCGAGGGATAGAACCAGCCCATCTCGGCCACGCGCTGGGCCACGAGCAGGGCGCAGACCAGCGCGAGCCCGCGCCCGCGGAGCCGTGGCACCAGGAGCGCGAGGCCGGCGAGCGCCGGAACCACAAGCAGCAGGGCGCCCTGCTGGCTGAGGAACTCCTCCGGCAGCCCGCGCTGGCGCAGCGCCCCCCAGAGCCCGGCCAGCACCAGGCCGAGCCCCGCCGTCGTGGCGAGGCAAACCCAGGCGAGCGAGCGAGGCCGCTCGGAACGCAGCCAGGCCTCGGCCCCGAGCGCCGCGAGCAGGGCGAGGGCCAGGCCGCCGGTGGCGATCAAGCGGTCGTTCAAGGTGATCTGGAAGGGTGGCACATGGGCCAGGAGCTCGTAGAAGCCCGGCACCTTGCCGCCCGCAGCCAGGGCGAGCACCAAGAGACCCGCCCAGACCCAGCGCTCCCGGCTCCGCGAGCGGGCCAGGCCGAAGAGCGCCAGGGCCAAGAGCAGGCTGCCCGCGTAGGCCGAGGCGAGCGGCGTCAGGTGCGCGGGCACGGCCTTGATCCGCTGGGCGCCGAAGCCGTAGACGAACGGCACTAGGCTGGGCAGCAGGCGTTGCCCCACCTCGTCGAAGGACGCGGCGCCTTCCACGTGCGAGGTCTGCCCCTGGCGCAGATGCCATTGGAAGGTCTGGGTGAGGGTATCGAGGAGAGGGAAGGTGAAGATCGCCGTCAGGCCGAGGGCGAGCGCGCCGGCCAGGATCCCCCGGCCAAAGGCTCCGGCCCAGACCCGTCGCTCCTGCCCGGCGAGCTGCACCAGACCGTAGACCATGCCGAGGCCCACCAGATGCGCTGCGGACTCCGGATGCCCGGCGAGCAGCGCCGCCGAGAGCCCCGCCGTGAGCAGCAGTACAGAGCCCCGGCCCGGGGTGGTGACGCATCGCCGCACGCCGAGGAGCACCAACGGCAGGTGCACTATGGTCATCCCGAGCGGCCATTCCAGCCAGAAGAGCACGAAGCCGCTGGCCATCCAGCCCACTGCGGCGACCGCTGCAGCCTCCTCGCGGCAGTCGAGCTCGCGGGCCAGCAGGAAGGCGCCCAGAGCCGCGGCCAGATAGTGCAGGGCCGCCAGATAACCGAGCGCGAACGGCATCGGCACCAGCAGGGCCAGCAGGCTGAGGGGGTAGAACGGCGCCGGCTGAGCCGAGCCGGCGAGCGGATCCCCACAGAGGACGAAGGGGTTGAGCAGCGGCCACTCGCCGAGCGAGAAGGCGTGGCGCACCGCCTCATGCCAGGGGATGATCGCCGTGTAGAGGTCGTGGAGGGTGGAGTTGAAAGCCGGCTTGACGCCGAAGTCCCCGGCGAAGGCGGAGAGCGGCTCGCTGCCGTAGGCCAGGTTGATCGGCCCATAGGCCTGGCCGGTCACGAAGGCCCGGCCGGTGAAGCAGAGCGGCAGCAGCAGCAGCACCAGCGCCGCTCGCCGGGTGAGCGGCCGCACCGCTCGATGAGCGAGATAGAGCAGCAAGAGCGCCGTCGCCAGGTAGAGCAGCGGTGCGGAGAGCCGGGCGAGAAGCATCCCCACCCTAGCGGCTCCGCTCGAGGTGGCGCACGGAGTCGAAGTCCTGGCTCACGATGGCGCTCAAGGTCGGGCTCAGATACTGCCCCCGGTGACGCGCCCAGCGCACCCGCACCACGTCGCCGAGCATGCGCAGCGAGTCTCGCACCAGGCGCACGGCCGAGGTCTCGTTGTTGCGCAGCACCACCGGCACCCGCTTGATGTCCAGCCGGTAGAGCAAGGCCAGGTAGAGCAGCTCGACATCGAAGGCGAAGCGCTCGATTCTCGCCAGGCGGAAGATCTCCTCCGCGACATCGGCGCGGAAGGCCTTGAAGCCGCATTGGGTATCGAAGAATCCGCCGGTCAAGAAGGTACCCACGAAGCGGGAGAACAGGCCCGAAGCGAGGCGGCGCTGCCAGCGGATCACCAGGGCATAGCTCGAGCCGGGCAGAGTGCGATCGCCCACCGCGAGGTGGAACCCGCGATCCACGATGTAGTGATAGGCGGCGGCGATCAGGTCGAGGTCGTAGGGCAGGTCGACGTCCGTGAACAGCCGCACCGAGCCCGTGGCCGCCAGCATACCGGCCCGCACCGCACCGCCCTTGCCCAGGTTGCGCGGCAGGCGGACGAGCCTTATCGGCCCTTCGCTCGCCCAGCTGGAGTCGAAGTCCCCGCCGCCGTCGTCCACCACCACGATCTCCCAGCTCGGAAAGGCCGTGGGCAGATAGCCCTCGAGCTCGCTCACCGAGCGCCGAGCCAGCGCGGCGCCCCGGTAGCAGGGCAAGATCACGGAAATCGCAGGGGCGGCAGCCATCCAGTTTCTCAATACAACCAGCGCGAAGCCGCTACCATACACCGCCCCCGAGGAGTGTTAGAACCCTCCCTCGCCAAGACATCCGGTACCAGCTTCTGAGCCGAGGAAAACCGGCTCAGCGAATAGGACGTGCCGGCTTAGCCCGTCAAGGGCCGATCGCCACGGCAGTCCAGGGGTCGCCGGCTCAGCCTTGCCTCAGGGTGGCCATCGGGTCCGTGCGGGCAGCCCGCCGTGCTGGTAGCCAGCAGGCGCCCAGGGCCGCGGCGGCGAGCAGGATGGAGACCAGGCCGAGGGTGGCCGGGTCCCACGGTGCCACCCGGTAAAGCAGGCTGGCGAGCGCCCTGGCCATCGCCAGGGCCAGCGCCAGGCCGCCCACGAGGCCGAGCACCAGCCTCCTGGCTCCCCAGCCGAGCACCAGCTGCGAGATCGCCTCGCGGGTAGCACCCAGGGCCAAGCGCACTGCCATCTCCTGGCGCCGGAGCCCCATCGAGTAGGCCACCACGCCGTAGACCCCTACCACCGCCAGCACCAGCGCCAAGACGGCGAAGACGCCCAGAAGCGAGGTCAGGAAGCGGGCGCTGGCAAGCGAGCGATCTACCAGCTCGGCCATGGGCACCATCCCGGACACCACCTGATGCGGGTCCACCGAGGCCACGGCCTGGCGCACCTCGCGCACGAGCTCCGCCGTCGGCAACGGCGAGCGCACCACCAGGCGCATCCGGCGGGCGGCATGCTGGGCGTTCGGGATGTACATCTCGGCGTCCGGGGCGCGGTCCAGCCGGTTGTCGCGCACTCCGCCCACCACCCCCACGATGGTCCACCACGGAGCATCTTGGTCCGTGTCGCCGATCTTCATCCGCCGGCCGAGGGGGTCCTGGCCGGGGAAGAACTGCTCCACGAAGCGCTCGCTCACCAGGGCCACCGGCGTGGCTCCGTCGCGGTCGGCGGCTGTGAACAACCGCCCCCGTCTCAAGGGGATGGCGAGCGTGCCGAAGTAGCCCGGCGTCACCGCCCGGAAGTCCGCAGCCGGCTCCTGGCCCGGTGTCACGGCCTGGCCCTCGAGCACGAAACTCAGGTCGAACTGATTGCCCGAAAGCGGCAGCACCCGCGTCGCGCCTACGGCCTCGATGCCGGGACGGGCGGCAAGAGCCGACTCGATCGCCTCCATCCGCTCCACCACCTGGTGCTCCTCCGGCAGCAGGGCCGGCGGGAAGTTGAGGCTCGCCGAGAGCACCCCTTGGGCCGAGAAGCCAGGGCTCACGCGCATCAAGCTGCCGAGGCTGCGCACCAGCAGGCCAGCGTTGACCAGGAGGGCGAGCCCGAGGGCGATCTCCACCACGATCAACCCCTCGCGCAGCCGGCCATGGCTGGCACCCACTCGGCTCCTCGACGCCTGGCCGAGCGCCCCCGCCCGGCGGCTCGCCCCCAGGGCGGGCAGCAACCCGAAGAGCAACGTGGTGGCCACCACCAGGCCCGCCGCGAACGCCAACACCGGCCCATCCAGGCGAATCTCGGCCAGCCTGAGCAGCTCCTGCGGGCCGCTCTGGCGCACCAGCGCGAGGCCCCAGCGGGCGAGAGCCAGGCCCACCGCCCCGCCCGCCACGGCCAGCACCAGGCTCTCGGTGAGCAGCTGAGCCACCAGCCGGCCGCCACCCGCGCCGAGCGCCGAGCGAACCGCGAGCTCTCCCTGCCGCGAGGAGGCCCGCACCAGGAGCAGGTTGGCCAGGTTCGCGCAGACGATCAGCAGCACCAGGGCCACCGCCCCGTTGGCCGCCAGGAGCGGCAGCCGGGCCGGGCCGTTCAAGGATTCCTGGAGCGGCACCAGTCGCGAGCCGGCACCCTTCATGTAGTCCGGAGCCTCCACCCCGAGCTCGCGGGAAATGCGATCGAGATCCGCGTCGGCGGCTTCGCGGCTCACTCCCGGTCGCAACCGCCCGACTACGCGCAGAAAGAAATTGCCGTAGTCCGGCCGAGAGGTGTCCATCGGCAGGGGGGCCCAGACCTCCACTTCCGGGTCGAGGAAGTGCCGGAAAGCGGCCGGCGCCACGCCGATCACCGTGAACGAAGAGCCATTGAGCGTGATGGTCCGACCGACGATACCGGGATCGCCGCCGAAACGCTTCTGCCACAGGCCGTGGCCGATCACCACCACCTTGTGCGGCTGGGCGCCGCCGTCTTCGGGCAAGAAGCCCCGGCCGGGATGCGGCTGAACGCCCAGGGTGGAGAAATAGTCCGGGGTGACGGCGGCACCGGTGAGGGTGTCCGGAACGTCGACCCCCGAGAGGTCCGGCGACCAGCCCGACACCGCTGCCATGCTCTCGAAGCTGCGGTTGCGCTCCCGCCAGGCCGTGAACACCGAACGGCCGGACCACTCCTCCTGCGGCCCCCCGCGCTCGGTGAGATCCTGCCAGACGGCCACCAGCCGCTCCGGCTCGGGATAGGCGAGCGGTCGCAGCAGCAGGGAGTTCACCAGCGAGAACACCAGCACGTTGCTACCGAGCCCTACGGCCAAGGTGAGCACGGCCGCTACCGCAAAGCCCGGGCTCCGCCCGAGGTTGCGCAGCGCCAGCCTGAAGTCCGCCACGAGCTGGGCCATCGATCGTCTCCTGCCGCTTCTCGGCGGCGTTGTGGGAAGAGATGCTGCTGGCCTCTTGTACGGCTCGCGCGCTCGCAGGGTTAACGCCCAGGCTGCTCGAGAGGAAGCTCCAGGCAAACCGCCTCGCGGTCGTCCCGCCAGAGCAGGTAGGGGCTGGCGAAAGCCGGGGGGTTCCAGCTCTTGCCGCCGAGCACCGAGAGGCGGGCGAGCTCCCGATGCTCCCGAGGGTCCGGCGCCACCAGCACCAGCTCCCCTTCCTCGGTGGTGACCAGCAGCGTCTTGCCGATCAAGAGCACCTGGCCATGGCCGTAGCGACCGCTCTTCCAGCAGCGCTCGCCGGTCGCCGGTTCCAGGCACACCAGGGTGCCGTCGTCCAGGCCATAGAGATAGCCGTCCGAGAACACCACGTTGGTGAACTTGGCCTTGAGCCTCGGACTCTCCCAGACGAGCTTCGCGGTCCACTCCCCGGCCTCTCCCCGCGACAGCTGCAGGAGCTTCGATCCCACGCCGTAGCCGCTCGAGGCGAACAGCCGATCCCCCGGCAAGAGCAGCGGGGTGGAGACGTTCGGCTGCTCGGCCGGCCAGGGGTAGCGCCAGAGCGGGTGGCCGTCCGCGGGGTCGTGCGCGGAAACGCTGTCCGAGTTGAAGCTCACCACCTGAGCCTCGCCTGCTGGTGCGAGCAGCACCGGCGAGCTGTAGCTGGAGGAGCCAGGGTCTTTGCCGCCCTGCCAGAGGGGCCGGCCGCTGGCGGCGTCGAAAGCCGCGAGGGCCGAGCCGGTTTCCCCGCCGGCCTGGACGATCACCTGCTCACCCACCACCAGCGGCGAGTTCGCCTTGCCCCAGGGCGGGCTCTTGCCCTCCCCTTGCTTGAGGTCCCGCTGCCAGAGCAGCCGGCCGCTTTCGCGATCGAGGGCCCGCAGGTGGCTGGTGGCCCCCATCACGAAGACCCGATCCCCGGCGACGGTCGGCACCGAGCGCGGGCCGACACCGCCCACGGTGGTCTCGTAGCGGGTGCGGTCCGCATGGCGCCAGAGCCGCTTGCCGGTGGCCAGCTCGTAGGCCGTGGCCACTTCTTCCTCTCCCTCCTGCTCGAGAGTGAAAGCCATACCGCCGGCGACCGAGAAGCCTGCCCAACCCGCCCCCACCGGGCGACGCCAGAGCTCGCGGGGAGGGCGGGCCTGCCAGTCCCGGGAAAGCTCCACGCCGGCAATGCGGCCATCGCGGTCCGGGCCGAGAAACTGCGGGAAGCTGGCTGCGTCGATGGCAGCTGCCGGGGCCGGTTGGGCGGCAGGAGAGGAGGGCAACCACGGGGGGTTGCCCCTACTAGATGCAGGCTCAGCCGACGTCTTGGCCTCCCCGCCTGGCCCAGCACCCGTAGGGGCAGGCCCCCGTGCCTGCCCGGGCCCCGGCTCTGTGGGGGGCGACCACGGGGGGTTGCCCCTACGAGGATCAGGCTCAGCCGACGTCTTGGCCTCCCCTCCTGGCCCGGCACGCGTAGGGGCAGGCCCCCGCGCCTGCGCGGGCACCGCGCCCACCTGTGCGGCTCCCGGTCGCGGGGACCAGCGCAGCGCGAGGATGGGCTTCAGGTCCCCATCCACGCCGCGGATCTCGAGCAGCGTGCCCGCGGCGGTGCCCAAGGCCGCGAGAACCAAGAGGCCCGAGAGCCGCCTCCGCCACGCCAGCCGCGAGAACAGTGCGAACCACAGGAATAGCAGGAAAAGCGCGCCCAGGCTGAGCCCGAGCAGCGCCATGGTGCGGCTCTGGCCGGTGCGCCAGTCGGACAACCACAGCCACCCGGCGCCGCCGAGCCAGGCCGCGGCGATCAGGGCCGCCGGCCACCAACGCAAGCGGGGTCGAGCAGAATCCATCCTCGCTTTCTACCAGCTCGGCTGGATGGCGGCAATCGGCTCCCGCCCGGCCACGCCAACTCGCTAGACTCTGGGCCATGAGCCGCGCCAAGACCACCCTCGCCCTCCTCGCCCTGCTTTTCCTCTCGCCCCCGCTCCTCGGCCAGACGGTCGGCCAGGTGCAGTTCGCCAACTCGGGAGCTGCCGCCGCCCAGGCGGATTTCCTCCACGGCCTCGCCCAGCTGCACAACTTCGAGTACGAGGACGCCGCCGCGGCCTTCCAGCGTGCCGAGAAGGCCGACCCGGGCTTCGCCATGGCCTACTGGGGCGAGGCGATGACCGCCAACCACCCGATCTGGCAGGAGCAGGACTTGGAAGCCGGCCGGGCCGCCCTCGCCCGGCTGGCGGCCACGCCGGCCGAGCGCGCCG
>CALMKX010000137.1 GCA_937867335.1 uncultured Acidobacteriota bacterium
GCTACCGCATGCGCCACCACGCCGAGCTGCGACCGGCTCTGGAGCCTCCGGGCTCCAGAGCCGCCAGCAAGAGCCGAGAGGTGCCGACCGCCTGGAGGGCTCGTCACCCTCGCCGCGTGTGCAATTTTCGCCCGCCAAAAGTGTTCAGTTTTCGACCGGCGTTGACAAGCGGTAGAGAGCCCTGGAAAGCCGTCCAGAGGCTGGCGCACCCTGACACCTCTGGTGCCATATCGCCCGCTGAAACTCAGGTGCGCACAGGTGGGGTGCGAACTGCCGAAGGGTCGCCCGACCGACCATGGACGGGCCCTCAGGAGCCGCGGCAAGGCGCTCGGCCTCGCCTCGGCCGAGACCGCAAAGAGGTTCGGGCTCGACCCGGCCTCATACTGCCGCCGGGAAAGCGCGTTGAAGCGCACCTCGGTGGGCTTCATCCCGCAAGTTCTCTCCTCTCTGGGCGAAGTCCCGAGACCGGAGCCGGCCTCGCTTGCAGAGGCGGTGAAGTCGAAGAGGAAGGCGCTCGGATGAACCAGGGAGAAATCGCTGGACACCTCGGCATGCACAAGGGCTCGGTCGAGCTTCTCGAGCAGTCGGGCCATGCCGGCCTGCGGCTCCGAGCGGTCTTCGAGAAGTACGTGAGGGGGTGAGGGCTGGACTCCTGAGGGTACAGGAAAAACTCGGCGGCGCGTCCGTCTCCTCTCTAAGAAGCCACTCAAGGAGACCGCCATGGCCGAGACCTTTCGCCTCGCAACGTTCAACGTGGAGAATCTCTTCGCCCGTTATCGCTTCCGCCAGAACCAGGAGGCATACGCCGATGAGGGGTTCACCATCAACCAGCTCGCCTTCGACATCTACAACGAAACCGAGAAGCGGATCACCGCGCAGGCGGTCCAGGAGGTGGATGCCGACATCATCTGCCTCCAGGAGGTCGAGAGCCTACCCCTCCTCGATCGCTTCAACTCCTCCCACCTCGGCTCGGAACCGGCTAAGCGGTACAACCACCGTCTGGTGATCGACTGTTTCGATCCACGACAGATCGACGTTGCGATCCTGAGCCGCTTCCCGATCGTTGGCGTCCGCACCCACAGACACGAACGCAACGCGGCCAACACCGCCCCTCTCTTCTCTCGCGACTGTCTCGAGGCCGACGTGCTCATTGAGGGCAAGGTCCTCACTCTGTATGTGAACCACCTGAAGTCCATGATGGACGGGCGGGCAGAGACCAGAGCGCGCAGGAAGGAGCAGGCGGACCGCGTTGCCGAGATCGTCGACAAGCGCTGGAGGCCGTCCTATGACGGCAACTTCGTGGTCCTTGGCGACCTGAACGACTACATGGACGCGCAGACGGCGCTAAAGCGGCTCGTGGGTCACGCCGCTCTCGAGAACATCCTGGATCGCGCGCCGGAGGCGGAACGCTGGACGCACTACTATGCCGGCGGCAACGAGTACCGGCAACTCGACTACATTCTGGTCTCGAAGTCGTTCGACGCGAGAGCCGGATCGCCCGTGCCGCAGGTGATGCGAAAGGGCCTGCCCTGGCGCGCCGAGAAGTACTCCGGCCCGCGCTTCGAGGGCGTTGGGCACGACAACCCGAAGGCTTCCGACCACTCGCCGCTCTACGTGGATATTCCGGTCGTCGCGCTCATCTAGCTCTCGCTACGACGGCCCCTCGGTGGGTGCGTTCCGGACCCGGCGCATGTATCCCATGATCTCGGCGACCATTTGCGAGCTCGCCGCCGCCTGCCGAGAAGATGATCACCGGCTACAAGGTGAAGACGACATGTCGCGAGAGCCCGGACGTAGCGGCGAGAACGAAGCGCGTGGCGGAGATCGTGGGGAGAAGCCTCGCGCGCACCAAGCGGGAGATGTAACCCATGAAGGCGGACGGCAAACGAATCGGCATCTGAATCAGGGTCTCGACCGAGGATCAGGCGCTCGGGGATAGCCCCGAGCGCCACGAGACCCGCCGGGCGCCTCTTCTACGGAATCCTCGCCCCCATGGCGCAATGGGAGCGCGAGGAGATCTCAGAGCGGCCGGCGGCCTCGGTTCCGATCCGCACCAAGCTCGGGAAGCCCCGGGGCGGCGAGGGCCCCTTCGGCTATGCCTAGAGGGATCGCCGGTGCGTGCCGCACCCGCAAGAAGCTCCGGTGCGGCGTTGGCTCTACGAGCTCTTCAAGGAGCACCGGCGCGTGAAGACGGTCGTGCGGCTCCTGAACGACCGCGGCTACCGCACCCCGGCGGCAGTCCCTTCTCCTTTGAGACCGTGAAACGCCTCCTCGCCGACCCGAGTGCGAAGGGCCTCCGAAGGGCCAACTACCTCACGACCGTGGGCGGCCAGAAGCGCTCGTTCGCGAAGCCGGAGAGTGAATGGGTGCACGTGCCGGTCGAGGAGATCGCCTTCCTCCGCGTCCGGAGCCTCTCTTCCGAGGAAATCATCTCCAGCGCCCTCTACGCTTGCTGGGAGGCTCTGCTTCCTGCGGAAAAAAGATCCCTGATCGAATTGGTGGTTATGCGGGCTGCTGTCGGCAAGAGCGAGGCTTCCTTCGACTTGTCCTACGCCCCTCGCCCCCCGGACTCTACAAACTCAACAGTCAGCTGGCGCACCCTGAGGGACTCGAACCCCCAACCGCCTGATCCGAAGTCAGGAACTCTATCCATTGAGCTAAGGGTGCGGCTCGGACAGGGGCTGATTTTACTCCGGCTCGGGGAGGGTGGGCACGGGGTCGTAGGCGTCGAGGAGGCGGAGGTCGACGCGGATGGGGCCCTCGCCACCGGAGTAGTCGAAGACGCTCACGAAGCGGGCGCCCCACACGAGGTCTTCGGCGGTGTAGGAGGTGCGGGCGTGGACGGTCTGGGAGAAGGCCTCCTCGATGGCCGAGAGCAGGATGAAGAGCTCGAACTCGGCTTCATCGAGGGATTCGGGAGAGTGGCCGCGGAGCGGGCTCTCGGCGTCGATGGGGTGCACCAGGGTCCAGGACAGAGGGAAGAAGGTGACGTTCTGCCGCTCGAGGGCGAGCGGGTAGAAGCGGCGCACGCGCTCCCCGCCGTGGCGCTCGAAGAGACCCACACTCACCTTGGCGCTCACCTCGAAGAGCTCGGTCTTCCTCTGGTTGGCGATGCGGAACATCAGCGCCCGGCCACCCCGATAAGGCGCCATCAGCACCTTCTCGCTGAACAGGATCCGGGCCCGAGGCCGAGAGAAGCGGGCAAAGCCGATGCCGGTGGCGAACGCCACGCCGAGGAGACCCACCAGGGATTCGACACTCATCAGTACATGGGCGCCGAAAGACACCGGCACGATGTGCCCGTAGCCCACGGTGGAGAGGCTTTCCACGCTGAAGAAGAAGGCCTGCCAGAAGGCTCCGTGGGCGGTCACCACCTCGCCGCCCGAAAGAGCCCCGGGCCCGAGCCAGAGGTAGCCAAGAGCGAAGAGGGAGTTGAGCACGGCATAGGCCGCCACCAGCGCACCGAGGAACGCCGGCCAGGAGAGCTCCAGCATCTGGTGGTACACGGACCAGGTGGCCCGCCAGGGCAGGCCGTGGCGGCGAGCGTTGAAGCTGCCGTCGCGATTGAGCATGCGGCCGCGGCTCTGCTGGGCGAGAACCGAGCCGAAACCCAGATCCTTGGGCTCTTCGCGGACGATCTTGGCCATCTCGAGCGGGATTCTAGCGGGGCGCAGGCCCGCCCTGGGGAAGCACGTCCGGCCACCAGCCGCCCGGGACGTTGAGCGGATAGGGGCAGCGGTTCTGGATGCCGAGCTGGTGGAGCATGGGGTGGTCGCTCACCAGGGGGAAGGTGATGGCGGCGCGGCCGGTGCAGCGGTACTGGGGGGCGCCGAAGCCGAGCGCCAGGGCCACAGCCAGAGCTAGCCCGGCGTAGAGCACAAGCCCGCGGCGGGCGAGCGAAGCGCGGCGGCTGCGCAGCAGGGCCGAAAGCCAGAGCAGGGGCGCCAGCAGGGCGGCGTGGAGCACGATCACCACCTGCCACCACATCACCGTGGTGGGGGAGAGCGCCGAGGCGGCCACGGTGGCCGCGAAGCACCACAGGGCATAGCCCGCGAGCCAGGCGCGGGAGCCCTGGATGGGCTGCCAGGGCCGGAAGCGGTGAGCCCTCCGGGCCCGGCGGAGGAGCCACAGGCTGGCGAGAAGCATGGGGATCAAGGACAGAGGAGCGATGCCCTGGAGAAGCAGCTTGCCGGCGGGGGCGAGGAGGCGGTCCACCTGGGGGCCGAAGGCCTCGGTGAAGTCCAGCCGGGAGATCTTCTCGGCCACGGCGAGGGTAGGGTCCCGCAGCCAGTAGAAGACGCCGCGGAGGGTGGGAAACACCAGGAGCAGGCCCCGCAGCGGGAAACCCTTGCCCGCGGGCAGCATCTCGGGTTGACGGGCGAGAGCCAGGAACCAGGGCACTAGGAGGGCGAGAGAAGCGACGCCGCCGGCGATGGCGCCGCCCCAGTGGATCCGCCAGTAGCGCCGCCAGAGGAGCGCCAGGGAAGCGAGGCCGAGGATCACCGCCGAAGCGTGGAGCTGGGCGGCGAGCCCCAGGGCCAGCACATGGAGGAAGGAAAGGCCGAAGCTCCGCTTCTCGCGCTGGCGGAAGGCCGTCCACAGGTGGAGAGCGGAGAAGAGGCAGAGGTAGCCGGGATTCCAGAGCAGGCCGGAGAGGTAGAGGCGTGCCGGGGAGAGCCAGTAGAGCACCGCGAAGACTAGGCGGTCCCGGGGAGCGACTGCCTCGCGCAGCAGGCGATCGAGCAGCGCGTAGGCCAGCACCTGGAGCAGCAGGATGGGCAGGATCGGCGCCCGGAAATCGCTCCACACGGTGAGCGGCAGCCCCACGAGCACGCTGGTGAGGGCGCCGGGCGCGGCGCCACCGCTCGAGCCGGGGTTGCCGAAGGCTACCAGCCGCCCCTCGCGGGCGAGCAGCCAGCCACGAGAGAGCAGATTGAGCTGGTCCCCGGCGGCGATGCTCCGCAAGAGCAGCACGGCGGAGACTGCCAGGCCGAGGGCGAACACCAGGGCCTGCAGCCGAGTGGGCGAAAGGAAAGGTCGGGCGGTCGAGCGGGCAGCGGCCATGGAGGTGAGGAACCGGGTAGATCGGCGCCGGGCCGGGCAGGCGCGGTACTCTACCAGCTTTGGAGCGGGCGAAGCCGATTCCCGGCGTGGTGCTGCTGAGACCCCGTCGGCGGGAGATCGAGCCCTGCGCCCGGCCGAGCGAGGATTGCCGATGAGTCGCCTGTCCTGGAAAGTGCTGTCCCTTCTTCTCGGGGTGGCAGCGGCCGCCCGCGGCGCCGTGCCGATGCAACCGGAGCACCTCGAGCTGCTGCGCAAGATCGACTCGGCCGAGATCTCCCACGACGGCCGCTTCGTGGTCTACAGCGTGGCGATCAACGAGCTCGAGGCCAACCGCGTGCGCCACGAGGTGCGGCGCATCTCCCTGCCCACGGGGGCCCCCGAGGTGCTCGCGGAGGGGGAGTCCCCCCGCTTCTCGCCGGACGGCAAACAAGTGGCCTACCTCGCACCTTCCCAGGACAAGACCGGCCTCTTTCTCTACGACCTCGAGGCCAAGAAGAGCGAGCTCCTGGTGGAGCTCGAGGCCTCGGACCACTTCCTGGGCCACGAGGCGGATCGCCGCTTCGCCTGGTCCCCGGACGGCCGCTCGATCGCCTACCTGGCCCTGGAGCCCGGCCCGGCTCCGACCCAGCCCGCTCCCGCCTTGGCAGGGGTGAAGGTCCTCGAGCGCATCCTCTACAAGACTCGCACCGGTTTCTCCCCCAACCGCCCCCTAGAGGTGTGGCTGGTGGCCACCTCGGGGCCCGCGCGCGGCCAGGCGAAGCGGCTCACCGAAGGCGCCTTCGACCACCACTCCCTGGCCTGGGCGCCGGACGGCAAACGCCTGCTCTTCTCGAGCAACCAGGCCCCGGACCCGGATGCCCACTACGCGGACGACCTCTTCTGGGTGGACGTGGCGAGCGGTGCCCTCAGCCGGCTCACCGACACCCCCGGCCCGGAGCTCCACCCGGCCGTGTCGCCGGACGGCTCGAAGGTGGCCTACCTCGCCATGAGCCGGGCGATCTCGACCCGCGACAGCCCCGCCGAGGACCTCCAGCTCTGGGTGATGCCGAGTGCCGGCGGAACGGGCGTCGAGCTCAGCGCCAGCCTGGACCGCCGGGTGACCGAGATCGCCTGGGAGCCGGGCGGGGATTCGCTGCTCTTCGTGGCCGAGGACCAGGGTCGCAAGCCCATCTACCGGGTGAAGCTGCCCCAGGGAGAGGCGCCGGCCACGATCGAGCGAGTGCTCGACGGCTTCTTCCAGGCGAGCGCCCTTTCCCTGGACGAGAAGGGCAAGACGGTCGCCTACCTGAAGACCGACATGACCCACCCCGGCGAGGTCTTCGCCACCCAGATCAAGGCGCTGCGCACTGGCCAGGTGACGCAGGAGAACCGTGCCTTGATGTCCTTGATCAAGCCGGCTAACGCCGACACCTTCTGGAGCACCAACGCGGACGGCACCCGGGTGCAGACCTGGTTGATGAAGCCTCTCGGCTTCCGGCCCACGGAGCGTTACCCGGCGGTGTTGTGGATCCACGGCGGCCCCCACGGCATGCACGGCCACGCCTTTACCGAGCGCCTGCAGCTGCTGGCCGCCCACGGTTATGCGGTGATTTTCGCCAACCCCCGCGGCTCGGCCGGCTACGGCCAGGCCTTCTCGGACGGCTCGCTCAACGACTGGGGCGGCGGGGACTACCGGGACCTGATGGCCGCACTGGAGAAGACCCTCTCCGAGAACCCCTGGATCGACCAGGTACGGCTCGGCGTCGCCGGATGGAGCTACGGCGGCTACATGACCAACTGGATGATCACCCAGACGGACCGCTTCCGCGCCGCCGTGGCCGGAGCGAGCGTTTCGAACCTGGTGAGCTTCTACGGCACCTCGATCTACCCGGACCTGATCGAGGCCGAGTTCGGCGACAAGCCCTGGGAGCACTTCGATCTGCTCTGGCAGCGCTCGCCGCTGGCCTTCGTGGGCAAGGTGGTAACTCCCACCCTCTTCCTCCACGGCGAGAACGACAACGACGTGCCGATCGGCCAGGCCGAGGAGATGTTCCTGGCGCTCAAGAAGCGAGGGATCGCCGCCCAGATGGTGCGCTATCCCGGAGAGGGCCACTCTCTGGCCTTGCCCGCTTACCGCGTGGATTCGTTCCGGCGCATCTTCGCCTGGCTCGACCCGATCTTGAAGCCCGTGCCGCCCCCGGCGGACCTCCACCAGGAGCGCTCGCCGCCGCCGGCGGCGCCCCGGAAGCCGCTCGCGATCGAGCCGCCGG
>CALMKX010000138.1 GCA_937867335.1 uncultured Acidobacteriota bacterium
CATCATCGGCCGCAAGGGCGCGGAGGTCGACAAGCTGCGCGACGACCTGATGAAGAGGGTCGGCCGCGAAGTGCATATCAACATCCAGGAGATCCAGCGTCCCGAGCTCGACGCCCAGCTGGTCGCCGAGTCGATCGCCGGGCAGCTCGAGCGGCGTGTCTCCTTCCGCCGCGCCATGAAGAAGTCGATGGAATCGGCCTTCCGGTTCGGCGCCAAGGGCTTCAAGGTGATGGTTTCCGGCCGCTTGGGCGGCAACGAGATCGCCCGCTCCGAGTGGTACCAGGAAGGGCGGCTGCCGCTCCATACGCTCAAGGCCGATATCGACTACGGTTTCGCCCAGGCCTACACCACCTACGGCGTCATCGGCTGCAAAGTCTGGGTTTACAAGGGCGACCTGCTGAAGGAAAAGGGCCGCCGGGCGAGCGCCTGAGGGGAGATCGACCATGTTGATGCCCAAGAAGGTCAAGTTCAGAAAGCAGCAGCGCGGTCGCCGGGCCGGGAACTCGAAGGGCGCCACTTATATCGCCTTCGGGGATTTCGGACTGCAGGCCACCGAGGCCGGATGGGTGACGGCGCGCCAGATCGAGGCCGCCCGTATCGCCATCTCCCGCGCTGTCAAGCGTGGTGGCAAGGTGTGGATCCGGGTGTTCCCGGACAAGCCGATCACCAAGAAGCCGCTCGAAACCCGTATGGGTAAGGGCAAGGGCAACCCCGAGGAGTGGGTGGCCGTGGTGCGGCCGGGCCGAGTGCTCTACGAGCTCGAGGGCGTGACCGCTGACGTGGCCGAGGAGGCCATGCAGCTCGCGGCCCACAAGTTGCCGATCAAGTCGCGGTTCGTCAGTCGCGAGCAGGAGCTGAGGTAAGTCATGAAAGCGGTGAAAGCATCCGACCTTCGGCAGCAAACGGCGGAAGAGCTCAGGACCCGGGAGAGGGAGATCGCCGACCAGCTCTTCGCGTTGCGGCTGGCCAAGTCGACCGGGCAGCTCGACAATCCGTCGCGCATTTCCGGGCTGCGGCGCGAGATGGCCAAAGTGTTGACCGTGCTCGCCGAGCAACGGCGCAAGGCCTAGTTGAGGGAGCCAAGTTGATGAGCCAGGAAGAGATGACCCAGCAAGCTGGGACCGAAAACGGCGCCTCGCGGGGTCGGCAGCAGGTCAAGGTTGGCACCGTGGTCAGCAACAAGATGGACAAGACCATCGTGGTAGCGGTGACCAACCCGGCGATGCACTCGCTCTACCACCGCTATGTGAAGAAGACGTCGAAGTTTCATGCTCACGACCCGGAGAACCAGGCCCAGGTGGGCGACGAGGTCGAGATCGTTTCCAGCCGACCGCTGTCCAAGACCAAGCGGTGGCGCATCCGGCGTATCCTGCGTCGCGCTCAGTAGAGGGAAGGTGAAGCCATGATTCAGATGGGGACGATCTTGGACGTTGCGGACAATACCGGCGCCAAGAAGATCGCCTGCATCCACCTGCGGGGCGGCTCGGCCGGACAGTACGGCCGGTTGGGTGACTTGATCACGGCCTCGGTGAAGGAAGCGTCGCCGGACGGCACGATCAAGAAGGGTCAGGTCGTTCAGGCGGTGATCGTTCGCACGGTCAAAGAGCATCGGCGGCGCGACGGCAGTTACATCCGTTTCGATACCAACGCGGCCGTGCTGGTCAACAAGGACGGTGAGCCGATCGGCACCCGCGTGTTCGGGCCGGTGGCTCGCGAGCTGCGCGAGCGCAAGTTCATGCGCATCGTGTCGCTCGCTCCGGAGGTGATCTGATGCCTCGCAAGATGAACTTGAGGAAGAACGACCAGGTGCTGGTCATCGCCGGCCGGGATCGGGGCACCACGGGCAAGGTGCTCAAGGTGTTTCCCGCCGATGGCACGGTGATCGTCGAGCGCGTCAATCTGGTCAAGAAGCATACGCGGGCCAACCCCCAGCGCCAGGTGCAGGGTGGCATCCTCGAGCGAGAAGCGCCGATCCTCGCTTCGAAGGTGATGGTCCTCGATCCGGACTCCGGCAAGCCAACCCGTGTGGGCCGCAAGCGCCTTGCTGATGGCAAGGCTGCCCGGGTGGCGAAGAAGAGCGGCGCGATGCTCAACTGAGGCGAGCCATGGCGAAGAAGGACGAGAAGAAGGGCGAACAGAAAGCGGCGCAGCCCAAGGCAGCCAAGACTGCCGCGGAGAAGAACTACGTTCCTCGGCTGAAGCAGCGCTACGCGGACGAGGTGGTGGCCAAGCTCCAGCAGGAGTTCGGCATCAAGAACGTCATGGCCGTGCCCCGGCTCGAGAAGATCAGCCTCAACATGGGGCTCGGGGACGCCACGCAGAACATCAAGATACTCGACGACGCCGTGGAGGAGCTGGCGGCGCTCGCCGGCCAGAAGCCGGTGATCACCCGGGCCCACAAGTCGATCGCGGCTTTCAAGGTGCGCCAGGGTATGCCGATCGGCTGCCGGGTCACGCTGCGTGGCGACCGCATGTGGGATTTCCTCGACCGGCTGATCAGCGTGGCGCTCCCTCGCGTACGCGACTTCCGGGGCATCCCGACCAAGAGCTTCGACGGCCGCGGCAACTACACGCTCGGCGTGAAAGATCATCTGATCTTCCCCGAGGTGGACTACAACAAGGTCGAGCGGTCGAAGGGGATGAACATCACCATCACCACCACGGCAGGGAACGACGAGCGCGCGCTTTATCTGCTGCGCCAGCTCGGGCTTCCCTTCATGGGTCGAAGCTGAGGCTGCGGCGCTTGCCCGGAGTGGAGGAGACGAGATCATGAGCATGACCGATCCCATCGCAGACTTCCTGACCAGGATCCGCAACGCGCACCTGGCCAAGCACGATCGCCTGGACATACCTTCCTCGCGCATCAAGCAGGAGCTCTGCCGGATCCTCAAGGACGAGGGATTCATCCGCAACTTCCGCGTGCTGGAAGGCGAGCCGGTGTCGACGCTACGCGTCCTGCTGCGCTACAGCGCCCAGGGCGAGCCGGCCATCAGCCACATCGCTCGCGTCAGCAAGCCGGGCCGTCGGGTCTACCGTGGTGCAGACGACATCCGTCCGGTGCGCAACGGCATGGGCGTGGGAATCCTGTCGACCTCCCGGGGCCTGCTTTCGGACCGCCAAGCCCGCGAGCAGCGGGTGGGCGGCGAGATTCTCTGCGAGCTCTGGTAAGGAAAGGGGACTTGAGGCGATGTCGCGCGTAGGCAGAAAACCGATCCCCATCCCGAGTGGGGCGAAAGTCGAGGTCAAGGACGGCGTCCTCGTCGCCGAGGGACCGAAGGGCAAGGTGAGTCAGAAGCTCGCCGACGGCTTCCCGGTGGAGATCAAGGACGGCCAGATCACCGTCAGCCGTACCAGCGACGCGGGTCCGGCCCGGGCGATGCACGGCCTCCTGCGCTCGCTCCTGGCGAACGCCGTCGAAGGCGTCTCCAAGGGCTACTCCAAGCAACTCGAGCTGGTGGGCGTGGGCTACAAGGTGGAGCACAAGGGCACCGAGGTGCAGTTCGCGCTCGGCTACGCCCATCCGATCCAGTTCAAGATTCCTGCCGGCGTTACCATCGAAGTCGACGCCAAGGCCAACCGTGTCACGGTCTCGGGTGCCGATCGGCAGCAGGTAGGGGAAGTCTCGGCGCAGATCCGCAGGCTCCGGGATCCGGATCCATACAAGGGCAAGGGTGTCCGTTACGTCGGTGAGAAGCTGCGGCAGAAGGAAGGCAAGGCCGGAGCGAGGTAAGAAAGGCTATGAGCGAGAGCAACGTCCACAAGAAGCGGGTCACCCAGAAGCAGGAGCGGCGCCGTCGCGCTCATCTGCGCCTTCGCAACCGCGTCAAGGGCACGGCGAGCCGGCCCCGCCTGGCGGTCTTCAAGAGCCTGCAGCATGTCTATGCGCAGGTGATCGACGACGACCTGGGCACGACCCTGGTTTGCGCCAGCACTCTCGACGCGGACGTCCGCGGCAAGCTTTCGGGGGGAGGCGGCAACCTGGCAGCGGCTCGGGCGGTGGGCGAAGTGGTGGCCGAGCGGGCCAAGGCGAAGGGAATCACGCGCGTGGTGTTCGACCGTGGCGGCTACATTTACCACGGGAAGGTCAAGGAGATTGCCGAGAGCGCGCGCAAGCAGGGCCTCGACTTTTAAAAAGGGGATTTTCCGGTGACTGCCAAGTTGGACCGCGAACGCGAGCGCGAAAGCGAATTCATCGAGCAGGTGGTGCATATCAACCGTGTCACCAAGGTGGTGAAGGGAGGCAAGAACTTCTCCTTCTCCGCGCTGGTGGTGATCGGTGACGGCAACGGCATGGTGGGCTATGGTTCGGGCAAGGCCAAGGAAGTGCCCATGGCCATCCGCAAGGGCGTGGAAAGCGCCAAGCGGCGGATGATCCAGGTTCCGGTGGCAGGCTCCACCATTCCCCACGAGGTGCTCGGGGTCTTCGGCTCGGGTCGCGTTCTGCTCAAGCCGGCCTCCGCCGGTACCGGGGTGATCGCCGGCGGGCCGGTGCGGGCCGTCGTCGAGGCTGCCGGAATCGCCGACATCCTGACCAAGTCTCTCGGCACCACCAACCCGCACAACGTGGTGAAGGCCACGTTCGCGGCCTTGCTCGAGCTGCGCAGCGCGGACGATGTCCGCCAGCTGCGGGGCGTCGAGATCTCGGCGAGCGCCTAGAGGGAGACCCAGAGTATGGCGAAGGGCAAAGAGAAGACCATCAAGATCCGCCAGGTCCGAGGCCTGGCGCAGGTTCGGGACCGGGACCGCGAAGTTATGCGCGGCCTGGGTTTGCGCCGCATTCGCCACGTGGTGGAGCGGCCGGACACGCCGGCGATTCGGGGTATGGTGGCGCGGGTCAGCTATCTGGTGGAGATCGTAGAATGAAACTCAGTGAGCTCGCCCCTGCAGAGGGAAGCAAGAAGCGCAAGAAGCGGGTTGGCCGCGGGCCCGGTTCGGGCAACGGCAAGACCGCCGGCCGCGGCCATAAGGGCCAGAAGTCCCGTTCCGGCTATAGCCAGCGGGTAGGCTTCGAGGGCGGCCAGATGCCGCTCGTCCGGCGTGTGCCCAAGCGGGGCTTCACCAATATCTTCCGCACCGAGTATGCCGTGGTGAACCTCGCCCGGCTGGCCAAGGTGGAAGCGACCGAGCTCGACCCGGACTCCCTGGTCCGGCTCGGTCTGGTCAAGAAGGGCTTGCCGGTGAAGGTGCTCGGCACCGGCGAGATCGGCAAGGCGATCAAGGTCGTGGCGCACAAATTCAGCTCTTCTGCTCGATCCAAGATCGAGGCAGCCGGCGGCAGCTGCCAGGAGTTGGGCTCGTGATCGAAAGCCTCCGCAACGTCTTCGCCATCCCCGACCTGCGCAAGCGGCTGTACTTCACCTTTGCGCTGCTCGCGGTCTATCGGCTGGGCTGCCATATCCCCACCCCGGGCATCGACCCGCTGGCGCTCGAGGAGTTCATGAACTCCCAGGCGAGCTCCATGCTGGGCTTCGTGAACACCTTCACCGGTGGCAGCCTGCGGCGGATCGCGATTTTCGCTCTGGGCATCATGCCCTACATCACCTCGTCGATCATCTTGCAGCTGCTCCAGGTGGTGTGGCCCTACCTCGAGAAGTTGGCCAAAGAAGGCGAGATGGGGCGGCGCAAGATCACCCAGTACACCCGCTACGGCACGGTGCTGGTTTCGGCTCTGCAATCGATCGGCATCGCCGTCTTTCTCGAGAGCGCGCGCACGCCGACCGGAGCGCCCCTGGTGCCATCGCCTGGCTGGGGCTTCCGGCTGGTCACCATTCTCACACTGACCACCGGCTGCGCCTTCGTGATGTGGCTGGGAGAACAGATCTCGGAACGAGGGATCGGCAACGGCATCTCGCTGATCATCTACGCCGGCATCGTGGTCAGCTTCGTGCCCTATACGGTCACCACGGCCGTCAGGGTGATCAAGGGCGAGCTCTCGCCGATCCTGATCCTGCTCCTGGTGCCGTTCATGATCGCGGTGGTGGCCTTCATCGTCTACATGGAGCGCGCACAGCGGCGCATCCCCGTGCAGTACGCCAAGCGGGTGGTGGGCCGGCGCATCATGGGTGGCCAGTCCACCTATTTGCCGCTGCGAGTCAACACCGGCGGCGTGATTCCGGTGATCTTCGCGAGCTCGATCCTGATGCTGCCGGTCACCGGCGCACGGATGCTGCCGTGGAAGGGCCTGCAAGAGGTGATGGACTACATCTCCTACGCAACGCCCTTCTATTACTTGCTCTACGTGCTGGCGATCGTGTTTTTCTCGTACTTTTACGTCTCGATCATCTTCAACCCGGGCGATCTCTCCGAGAACATGCGGAAGAACGGCGGATTCATCCCCGGCATCCGCCCGGGCAAGCGCACCAGCGAGCACATCGACCGCATCCTCTCGCGCATCACCCTGGTGGGTGCGCTCTACCTGGCGGCGGTCTCGATCCTGCCGGATCTGCTGCTCTCGGGCGTGAAGCTGCGCTACATCCCGTTCATCGGCGACTCGCTCGACGCCTTCTTGACCTCGAACGGCATGTCCTGGGTCACGACCGGCTCGGGCATCCAGTTCTACTTCGGTGGCACTTCGCTCCTGATCGTGGTCGGTGTGGCGATGGACTTCATCCAGCAGGTGGAGAGCCAGCTGGTGATGCGCAACTACGACGGCTTCATGAAGCGGGGCCGGATCAAGGGGCGCCGTGGCTAACGAGGCGCGGCGCATCGTCCTGCTGGGCCCTCCGGGCTGCGGCAAGGGCACTCAGGCGGCGCGGGTCTCTGGCCGCCTGGGGGTGCCGGCGATCTCGACCGGCGAGATGTTGCGCGAAGCCGTAGCGGCGGGTTCCGAGTTGGGCCAGGCGGTCGCAGCGATCATGGCGAGCGGCCGGCTGGTGGACGACGAGACGATGGCCGGTGTGGTGCGCGAGCGGCTGGCGCGCCAGGATGCCCGCGAGGGCTTCCTGCTCGACGGCTATCCCCGGACGGTGCCCCAGGCGGGCACGCTCGAGGAGGTTCTCACGAGCCAGGACCGGAAGCTGGAGCGAGTGGTTCTTTTCGAGGTGCCCGAGGCCGTGCTCGTGGAGCGGGCCCTGGGCCGACAGCGGCCGGACGACACAGAGGACGTGATCCGTCGCCGATTGGAAGTGTACCGGGAGCAGACCTCGCCTCTGGTGGCCCACTACGAGGCTGCGGGGGTGTTGCGGCGGATCGACGGCTCGGGCAGCGTCGAGACCGTCACGGCGGCGCTCGATGGGGCGCTCGCCCGGTAGGTGGCATGATGGTGATCTTGAAGACGCCCGCAGAGCTCGACCTGATGGACGCGGCCAACCGCATCGTCCACGGTGTGCTCGACGGCATCGCCGAGCGGATCGGCGCCGGGGTCACCACCAAGGAGCTGGACCGTTGGGCCGAGAGCTACATCCGCTCTCAGGGTGGAGTGCCGGCGTTCCTCAACTATCGAGGCTACCCGGCCACTCTCTGCACCTCGGTCAACGACGTCATCGTCCACGGCATTCCGAACGGCGTGATGCTCTCGGAAGGCGACATCGTAGGCGTTGACTGCGGAGTGATGTATAAAGGCTATTTCGGCGACGCCGCGCGAACCTATGCCGTGGGCAGGGTGAACACCGTCGCCGAGCGGCTGCTGAAGGTGACCCGCGAGGCTCTGGAGATCGGAGTCGAGCAGGCGAAGCCAGGCGGGCGGCTCCAGGACATCGGGCATGCGGTCCAGGAGTACGTGGAGTCGCACGGCTTCTCGGTGGTGCGGGAGTACGTCGGCCACGGCATCGGCACGTCGCTCCATGAGGAGCCGCAGGTTCCCAACTACGGGGAGCGCGGCAAGGGCCTGAAGCTCAAGCCCGGCATGGTGCTGGCGATCGAGCCGATGGTCAACGCCGGCAAGGCGGCGGTCTCGGTCGATCCGGACGGCTGGACGGCGCGCACCGAGGATGGGTCGCTGTCGGCCCACTTTGAGTTTTCGGTGGCAGTGACCCCGGCGGGGCCGCGAGTGCTGGGCAGAGCCCAGCGGGCAGCCTAGCCGAAACGGGAAAGGAAGAGAGTTTGCCGAAAGAAGAGGCGATCGAAGTCGAGGCGACCGTCGTTGAGCCTTTGCCCAACGCGATGTTCCGGGTCGAGCTCGACAATGGCCACCAGGTGCTCGCTCATATCTCAGGCAAGATGCGCAAGCATTTCATTCGTATCCTGCCGGGCGACAAGGTCAAGGTGGAGCTTTCGCCGTACGACTTGACCCGCGGACGAATCGTCTATCGGCTCAAGTAGATGCCGGGAGGCCGAACATGAAAGTGCGTAGCTCAGTGAAGCGGATCTGCTCGAAATGCAAAGTCGTACGCCGCAAGGGCGTCGTTCGAGTGCTCTGCGAGAACCCTAAACACAAGCAGCGGCAGGGATAAAGCGAGATGGCACGCATCGCCGGGGTCGACCTGCCCCAGAACAAGCAGGTCCTGTTCGGTCTGACCTACATCTACGGCATCGGCCGGGCTCGCTCTTGGAAGATCCTGGAGAAGGCCGCCGTGCCGACCACCACCAAAGTCAGGGATCTGACCGAGGAGGAGGCAAGGCGGATTCGCGCCGTGATCCAGGAAGAAGGGCGGGTCGAAGGTGATCTGCGCAAAGAGATCAGCCAGAACATCAAGCGATTGATGGAAATCGGCTGTTACCGGGGGGTGCGTCATCGTCGCAACCTCCCCGTGCGAGGTCAGCGGACCCACACCAACGCGCGCACCCGCAAGGGCCCGCGCCGCGCGTCGGTCGCGACCAAGAAGAAGCTGACCAAGAAGTAGTCGTTAGGAGACGCGATGGCCAAGGCAGGAGCAGCAGCAAAGACGAAAAAAGATCGCAAGGTCGGCAAGAAGCGCGAACGACGCCCAGTGCCGCATGGTGTGGCCCATATCCAGGCCACTTTCAACAACACCCAGGTGGCGATCGCGGACCCCGAGGGCAATGTGCTCACGTGGTCTTCGGCCGGGCGGATCGGGTTCAAGGGCTCGCGCAAGGGCACGCCCTTCGCCGCGCAGGTGGCCGCTCAGAGCGCGGGCACCGCAGCACGCGACCTCGGTGTGCGCACCGTCGACGTTCTGGTCAAGGGTCCGGGAGCGGGCCGCGAGTCCGCCGTGCGGGCTCTGCAGTCGGCCGGCATCGAAGTCAAGTCGATCCGCGACGTGACGCCCATTCCCCACAACGGTTGTCGTCCTCGCAAGCGCCGTCGCGTCTGATCGCACGGACACGTTATTGAAGGAGAGTTGAGGTGGCTCGCTACACTGGACCCGTTTGCCGGCTCTGCCGCCGAGAGCGGATGAAGCTGTTTCTCAAAGGGGATCGTTGTTTCAAGGAGAAGTGCGCCATCGAGCGCCGTGGCTTCCCCCCAGGGCAGCACGGGAACCGTCGTGGACGGCGCCTTCTCGGCTATGGCTTGCAGCTGCGGGAGAAGCAGAAGGTCAAGCGGATCTACGGCTTGCTCGAGCGCCAGTTCCGCACCTATTTCCACGAGGCCGATCGTCGCAAGGGCATCACTGGCGAGAACCTGCTCGCCATGCTCGAGCGCCGACTGGACAACATCGTCTACAGCCTCGGCTTTGCCTCGTCCCGCGCCCAGGCGCGCCAGCTCGTCCGCCATGGTCACATCCTGGTCGCCGGCCGCAAGGTGACGGTGCCGGGCTTCCAGGTGCGGATCGACCAGGTGGTCGAGGTGAAAGAGGCGAGCCGCAAGAACGAGTTCATCCGCGCGAGCGTGGAGACGGCGCGCGGTCGTGGTGTACCGGATTGGCTGGAGCTCGACGCAGAGAACTTCCGCGGCAAGGTCTCTCGCTTGCCGAGCCGAGAGGACATCAAGCTGCCCGTGCAGGAGCAGCTGATCGTCGAGCTGTACAGCCGCTAGGCCGGTAGGCCCAAGGAGAAAGCCAGAATGCAATGGAAGAACTTTCAGCGCCCTCGGCGCCTGGAGGTTGACTCGGCGACCTTGTCGCCGACGTACGGCAAGTTCACGGCGCAGCCCTTCGAACGGGGCTTCGCCACCACCATCGGCAACGCTCTGCGTCGCTGCCTGCTGTCCTCGATCGAGGGTGCGGCGGTGACCAACGTCCATATCGAGGGAGTGCAGCACGAGTTTTCCACCCTGGCCGGCGTGAGCGAGGACATCACCGATATCCTGCTCAACTTGCGCACGGTACCCATCCGGCTCCACGGCGACGAATGGAAGATCCTCACCGTCGACGTCAAGGGCCCGGCCCAGGTTACGGCCGGCGATCTCCAGGGCGACGCCCAGGTGGAGATCATCGATCCCTCGATCCACATCGCCACTCTGAACGAGGACGCCCATCTGCGCATGCAGGTGCAGGTGAAGAAGAACCGGGGCTACGTCACCGCGGATCGCAATAGCGATGAGTCCATGGGCATCGGCTGGATGCCGATCGATTCCGCCCACAGCCCGGTGCGCAAGGTGAACTACCGGGTGGAGGCCGCGCGTCTCGGCCAGACCACCGACTTCGAGCGCCTGGTGCTCGAGATCTTCTCCAACGGCACGGTGCCTCCGGAAGAAGCGGTCTCGCTCGCCTCGCAGCTGCTCAAGGAGCACCTCGGCATCTTCGTGGCCGCCGAGGAGAGCTCCAAGAGCACTGCGGACGACTCTCGGGCCGAAGAGCTCGCCGGAATGGACGCCTTGCTGGCTCGCCGCATCGAGGAGCTGAACCTCTCGGTGCGCTCGGCCAACTGTCTGAAGAACGCCAACATCCACACTCTGCGGGATCTGGTGCGACGCACCGAGAAGGACATGCTGGAGACCAAGAACTTCGGGCGCAAGTCGCTCGAGGAGCTTCAGGATCTGCTCGCCCGGCTCGGTCTGCACTTCGGGATGAACGTGCCGGAGCGCCCCAGCGCTGACGCTTAAGGAGATCGCCCATGCGTCACAACCGACACGGCAGGAAGCTCGGCCGCACCACCTCGCACCGGCTGGCGATGTTCCGCAACCAGCTGGCTTCGCTGGTGGAGCACCAGCGCATCGTCACCACCCTCGAGAAGGCCAAGGAGCTGCGGCCCATTGCCGAGCGGCTGATCACCCACGGCCGCACGGACTCGGTCCATGCCCGCCGCCTGGTGGCCCGCTGGATCGCCAACCGCGACCTGATCAAGAAGCTCTTCACCGAGATCGGCCCGCGCTTCGCGAGCCGCCCGGGCGGCTACCTGCGCATCGTCAAGCTGGGCCCCCGCCAGGGCGACTCGGCCGAGGTCGCGGTGCTCGAGTTCGTGGACTACCAGTTCACCCCGAAGGCCAAGAAGGCTGGAGAAGAGAAGGCTTCGTAGAAAGCCTCCTCGGTTCTCCGAAGCTCACGCGGCCGGGCCCAGCGCCCGGCCGCTTCGTTTCTGGGGCCTACTTCTTCCGGAACTCCTCGATCGACACCACCTGACCGCCGGGGGGGTCGAGGGGCTTGACGGCTCTCGGGCCTCGGACCTCCGGCTCGGCCTCGGGCACGGGGAGATCGGCCGGGGGGACGTCGGTGATCTCGAAGCGGAGGCCGAACTGGGCTTCGGGATCGACGAACGCGGTGACGGCTCGGAAGGGCACGGCCAGGCGATGCCGGGAGCCGTTGAAAGCGAGAGTGACGGCGAAGCTGTGCTCCTCCACCACCAGGTCCCAGTACTGGTGCTGAAGCACGATGGTCATCTCTTGCGGATAGAGGTCGCGCAGCACCCGGGCGATTTCGACCCCAGGAGCGCCGGTATCGAAGGTGATGTAGAAGTGGTGGCCGTCGGTGAGGCCGCCCTCGGCCACTTCGGAAAGCGCCAGATGCAGCACGTGGCGCAGGGCCTCCTGGATCATGCTCTGGTAGTCGAAGCGGGCCATGGCTGGTAATGTTCGCACCCTATGCCCCCGGAAGGGAAGCCAGAGGCGGCCGCCGAAGGCCTTGCTGCCGCGCTTCTTGCAGTGTCGGACCGCCTGGCGCGAGAGCTCGAGCCCTTGCGCTTCGCCGCGCCAGTGGCGTTCGTCTACAACCCCTTGATCTACGGTCGTGCTCCTTGGGCGCTCTATCTCGAGGTCTCCGCCCGGGGCCCCAAGGAGGCGCTGTTCCTGGGGATGAACCCCGGGCCCTTCGGCATGGCCCAGACTGGCGTGCCGTTCGGCGAGGTGGCCCTGGTGCGGGACTGGATGGGCGTCGAAGCACCGCTCGACAAGCCGCCCCGGGAGCATCCGGCGCGGCCGGTCGAAGGCTTCGGCTGCGCCAGGAGCGAGGTTTCCGGTGCCCGCCTGTGGGGCTGGGTGCGCGAGCGCTGGGGTAGCCCCGGGGCGTTTTTCGCGCGCTTCTGGGTGGCCAACTACTGCCCGTTGCTGTTCGTCGAGGCGAGTGGCAGGAACCGCACGCCGGACAAGCTCCCTGCCGCCGAGCGGGAGTCCCTCTTCGCCGCCTGCGACCGGGCCCTGGCCGAGACGGTAAAGCTGCTCTCGCCCCGGCTGGTGGTGGGGGTGGGTGGCTTCGCCGCCGCCCGGGCGCGGGAGGTCCTGGCTGGCTCGAGCGTCGCCGTGGGCAGCATCCTCCACCCGAGCCCGGCGAGCCCGGCCGCGAACCGGGACTGGGCGGGCACGGTGGAGCGCCAGATCGAGGAGCTGGGAATCGAGCTGCCGGCGAAGCCCTAGGCGAACAGCAGTGTGATGCCCAGAAGCAGCGCACGAGTCAGGAGCGGGCCGCCGAACTTCCAGGCCAGTACCAGGCCAGCCATCGCCAGGAAGGGCTGGGTGAACAGCACCTCCTGGTAGCGGCGGGCGGCCGACTCGGGCATCAGCAGCATCACCGCTCCGCTGCCGTCCAGGGGCGGCACGGGCAGCAGATTGAACACGAAGAGCAACAGGTTCAAGGTGAACAGGATGGAGAGAATCGCCATCAGGCCGGTGCCGAAGCCGCTCGCGGCGAGGGCGCCGTTGGCGACGATCAGGTGCGCGAGGGAGTGGCTCGGCTGGAGTGTGGCGAGCCCGGCCGTGTAGAGCAGGCGGATCACCAGGCCGGCGAAGAGCATCAGGACGAAGTTGGCCGCCGGTCCGGCGAGCGACATCCAGGCGCTCCGCCGCGGGTAGGTATGAGACCAGATCGGGTCGTACGGGGCGCTCGCCCAGCCGAGCATCCAGCCGGAGAGCAGAAAGGAGAGGATCGGCATGAACACCATGCCGAACGGCTCGCGGCGGATGTGCGGCAGCGGAGACAGCGAGACCTGGCCGGCCTGGTAGGCGGTGGAGTCCCCCAGCCTCAAGGCCGCCCAGGCGTGGGCGGCCTCGTGGCAGGTGGTGGAGAAGCAGAAGACCAGGAACCAGAGCAGGCCGGTGAGCAGGGTATCGGCGTTGATCTCCAAGTGCCGGCTCCTACTCCTCGGCCTCTTCCTTGCGGTGCTTGGCCGCGGCCGCGATGATCTTCTCCTGCACCGGTCGCGGCACTTCCTCGTAGTGCGAGAACTCGATGTGGAAGCTCGACCGGCCCTGGGTCATGGCGCGCAGGGCGCGGGCGTAATCGAGCGTCTCGGCCATCGGCACCACCGCAGTGATCACCTGGCTGTGGCCCTTGGCGTCCATGCCCTGGGGGCGGCCCCGGCGCTGCGAGAGGTCGCTCATGATGTCGCCGGTGAACTCGTCGCTGGTGGTGATCTCGAGCTTCATCATCGGCTCGAGAATCGTGGCGCCGGCTCTCGCCATGGCGTCCTTGAACCCGAGCGAGCCGGCGATCTTGAACGCCAGCTCGGAAGAGTCCACATCGTGGTACTGGCCGTCGAGCAGGCGAACCCGGAAATCCACCACCGGATAGCCCGCCAGATAGCCGCGCAGGCGCGCTTCCTGGATGCCCTTCTCCACGGCGGGCCGGTAGTTCTGGGGGATCGAGCCGCCGAAGATCTCGTCCACGAACTCGAAGTCTTTGCCCCTCTCGAGCGGCTCGAGCTTGATCTTGCAGTCGGCGAATTGGCCGCGGCCGCCAGACTGCTTCTTGTGCCGGCCATGGCCGTCGGCGCCCTTGGTGATGGTCTCGCGGTAGGGCACCTTCGGCGGATGGAGGATCACTTCCACCTTGTAACGGCTCTTCAGCTTGGCCACCGCGATCTCGACGTGCAGCTGGCTGGTGCCGGAGAGCAGGAACTCGTGGGTGGCGGCGTCGCGGCTGGACTTCAGCGAGAGATCCTCGTCCATCAGGCGCAGGCAGGCCTCGCCGATCTTCTCTTCGTCGCCCTTGGCCTTGGGCTCCACCGCGAAGGAGATCGCCGGCTCGGGGGTGTGGAACCATCCCAGGCGCAGCGGCTTCTCTTTGGCGGTCAGGGTATCGCCGGTCGCCACTTCCTTCACCTTGGTGAAGCCGCCGATGTCGCCGGCGATGAGCGAAGGGGCGGGGGAGCCCTGCTTGCCCTGCATGAACATCACGTGGCCGAGCTTCACCATCTCCTCGGTGCGGGAGCACCAAACCGAGGAGTCCGGGCGCAGGCTGCCGGTGACCACGCGGAAGATGGAGATCTTGCCGCTGTACGGGTCGCTGAAGGTCTTGAACACCAGGGCCGCAAGGGAAGCGCCCGGGTCGGGCGAGAGGGAGAGCGCCTCACCGCCCAGGTTGGTCGCCGGGAAGGGCGGAGCGTCGACGGGCGAGGGAGCGGCTTCCACCAGGTGGTCGAGCAGGGCCGCCGGGCCGATGCCGTGGGCCGCGGCGGAGAGGGTGAGCGGGAACAGGGAGCGGGAAGCGACCGCTTTGCGCAGGCCGGAAACCAGCTCCTCCTGGGAGATCTCGCCACCTTCGAGGAACTTCTCGAGCAGGGCCTCGTCGGTTTCGGCCACGGCTTCGATCAGCTGGGAGCGCCAGCTCTCGGCCTCGCTCGCCACCGAATCCGGAATCGGCCCGGGCTGGGCTTTGCCGTCGCCGTCGCGCTTGAACAGGTAGGCCTTCTGCTGCACCAGGTCCACCACACCCTCGAAACCCAGCTCCTGGCCGATCGGAATCTGCACCGGCTGGACGCTGCGGCCGAATTGCTTGCGCAGAGACTCGAGAGCGCGACCGAAGTCGGCTCGCTCGCGATCCATCTTGGTCAGCGTGACGAGAACCGGCTGGCCGGTTTCCTCGGCCACCTGCCACACCTTCTCGGTGTTGACCTCCACCCCGGAGACGCCGTTGATGGCCAGCAGCACGGCGTCTGCGGCGCGCATGCCGGCGCGGGTCTCGGTGAAGAAGATGCCGTAGCCGGGGCAGTCCAGCAGGTTGATCTTGTGCCCCTTCCAGGGCACGAAGCAGGGAGCCAGGCCGATCGAGATGGCGCGCTCGACTTCTTCGGGGTCGAAGTCGGTCAGGGTGTTGCCGTCTTCCACTCGATGGAGGCGGTTGGTGACCCCACCTGCGAAGAGCATGGAGGAAATGAGAGTGGTCTTGCCGGTGTCGTTGTGCCCGGCAACGGCCAGGTTGCGGATCTTGGCGGGGCTGTCGACCTGCATCGCGTCGCGCTCTCCTCGAGTTGGGGCCAGAAAAAGGTGCCCAAATATAGCACGGGGCCAGTGCCTTGCCGGCGCCGCGAAGGCCGCCTAGGAGCGGCCTTCGCGGGCGAGGCGCAGGCGAAATTGACTCGTCTTTCTCGCCAGCGTATGCTCGCAGCTCCCCATGTTCGCCTAAGTGATGAGCACGCCACTCCCCTCACGCCTCGGGCGGTATCAGGTCATCGACGCGCTCGGCAAAGGGGCGATGGGTGTGGTCTATCTGGCCAAGGACCCGCTGATCGGCCGTCTGGTGGCGCTCAAGACTTTCCGGGGCGACATCGGCGATCAGGAGTTCCAGGAGGCTCGCGAACGGTTCATCCGCGAGGCCCAGAGCGCCGGAATCCTCTCCCACCCCAACATCGTCACCATCCACGACGTGGTGGAGCACAGCGACGAGGGCATGACCTTCATCGCCATGGAGTACGTTCGCGGCACCGACCTTAAAGAACAGCTGCGCCGCGACGAGCCGTTCGACCTGCCGACCATCGCCGACATCATCTGGCAGGTGGCCGAGGCTCTCGAGTATGCCCATTCCAAAGGCGTTGTGCACCGCGACATCAAGCCGGCCAACATCCTGATCACCGGCGACGGCCGGGCGAAACTCACCGACTTCGGCATCGCCCGCATCAACACTTCGAACCTCACCCACTCGGGCCAGCTCCTGGGCACACCGAACTACATGGCCCCGGAGCAGATCCAGGGCCTCGAGGTGGATCATCGGGCGGACATCTTCTCTCTCGGGGTGGTGCTCTACGAGCTGCTGACCCGCCGCAAGCCTTTCGCCGGCGACAACCTGACGGTGGTCACGCACCGCATCGTCAACGAGTCCTTCACGCCGCCCGAAGAGTTTGTGGGCGAGCTACCGCCGGGAGTACGGCAGGTACTCGAGAAAGCCCTCGCCAAGGCGCCGGCGGATCGCTACCAGCGGGTGGCGGAGCTGGCGGTCGAGCTGAAGAAGACGGTGGAGCAGGCGCGCGACGCCCTGAACGACACCCAGGCGGTGGCGCAGGCCGCGGCCGCCGCGGCTCCGGCTCCCTCGCTGCCCGAGCCGCCACCGGCTCCGCCGGCCGAGCCCAAGGTGGCGGCGCCTGTCGCGCCCCGGATCGAGGCAGCGACCCCGGCACTCGATCCGGCCGAGAGCGAGACGATCCTGGCCAGCGTTTCCCAGGGTGCGGTGGCGCCACCGCCGCTACCACCCCCTCCTCAAGCTCCGCCACCGGCCGCCGCTCCAGCAGCAGCAAGCGCCGCGCCCTCCGGGCCGAGCCTGGGCCTGCCGGCGGGGCCGGCTCTGTCCGAGATCGATCTGCCGCCGATCCCCGAGCGCTCCACTCGCCCGGTCGAGAAGCGGCCGCCACCGCCCCCGACTCCGAAGGCAGAGCCAGCGCCGCGTCCGGCCGGGGCGCGGCGACCGAACTGGCTGCTGCTGGGTGGGTTGGGCTCGGTGGCCCTGGTAGTTCTGCTCCTGGGTGGCTGGTGGCTGGCGAGTTCGCTCGCGCCTCCGCCGCCACCTCCCGAGGTGAAGCAGACCTCGCCGGAAGTGCTGGAAGCGATGATCCAGCGGGCCGAGAGCCTGATCGCCGCCGGCGACTGGGAGGAAGCCCGCAAGCTCCTCACCGAGGCCGAGGCTCTCTCTCCCACGTCGGCGCGCATTCGCGAGCTCAGGGTGCGCGCCGAGCAGGGGGCGAGCGGCCAGCTCGCCGAGGCGGCGAAGGCCGAGCAGGCTCGTTCCCTGGTGGCCACCGGCGAGGAGCAGCTGGCCGCCGGCCGCTCGG
>CALMKX010000139.1 GCA_937867335.1 uncultured Acidobacteriota bacterium
ACCACCACGGCGCTGGCCGAGAGCCGGCCGAGCAGCCACGGCGCCGCCCAGGCGCCGGCGGCCGAGCCCAGCAGATCGGCGCCGTAGAGCTTGCCCAGCTCCCGAGGATGCCAGCTGAGGGCTGCGCCGATCGCGGCCCCCGCGAAGAGGAACGGGAGCGCCCAGACGAGATCGCAGGCGAGCAGCGCCCAGAGGTTCTTCGGCTGTTTCCAGAGCTCGAGGGAATCCACCCGGATGCGCGTCCCGACCACCAGGGAGATCAAGGTCAGGGCGCCGCCGCCGCTCGCCAGCAGGGCCAGTCGCTCGGCCACCGCCTCCCTTCGCTCGCCGACCCTGGCCAGAGTGAGCAAGCTGCCCGCGGCGCCGAACCCCAGGAGGGCCAGGGACACCACCATGTAGGCGAAGTGGTACCAGAGCATCACCGCGAAGACGCGTGTCAGCGCCACCTCCAGCAGGAGGCCGCCACCGGCGACCAGCGCGGTACCGAGGCAGATCGAGAGGGAGGCTTTGCCAGGCTCTACCGAGGAGTGGATCATCCAAGCTCTCCAACTATCTGATATGCAGACGACAATATGTATTATGATACAATACGTCATGTTTCTAGGCAGCAAGTCGAGGATTTGGCGGCTCGGACTCGCGGCCGTGGCTTGGATCGTGGCCGGACCCGCACCTTCCGCCCCACCCCCCGGACCGGCGCCGGCCAATCTCCCGCTCGCGCCGGTGGTGCTGCATCTCGACGCTCAGACCTTCCAGCTCTCGAACGGCATGCGCTTCTGGCTGGTGCCGGACCCGCACCGCTCTTTCGTGGCCGCCGGCTGGGTGGCCCACGTGGGCTCGGCCGACGATCCGCCGGGCCGCTCGGGCCTGAGCCATCTGCTGGAGCATCTACTTTTCCAGGGCAGCCGCACGATCGGAACTCGGGATTTCAGCCGCGAGCGAGCCCTGCTCGACGAACAGGAGGAGCTTCGCCTCGCGGAGCGCAAGCCGGGGCCCGACAACAGCGCCCCGAGCTCGCCGGCCGATCGCTCGAAGGAGCTCGAGGCCGCGCTGCGAGCCCTCCAGGTTCCAGACGAGTTCGACCGCCTCTACTCCCAGGCCAGCGCCAGCGCCGCCAACGCCTTCACCACGGTAGACCTCACGGCCTACTTCGTCTCCGTTCCCGCCAACAAATTGGAGCTCTGGTTCTGGCTCGAATCGGATCGCCTGGTCCAGCCGGTCTTCCGTGGCTTCGGCAAGGAGCTCGAGGTGATCGCCGAGGAGCACCAGCGCCGCCTCTCGGCGCCCACCGGCAGCCGGGACGAGAGGGTGGAGGATCTGTTCTGGCAAGACCACCCCTACCATGCCCCTCGGCTCGGCTGGCCCGGCGAGGTCGCCGCTTTCCGCCGCCTGGACGCCGAGGAGCACTTCCGCGCCTTCTACGGCCCCAACAACCTGACCGCCGTGCTGGTGGGGCCGGTCCAGGTCGCCACGGCGAGGGCTCTGGCCGAGCGCTACTTCGGTCGCCTCGAGCCCCGCACCCTGCCGGCGCCCCGCGGCTCCCGTGCGGCGCCCTCGCGCACCGCCGAGCTGAGGCTGGAGTTGCCTTGCCCCTGCCCGCCGGCGGTCGAGCTGCGCTACCCCACCGTGGGCTCCGGCCACGAGGACGCCTACTCCCTCGATCTACTCGCCGCTCTCCTGGGAGGGCCCGCGGGGCGTCTCGAGGAGTCCCTGGTCCGAGCCCGGGGGCGGGCCCTGAGAGCGACCGCAAGCCAGACTTCCTACCGGCAGGCCGGCTACTTCTCGCTGGTGGCCGAGCCGGCCGCGGGAGTCTCCCTCGAGGAGCTGGTCGCCGACCTCGATACCCTCGTGGGCGAGCTCGGCGAGCGGCAGGCGGGGGACGACGAGCTCCGCCAGGCCAGGAACCATCTGCTCAACAGCAGCCTGCGCCAGCTCGAAGATCCTTTCGCCCTGATGATCCAGCTGCTGGTTCATGCCGGCCAGGACCAACCGCGCTTCTTCGAGGAAGCTCCACGCCAGTGGCTGGCGGTCGACCCCGAGCGGCTCCAGCGAACGGCTCTCAGCTACCTGCGCAGGCAGAGCCGCACCGTGGTGCTCACCACGCGCCCGGCGGCCGAAACGAGATGAGACTCCGCCCCACCTGGCTGCCGGCCCTGTTCGCGCTCTGCGCGGGAGCGTGGCAAGTGAGCCCGGCAAGGCCCCAGCCGATCCCGGCTCGACCGGAACTGCTGCGGTTCGCCCCCTTCGAAGTGGAGTTCCCTGGCCCCGAACGCTATCGCCATGCGATCGGCACCGACACCATCGCTTACGTGGTCGAGGACCATCGCCTGCCCTTGGTCGATCTCAGGGTCCTGCTGCGGATCGGGGCCTTCCTCGACCCGCCCGGCAAGGACGGTCTGGCCCTGATGACCCTCGACCTGATGCGCCTGGGGGGGACCGAGGGCCGCTCTCCGGCCGAGCTCGAGGCGGCTCTCGCCCGGCTCGGCGCCGAAGTCAGCACTTCGACCGGCGACCTCTACTCCGCCGTACGCCTGCGCTGCCTGAGCTCCCAGCTCGACGCCGCCCTGCCGCTCCTGGCCGAGATCCTCGACCGGCCCGCCTTCGAGCCAGCGGCCCTCGACCGGCTCAAGAACCAGCGGATCCGTGGCCTCGGCAACCGCAACGACGATGCTGCCGGGCTCGCGGATCGCGAGTGGAACTGGCTGCTGCACGGGAGGGAGCACTTCTCGGCGCGCTACCTGGTGGCCCCCCAGCTCTACGCCCTCGGCCGGAGCGACTTCGAAGGCTTCCATCGCCGTTACGTCCGCAGGGCGCCTCGGGTGCTCGCCCTGTCCGGCGACGTGAGCGCCGAGAAATGGCTGCCGCGGCTCGCCGGGCTCGCACCGCCGGAGCCTCGAAGCGCCGAGGTCGCCCGCAGCTGGCCGCCCCCGGCACCGCACTTCCAGCCCAGGCCAGGGGTCTATCAGCTCAGCGGCCCTGCGGGCCAGAGCCAGGTGATCGTGGGCAGGCTCTACGGTGGCGGCAGCCCCTGGGACGACCCCACGCTCCCGGCGAGCCGGCTCGCCAACCAGGTCCTGAGCGGCGGCTCCTTCGCATCTCGGCTCTTCCGCCGCCTGCGTACCGAAGAAGGGCTGGTGTACGGCGTCACTTCGAGCCTGGAGGCTCCCGAGCTCTGGCCAGGAGCCTTCGAAGTGCGCTTCCAGGCCGACCCGGCCAAGGCCGGCAAGGCCCTCGTCGAGGTGCTGGCGGAGCTCGAGCGCCTGCGCCAGGAGCCCGTGTCCGAAAGCGAGCTGGACCTGGCTCGCGGCGAGCTCAAGGCCGAGTTCGCCGAGGCGGTGGGCTCGGCGCGCCAGATCGCCCTCGCCCTGGCCGAAGACCAGCTCCTGGGCCGCCCCCCGGCCGCTCGGCGGCGCAGCTGGGATCAGCTCCAGGCGGTCACGCCGCAAACCCTCCGCCAGGCAGCCGGCCAGCTCTTCGACCCCGCTCAGCTGCTGATTCTGGTGGTGGGAGACTCGCCCACTCTGGCGCGGGAGCTCCCTCCCGCACTCCAGCAAGCCCAACCTCTGCCGCACCGGGATCCCTACACCCTCGAGGTAGTGCCGTAGCGGCTCGAGGGGCTTGCTAGCGCAGGCTATCGAGCGGATTCCGCGACAGCGCGACCCGGATCGGCCGGTAGCTGGCGAGCCAGGCCAGCGCCAGGAACGCGAGCGGGACCCCCACCAGACTGAGCGGCTCGAAAGAGCTGCCCACCCAGGGCAGCCCGCGCAGCCAGAGCTCTCCGGCGCCGACCACCACCAGGCCCAGAAGGGAGCCGCCGAGCACCAGCATGGTTACCTCCGCCAAGAACCGGCTCACGACCTCACCGGCCCCCGCTCCACAGGCCACTCGCACTCCGCTCTCGTGCAGCCGGCTCTGAGTCGAATAGGCAACGATTCCGTAGACCCCGAGCAGAGCCAACAGCACGGCCGTCGCTGCGAAGACCAGCGAGAGCAGAGCCAGGAACCGCGGCTGGGCGAGGGAGCGCTCCACCGAGTCGGCGAGAGGGCGCAGGTCGGAGACCGCCAGCAACGGGTCGATGGCCGCCAGCTCTCGCTCGACCGGGACCGCCAGGGCCTGGGGGTCGATCGAGGTGCGAATCGCCAGGCTCACGGCTCTCCAGGTCAGCTGAGTGTAGGGCAGATAGATCTCGGGCCCGGCCTCTCCGGTCAGGCTCGTTCGGCGGAAGTCGCCCACCACCCCCACGATCTGCTTCCAGCCCGCGGGAACCCGACCGACCGGCCCGAACTGCGCGTCCACGAAGAGGCGCTCTCCGACCGGGTTCTGGCCTGGGAAGTAGCGCCGGGCCAGGGCCTGGTTGATCAACGCCACGGGCAGCGAGCCGGCGGCGTCGGTCACGGCCAGGGCGCGACCGGAAAGCAACGGCACTCCCACCGTCTCGAAGTAGCGCGGCGAGACCGGCTGGATCGCCGCCCGATTCTCGCCCTTCGAGGCCCCCGCCCCCCTCGGCCCATCCAGGCCGAAGTCGGTGATGCCGGTGAGGTCCGAGAGCGGCAAGCCGAACGTGAGGCCCGCCGACACCACTCCCGGCAGAGCCTCCACGCGCTGGAGCATCTCGGAGTAGAAACGGCTGGTCTGGCCTGAAGCCGCGTATTGGGCCACCGGCAAGAAGAGGTTCAGGGTGAGAACGTGATCGGTCCGGAACCCCGGATCGACCCTGCGCAGGCGCGCCATGCTCGAAGCGAGCGAGAGGCTCAGCACCGTCAGGCCCACCGCCAGGCCCACTTCGACGATCGCCACCGCGCGGCGCAGGCGGGCAGCGGCCGAGGACTCGCCGCCTCGGCCCTTGCCTCCCGAGGCGAGGGCCCTGCTCAGCCGGCCTTCGCTGAGCCAGCAAAGCGGCGCCAGGCTGATCAACCAGGAGATTCCCAGAGCAGCGAGCACCGCAGCGGTTCCGGCCCGCAGGCCCACTCCCACCTCGTCCAGCCGGGGCAGCTCGTGCACCGCCTCGGCCAGGAAGGACGAGCTCTCTTGCTCGAGCGCCACGCGCACGAAGAAGGCGACCAGCGGCTTGGCGACGGCCAAGGCCAGCACGGAGGCGGCAAGAGCCAGCAACAACGTCTCGTGGAAGGCAGTGGCCAGCAACCGAAGGCGGCCCGCCCCGAGGGCCAGCCGTACTCCGAGGTCCTGGTAGCGGGCGTGGTAGCGGCTGAGCGTGAGGTTGGCGACGTTGCCCACCGCGATGGCCAGCACCAGGAACGCTCCCCACAGCAACGCCAGCAGGCCGGAACGGGCCTTGCCCACGGTCAGCTCGGGCAGGGGCACCAGCACTGCCCCGCGCCCGGCATTGCTCTCGGGGTAACGCGCCGCGAGGCGGGCGGCGATCCCGTCGAGCTCGGCCTGCGCCTGCTCGAGCGGGATACCCGGCTTCAGCCGAGCGACCACCCGGAGGGCGTGGACGCTGCGCGGGAAGCTGGTCGGACCCATGGCCAGAGGAGTCCACAGCTGGGCATCCGGCGGATAGTGGAAGCCCGGGGGCATCACCCCGACCACTCGATGCTCGACTCCGTCGATGGTCATCCGACGCCCGATCACCTCGGGATCCGCCCCGAGGTATTTCTGCCACAGCCCGTAGCTGAGGATCACGGCGTGAGGGCCGCCCGGAGAGTCCTCCTCCGGGTTGAAGACTCGGCCCAGCAGGGGCTCGACGCCCAGGGTTTCGAACAGCTGGCGAGAGACCAGTCCGCCCCAGGTTCGCTGCGTCTTCCCGGCCTGCGCCGTGAGGTTGTGGTGCCAGCGCAGGAACGCGGACAGGCCTTCGAGCGTCCGCGACTCGGCCCGGAAGTCGAAGAGGTCCGGGACCGACGTCGAGCCTCGGTCGTCCTGCCGGGCCGGCTGAGTGCCGAAGAGGCGGACGATTCGCTGCGGCTCGGGATAGGGCAGGGCCTTGAACAGCACGGCGTCGACCACGCTGTAGACCCCGAGAGTGGCGATCAGGCCGAGGGCGAGGGTGGCCACCGAGACCAGCGAATAGGCTGGATCCCGGCTCAAGCTGCGCAGGGCGAGGGCGAAGGCTCGGAGTCTCGATCGCATGGTCCCAGGGTCCACTGACGCCGCTGCCGCTCACCGCCCGACGGGGTTCCGGAGAAAGAAACCGCCGGCACCCCGCCGGGCTCAGCGGCAAGCCGCTACTTGCTGGCGAGGATCTGGTGCTGCTCGGAGAGCTCGACCTTCTTGACGACTTCGCGGAACTTCACGATGCCGGAGTCGAGGGTGGCAACCACACGGCCGCCCGAGATCATCGGAACCGGGTCCACCGTCACCGAAGCGACGTGGCCGACCGGCGGGATGGTGGTGACGTTCGAGTACCAAACGGCGGGCTCGCGAGTCACCATCTCGAGGCCGAGGCTCGGCATCGAGACCTTGACGTTCACCGGGGCGCGGCAGTCCTGAGCGACGTCGCCGGCAGCAGCCTGGTCCTGGGTCTGACCGGAATTGGCGACCTGGAGCAGGCGGGTAGCGCGATCCGGAACGTCGATCCGGCCGACCTGGCCGATCGCCGGACGCGAGCTGTCGAGCACCACGTGCACGGGGCCGAAGAGCTTGCTCTCACCGTTGAGCTCGAGGGCCACGAACTCCGTGTCGGTAATCGCGGTCTCCCAGCTGACCTTGGTGAAGCCCGGAGCCGGGCGCGGCGCACCATGACGCACCGCGATCCAGCCGGAGAGCTCGACGGTGTCCTTGCCGACACCCTGGACGGTGTAGGTCTCGTCCAGGCGAACGCGCATCACGTCCACGCTGGGCTTGTTCAGGGTGAAGGGCTTCATCGGGATCGCATCGAGGCTCTCGACCTGGACGGGGCTCAGGGTCTCCATCTGGCGAACCAACGAGGCGACCTTGTAGGAATCCTCGTTGTTGCCAGCGTAGGCCACCAGGCTCAGTCCAAGCGCCAGGGCGGCGACGCCCAGGGCCAGCCACAGTTTCCGCTCTACTTTCATCTCTTGACTCCTTGGGAGCAGTTAGCAAGTCAGTTGTAGTTGACGAGATGAACGAGGTCGGGCCCACGCCTCCTCCGGGGCGGCGGCCTGGCTCTTTCGGGCAGGATCATCGTCTCCATCGCAAGGTTCCTCGCGGCTCCTGGCCGAAATGACTAGCGTCGGGCGCCGGCTGGCGCCGGGGGCTCTGCCGCGGCCGTCTCTGCAGCGTCGGGCAGGCCGTCGTGGTCCAGATCCACCAGGGCCGGGAGCGTCTCGCCGTAGGCTTCGGCCTGGTTCATCAGCTCGAACGAGAAGAACCGCTCACCCGTGGGCCCGAGGTGCCAGCCTCGATAGATGGGCGGATGCCCGAACAACAACTCGGGGTTGAAGCGCTCTGGGCCGGCCGGATGCCCGGCCAGGCGAAACTCCGGGGCGATCGCTCCGTCGCCGTCGAGGTCGGCGGGGAGGGTGTCGGGCTGGTAGAGCACCAAGGACTCGAGAAAGCGCAGCAGCGCCCGGCGATCCTCCTCCGGGGCCACCAGGTAGGCCTTCTGGCTGGCTTCCGCTTCGCCGCCGTGGCGGCGGATGACGTCGTCCAGGGTGAGGCTCCGCCCGTCGTGTCCGTAGGGCGCCGTGGAGCCCACTCCCCACAGCGGAGGGGTGCGGAACCGATTCAGGGGATGGCTGGTGCCACCCCAGTAGTGCAACTCGTGGAAGCGCTCACCGAGGTCGTGGTGGAGAAAATCCGAGTAGATGCCCACCACCCGGAAGCCCTCCCGGCGGGGCACTCGCAGCGTGGCTCCGCCGGGCCCGGCCGCCACCCGGCTCAGGTCTCGCAGCCTCCCCTCGAGCCGGCCGGTCCTCGGATTGGCCGCGACCTGGAGATCGAAGAAACGGCGGTCGCCCGCAAGACCCCGCCGGGGATCCGCTGCCTTGAGCTGCCAATCCGGTACATGGCAGGCGGTGCAGCCCAGGCTCGCGAGGAGCTTCTCGCCCCGGTGCGTCTCGGCGTTCTGGGGGCCCCTGGCCGGGGCGGGATGATTGAGCAGGAACCACTCCAGCAGATCCAGCTCGCCCTCGGAGATCGTGCCGGGCCGGGCTGCCTGGAACTTCTCGAGGGAGCTCGACGCGTCGTCGGCCAGGTCGAGGTTCGGTTGGGGCGCGCCGGCATTGGACACCCGGGCCCAGACCCGCTCGCGCTCTTCGGCCGGGCGCTTGCCGAGCTGTTGGAAGGAGGTGGCGTCGTCGGCCACCATGCCCATCACGGTTCGCAGGACGCCGGTGCTGAAGACGCGCAAGGACGGGAACTGGTGATCCCCGGCCGAGCTCGCGAGGATCGCCACGCTGGGGTCGTAACCGGCGATCTCGGGATCCCCCAGGCGGGTCGGCACACCCTTCTCGCGCCAGCGGCGCGCCCGGCCCTGGCGGTCGACCAGGATCGCCTTGATCACCCCGTTGAGGTCCGGCCGGCCGTCGCCGTCCTGGTCGTCCAGGCGGCCGAAGTCGACACGCACGCCCTCTGCGGCCTCGATCACCAGCCGCCGGCCTCGGGTTTCGGCCGGCACGTCGAGGAAGCCGTTGTGGTTGCGATCGAAGCGATCGAGGATCTCGGCCCGGATCTGCTCGCCGATCAGCTCGATCAAGCCGACGCCGAAAAGGTGGGGCGTGTTGAGACCGTAGCCCACCGGCTGGATGGTGTTGCCGCCCGCGCCCGGAGCCCGGAACGGCAGGTTGTGGCACATGCCGCAGGAGGTGGTGGCGGCGGCCACCGCCCGCGAGGAGAGGGCGAGGAAAACGCCGTCTTCCTCGCTCCACTCGTGGAAGAAATACGACCGGCCGCGCTGGTAGGCCAGCCAGGGATCCACCTGCTGGAGGTACATCGAGGTCCCGGGCAGAGAGGCGTCGGTGCTGTGGATCACCCGGACGCGCCGCTCCTTGAGGGAAAGTCCGGTGGGATCGGCCGGGCGCACCGAGATCTGCGCACCGGCTCTCCCGGCGTGGCCGGCGAGGCCGATCGCAGCCAGTAGCGCCACGGCGAGGCCGGCAGTAGCAAGCTCAGTGAGAAGTCGCCGGGGTTTCATCGCTCAGTCCTGGTCGGTTGGGAGTTGGGTCCATCGCGTCCGGGAAGCCGTCGCCATCGGAGTCCTTGCGCGCCGGCAGATCGAGGCCGAAGACTTCGGCCGGGTTGTCCAGCAGGACCAGCCGCCGCTTGCGACCGTAGGCGTCCGTGAGCCAGTCCAGGGCCCGGTAGCGCGGCGGGTCGGCGGCGAGCCAGCGAGCGTCGAAGCGCTCGTAGCCGACGTCCACCCCGCCCACCTGGAAGCTCTCGGCGGCACTGCCGTCGCCGTCGATGTCCGCGGGAATCTCGTCGGTGGCATAGAGCACCAGGCTCTTCAAGAACTCGATCAGCGTTCGCCTGGCCGCCGGCTCGAGCCGGTCGTAGGCCTCTCGCTCCCGGAGCGCCTCGCCGTCGTGGGCCTCGATCACCTCCTCGAGGCTCAAGAACTCGCCGGTGTGGCCGTAGGGCGCCGTGCTGCCGACGCCCCAGAGCGGCGCCGTGCGGTGCTCCTTCTGCACCGAGCCGTCGAATCGCCGCTCCCAGAACCGCGGCCCGACGTCCCAGTGTTTGAAGTCGGTGTAGAGGCCCTGCACCCGGAACGGACCGCCGAGCGGCTCGTAGCCTCCGGACGGAGTGCGACGGAACTGCCGGACCAGGCGACCCACCAGGGCGACCGAGCCATCGGCGGCGGGGCGCGAGGAAAGCTCGAGGCGGAAGAGCCGCCGGTCCCCGGCCAAGCCCCGAGCCGGGTCCCGGCCCTCGATCTGCCAGCTCTCCACATGGCAGCGAGTGCAGCCGATCTCGGCCAGAAGCTTGCGCCCAGGCTCGGTGTCGGCCGTGGCCCGCACCGCAGGCGCCGGCGCGTGCAGCATGTAGAACTCCACGGCGTCGACGTCGCCCTCCACCAGCTCGCTGGGGTGGTGGTCGCCGTCGGGATCGTCCAGGGAGAGGCCGGTCGAGGTCTGGTGGAGGCCCGGGTCCACCGAGCCGCCGAGGGCGTACTGCTGGGCGCCGGCGAGGGACACTCGAGCCAGGCCGCCAGCGGTCGGCAGCTGCGACGGATCGAAGGCCTGGAGGCCCATGTGGACGTCTGCCGCACCGGTGTAGAAGGCGCGGATGGTCGCCGCCTCGCCGCCCTGGGAGACCCGCAGGGAGCCGATCTGCCGCCAGCCCCGCCCCCATCCGAAGGCCTCGGCGGCGAAGTTGAAGGACGCCACTCGCGGGTCGCTCAAGCTGAGGGCGCCCTTCACCGGCTGGCCTTGCGCGTCCAGGTACCAGACCCGGAACAAGGAGTTGAGCCGGGGCACCCCATCGGCCCCCGGCGCCAGGTCGCCGAAGTCCACCTCGGCCGCCCCCGGAGCCGGGCGGATTCGCGCCGGCCTCGACTCGGCCACTTCGGCGCGATCGATCACACCGTTGCGATTGCTGTCGTAGAGGTCGAACAGCTCGGCGCGGATCTGCTCCCCCAGCATCTCGACCAGCCCGGCGCCGAAGAAGTGCGTGGAGTTGCGCCCGGCACCGCCGGTGGAGCCGATGGTCTGGCCGCCTCCGGGCTCGCGGTAGGGCACCGAATGGCAGAAGCCGCAGCTGCTGGTGTGATCCCGGGCGAGCCGCGCGTGGGAGCCCTCGGTCTCGCTCGGATCCTCCTCGACGTAGAGCGGAACGCTCAGTTTTCCAGGCCGGCCATAGACCCCTTGCTGCAACTGGAACTGCCGCTGCAGAAGATCCCGGCCCAGCTGATAGAAGACGAAGGGATCCTGCCGGGCGAAGTAGGCGGTGCCACCCAACACGGTCTCGTCCTCGCTGTGCAGCAGATGGACGAACGGATAGGCGATCGAGACACCGGTGGGGTCACCCGGGCTGAACGCGATCTGGGCCCACAGGGGCAGCCCGAGAGCCAGCGCGAAAGCTCCGAAAACGGCACGCCGACGAGCCTCGTAGCTCATCCCCCACCCCCTCTCTTGGCTCCGGCGGGTGGACTCCCCTGGGTGGCGATAGCGCCCAGGCGATCGAGAGCCGAGCCCAGCGCTTGCGGCTCCAGGAGGCTCGCGTCGAAGCTCGGGGCTGGAGACCGGAACTCACGGAGGCTGAGCAGCGACGAATGGCCCTCGCCCGCCGTCATCTCGATGCGGGTCTCGGTCCAGGCTCCGTCGATCCGCCGATAGTCGAGCACTCGCTGTCGCTTGTCTGGCTCCGGCGAGTCCGGGCGGGCGTAGTAATCCGCACCCAGGAGGACCGGTTCGGTGGAGTGGAAGTAGAGAATCGACCGGACCCAGGGCGAGGCCAGTCGCCCCTCCTCGGTGCTGGGGCTCGCCTCGACCGCGAGCACGGCTTGCTTGCCCAGAACTCGAGCGCCCAGGTAGCGGAATCGGAACCCCCGCGTGGGCAGGCGCATCCGCATGTCCCGGTAGCCGAAATCCGAGCCCAGCAGGCCTTCGTCGAAATGGCTGGGAGCGATCGTCAGGACCTTCCGCTCACCGGCCGGGAGGTGGAGAAAGACCTGCATTTCCGCGACCTGAGCGGGATCTTCAATCAGCAGATAGTTCGTTCCCCTCAAGCCGCCGGGCTCTTGGAGCACGAACAACATGCGCACCGTTTCTCCCTGCAGACGCCAGAGATTGTCGACCACGAAACTCCGGGTGATGGTCTCGCCGGACTTCAGATCGAGTTGGACGGAGCGCCAGCCTGGATCGCCGAAGTTGCGCTGGTTGTAGGCGTCGACCAATCGCAGCGCCCGGGGGTCGCTGGTCTGGGCTTGGGCCGGCTGCCGCCCCGCGAGAACCGTGGCGGCGATCGCCAGACAAGAGCCAAGGACTCCTCGCGGCAAGAGCATCGTGAACCCTCCAGCCTCCTCGCGATGAAGAGGAAGATGGCCCGCGCCGACCACCACACCCTAGACCCAGAAACCTTGACTTATTCTACCATTCACATTTGCAGCGACCAAGACTCCCGATTGGAAAATCTATCCGGATAACGGTATAGAAAATGTTTACAAAGGCTCACACAGACTACTGACCTGCAGCAGTCCGACTGCCACGGCGAGCCAATCCCTGCTCACAACCTCGAATGCTCGGAGCGCTTGCTCCGCCGCCGGGCTCTATGACAGAACCACCTCCATGCAACCCTTCACACTCCTCGACAGCATCCTGACCCCCGAGGGCCGGCGCCTGAGCCTGCACCGGCGAGGCGAGGACTTCTTTCTCCAACTCGACGGCGAGGAGCTGATGTCCAGCCGCGAGCCGGGATCGGAGTGCGAGCTCGCCCGCCTGGGCTGCCGGGCGCTGCCCCGGCCCGAGGCGCCCCGGGTGCTGATCGGCGGCCTGGGCTTCGGCTACACCCTGCGTGCCACCCTGGCCCTGCTACCGCCCCGGGCCCGGGTGGTGGTAGCGGAGATCTTCCCCTCGGTGGTGGCCTGGAACCGCGAGCGGCTGCCGGCGTTCTTCTCGGACACCCTGAGGGACCCTCGGGTCGAGATCCGCGTGGCGGACCTCCACTCCGTGCTGGGCGAAGCCGAGGCCTACGACGCCCTCCTGCTCGATGTCGACAACGGCCCCTCGGCCTGGTGCCTCGAGGCCAACGGGCGGCTCTACCAGGGGGCAGGCCTCGAACGCCTGGCGGCGGCCCTGGTGCCGTGCGGCACGCTCGCGGTGTGGTCCGCCTATCCGGATCCGGTGTTCGTCAAGCGGCTGGGCAAGGCGGGTTTCGCGGCCGCCAAGGCGCATTCCCTGCGCTCGCGGGGCGAGCGCGGGCGTCGCCACACGGTGTTCGTGGCCGAGAAGCCCCGCGCGCCGCTAGGGCACCGTCTGCGACCAGGCTGAGGTATTGCCGGTCTCGAAGCCGTCGGCGAAGAGGCTGCCCGGGTCCAGGAAGTTGCCGCTCATCACCAGCAGGCAGAGCAGCGTCACCGAATCCTCGTAGTAGTTCTCCACCCGCGCCCGCACCGCGGTGTAGACGGCGTCGAGATAGGCCTGCCCCACGGGGTCGAGCATGGCGGCCACGCCGAAGGGGCTGGCGAAGAAGCTGGTGAAGAAGTTGCCGATCGGCGTGCCGTCCAGCCGGTAGCCGCCCGCGATCTGCAGCGGATCGCCCGAGGTGGCACCACGCACCCATTGGGCCAGCTTGCGGGCCTGGGCGGTGGAGGTGGCGTCTCCGGAGATCAGGGCGTCGGTGCCCAGGCGCCAGGGATCCCGCCCGGCGTTGTAGTAGTAGTGGCCGTCGTCCGGCCCCTCGAGGAAGCCCGGCGGCGCCGGTCGCGGGCGGTGATCGTTCGCCGAGACGGGTACCACGAAATCGGGCAGCAGGCCGGTCGCCGGGCTGACCTCGGTCTGCAGGGTGGTGACGGCCGCCTGCACCGCCGTCACCGCAGCGGTCCACAGCGGGTCCCCGGTGGCTCTGCCGAAAGCCCGGAAATGGCCGGGTACGAAGTCCGAGGTGCGCACCGTGTACTGGTTGTAGTCGTTGCCGCTCGGGTCCACCCAATCGCCCAGAAGAGGCAGCCGGCTCGCCGGCCCGAGGGTGGAGGCGCCAATGCCGGCGATCACCCGCAGCGCCTCGGTGTGGTAGTCGAAGCGCTCGGCGTTGCCCCATTGGCGCTCGGCCAGGAGCAGGGCGAGGGCCATGTCCACGTCGCCGTCGAAGGCGGAGTCGTTGCCGTCCGGGTCCGCCACCTCGTTGGCGTTGATGTGCCAGTCCATCAGCCGGGAGTCGATGGTGCTCGGGTGGTCGAGAGCGAATTCCCAGAGCCCGTCGAAGATCGTCTGCGCATCCGGATCGGCCCCGGCCATGTGCACCACGATCAGCATGCCGTAGCCCTGGCCCTCGGAGACCGTGGTGCTGCCGGCCGCGGTGCCGGTCTTCACCCGGTAGCGAGGGTGCCCGTCTGGCTCGGTGCCGGCTTGCGCCAGGTAGCGGCTCTTCCAGCTCTGGTAGGCCGCCAGCACATCGGCGTCTTGCTGAGTCTGGTTGCGGACGGTGGGGCGAAGGCTGCCGGGGGCATAGACGCGATGCTGCGGAAAGGGCAGCCGGGGCGTGGCGGCCTGGGCGGCGAGAGCGCTCGAGGCCAGAGCCCAGGCGAGCAGGAACAGCTTCGCGGGTGGATTCATAGGCGCAATTCTATCTGAGGCGGGCCGCCCCGAGCCGCCGGCGGTCGCTGCGGACCGCTATGCCATACTGCCGGGGTGGTCTCCGAGCCAGCTTCGCCCCCCAACCAGCCGAGCCGAACGGAAGCCAATCACTCCTGGCTGCGCTCGCTGCGCCCTCTGGCTGGCCGGCGGCTGCCGGCCCGGCTTTCGGCCAAACATGTCCACCGCCTGGTGGACCCGCTCGTAGAGGGAGTGGCGGATCCGGCCTTCGCGACCTTGCTCGGGCAGATCGACGGCCGCGCCCCCTACGGCGGCAACGAGGTCGAGGTGTTCTTCCGCGGCGAGGAGGCCTTCGCCGCCATGCGCCGAGCGATCGAGGCGGCGCGGGACGAGGTCCTGCTCGAGTCCTACATCTTCACCGACGACGCCACCGGCCGCGGCGTGGTGGCCGCGCTGGTCGAGGCCCGCCAGCGCGGGGTGGTGGTGCGGGTGGTGGTGGACGCCGTGGGCTCGGCGGCCACCCGCGAGGAGTTCTGGCGCGAGATGGGCCGGGCGGGCATCGAGGTGCGCCGCTTCCATCCCCTGCGGCCGGATTTCCTGCGCCACCCGTTCCGGGATCATCGCAAGATCCTGGTGGTGGACCGCGAGGTGGCGTTCACCGGCGGCATGAACATCGCGGACGAGTACGGCTCTGCCCGGCCCCGGCACGGCGAGCCCTGGCGGGACTCCCACGTCCAGGCGAAAGGGCCGGTGGCGCACGAGCTGGCCCTGGTCTTCGCCGAGAGCTGGCACCTCTCGCGGTCCTTCCGGCGGGGCTCCCGCCTGGTCCTCTCGCCCTTCGTGGAGCCCCACGGCGCCGCCGGCACGCGGGTGATGGTGCTCGATTCCCGACCCAACCGCGGCCACGCCGAATCCGCGGCGGTGTTCGCCGCCCTGGTCGCCGGTGCGCGGCGCTCGCTGTTCATCACCAACGCCTACTTCGCCCCCAAGCGCATCGCCGCCCAGGTGCTGGGCCGGGCGGCGGCGCGGGGCGTGGACGTGCGCCTGCTGCTGCCCGGCCGCACCGATGTGCCGCTGGTGCGCCACGCCGGCCACGGCTTCTTCACAGGGCTGCTCGAGCAGGGGGTGCGCATCTTCGAGTACCAGCGCTCGGTGCTCCACGCCAAATGCCTGGTGGCCGACGGCCTGGTGTCCATGGTGGGCTCCACCAACCTCGATTTCCGCTCCTTCACCTTCAACGGCGAGTGCAATCTGGTGGTGTTCGAGCCCGAGCTCGGCGGCCGCATGGAGCAGGCCTTCCTCGCCGACGTGGCCGACGCCGAAGAGGTGGAGCTCCGCACCTGGAGGCACCGGCCGCTGCCCCACCGCCTGGGCGACGCCCTCGCCCGCGGCCTCGCGCCGCTGCTCTAGCCCTGGGGCGCCAGCCGCAGGCGCATCCGCACCTGCGTGCCGTCGGCCGGCAGCACTCCGGGCTTGACGCCGAAGCTGGTGGCCTTCTCCACGTAGTCCCGCACGGTGTAGCGAGCGTTGCCGATCTTGCTGCCCGGACAGGAGTAGAGGCAGATGATGCAGCCCGAACGCCAGCTGGAGACGTTCGCGCGGTGGCCGCCCAGGCGAAGCGCGAAGCCCCGGCCGCCGGGGTCGAGGAGGAAATCGCCCAGGCCCAGGGGCTCGGCCCGGCCCGGCAGCAGCAACTCCGCTACCACCGCCGGCCCGACGATCACTTTGTCCGGGGCCTTGGCGGCCGGGTCGTTGCGCTGGTTCCAGGTGTCGAGCCCGAGGCCATTGCCTGGCTGGGCCCCGAGGTGCTCGAAGGCGTCGAGGACCTCGAGATCCGAGACGCCGGTGGTGAAAAGCGCAGCGCCGGCAGAGCGCCCTCCTTCGGTCACCAGCAGGTGGTAACCGGGCATGCCGAGACCGAGCAGGTTGCGCGCGAAGGAGTCCGCATGCACTACGGCCGGAATCTCCACCCCGTCGGCGAGCACCTTGAGGCCGGAAGGCGCGCCGTCGGCTCGGGGGGCACAGGAAAGGAGGCCGGGAAGCAGGCCGAGGAGGGCGGCGAGGCAAACGGTGGCAGAACGCATCCCGGTCAGTTTAGCGCGGCCCTTGCCCCGGCTCCCAGCACGGCCTAGCATCCCGGCCATGAACCCTGCCCACTCGATCTCCTCGCTCGCGGCGCTGCCCCTGCTTCTGGGACTCCTGGGCTGTGCGGGTGCCGGCCCGACGAAGCCCAACGTGCTGCCGGCCCTCGACCTCCCTCACCTCGAGGAACGTGCCCTCTTGCTCTATCTCGCCGACCGCAAGACCTACGAGCCGGTGGTGGTGCAGCAGGCGCTCGGCGGCCCGCCGGAGCTGAGGCGCGAGCTGGCCGTGACCCTCGGCCGCGTGGGCAGCTCCGAGGGCCGGCGGGTGCTCGAGGGCCTGGCGGCGGACGAGGCTCCCGAGGTCCGCCGGGCTGCCCTTTTCGCTCTCGGTGTGCTGAAGGATCCCGAAGCCGCTCCGGCCCTGCTCCGGGTGGCAGCCGGCGCGGACCGGGCCGAAGCGCTTCTGGCCGTGGAAGCCCTCGGCAAGGTGGGGGCACCCTTCCTCGACGTGCTCAAGGCGCTGACGCCGCTCGCCGAGGGCGAGCGCTGGGCGCGGCTGCTGCCCTCGCTCTACCGCTTCAAGAGCGATTCAGTGGTGCCTCTGGCCAAGAAGGGCCTCGAGCAGACGGACCCCGAGCTCCACCGCTGGGCGGCCTACGCCCTGGAAAGGGAACCCAAGCCGGAAGGCCTCGAGGCCGTGCGCAGCCTGCTCGCCGACGGAGACCCCTTGATTCGCGCCTGGGCGGCCCGGGCCCTGGGGCTGGTGGGCGAAGCGGAAGACCTGCCGCGACTGCTCGGACGCCTCGACGACCCTGCGGCCGGGAGCGTGGTGCAGGCCCTGCGCTCGGCCAAGAAGCTGGCCCTGGCCGGCAAGGGCAGCCTCGACTCGGGAGCCCGAGAAAAGCTGCTGGCCTTGCTCGCGGATCGCCGCCCGGGCGTGGCCTTGACCGCCCTCGAGGTGGCCGACGCCTTCCTGCCCGAGCCGCGTCTCGAGGCCGCGCTGCTCGAGCGCTTCCGCTCCGGCCCGCTGCGCGAGCGGGAGCTGGCTCTCGCGGCCC
>CALMKX010000140.1 GCA_937867335.1 uncultured Acidobacteriota bacterium
TGGGCTGCGCCGTCGTCCATGCCGCCCGCGAGCACCGACGCCCGCTGCATCGACACCGTGCTCAAGCCGCGCGGTCCGCTGTGCGCTTCGGACGCGGACCAGTTCAAGCAGCGCGTCCAGTCCATGCTCGAACGCACGCTCGGCCGATTCGTTGTCGACGTCTCCGAAGTTCCGTTCCTGGACAGCCGGGGGCTCGAGGTCCTCAAGGAGACCACGGACGAACTGGCCCAGAGCGGGCGAGCGCTCTGCCTGTGCGCCGCCAACGAGACTGTCCGCGAAGTGCTGGAACTCACCGAACTCTCGCAGCATTTCGAGCACTACCACGACGTGAACGCGGCCATCAGCGAGAGCTCGCCGGCCAGGACCGCGGCGCCCAGGATCTCGCCCAGCCGGGTCACACCCCGACCGGGATGCTGGGGATCGGCCTCGGCGCCGAGCAGCCCGAGGGCCTCGCGTTGGGTCTCGAGGGCGGTGCCACCGCCCACCACGCCGAGGGGCAGATCCGGCAAGTAGATCGCGGCGTAGACGGCGCCGTCTTCCCGCAGCTCGAGGTTGGTGATGCCGGTCGAGCCGCCCACCACGTGGGCGATGTCCTGGCCGGTGGCCAGGAAGAAAGCCGCCACCACGTTGGCCATGTGGGCGTTGTAGCCGGTGGCTCCGGCGGCGATCGAGCCGAGCAGATTCTTGCGGTACTGCACCTCGACCAGGGCCTGGGCTTCGGTCTTGAGGTAGCGCGAGAGCACCTCGCGGGGCAGCAGCACTTCGGCGTGGATGCGCTTGCCGCGCCCTTCCTGGAAATTGATCGCCGCCGGCTTCTTGTCCACGCAGTAGTTGCCGGAAAGCGCCACGCAGCGCACGCCGGCATTGGGCACGATGTAATCCGAGACCACCCGGTCGCAGGCGATGGTGGCCATGTTCATGCCCATGGCATCGCCGGAAGAGAAGCGCAGGCGCAGAAAGACGGTGCTGCCGAAGGTGTAGGGGCGGATGTCGAGCAGGCGCAGGTGCCGGCTGGTGCCCTGGGTGATCGCGCGGATCTCCTCCTCATGGTCGCGCACCCAGGCGAGGAAGCGCTGAGAGTCCTCCAGGCCCTCGGTGGCGAAGACCGGCGCGCGCGTCATGCCGACGTCCTCCACCCAGGCCCGGGCTCCACCGGCGGCGCGGATCGCAGCACAGCCGCGGTTGATGCTCGCCACCAGGGCTCCTTCAGTGGTGGCCAGAGGCACGAAAACGTCGCCGTTCGTCGCTTCGCCCCGAACCGTCACCGGGCCCGCCACGCCCATCGGGATCTGGGCGATGCCGATGAAGTTCTCGCAGTGGCGGGTAGCGGCGCGCTCGGCGTCGAGAGTGAAGCCACCGATATGCTCGAGCGAGGTGCCGGAGGAAGCCTCGAGGGCCTGGCGCCGCACCCTCGCGGCCTCCTCGGCCGGCATCTCGGCCGGCAGCTGATAGAACCGCAGGGCTCCCGTCGCCAGGGCCTCCACCAGCTTGGCGTGCTCGTCGCTCGCGGCCGGGGCTTCGGCCGGCTGGGCTTTCGAGGGCGAAATGCTGCGCAATTTGCTCATCGTTTTCGTTCGTCCCTGAAACGGCTCGGCCGGCCGCGAGGCTCAGCCGCTCCTCCGATGCAATCTCACTCCGGCGAGCTCGCGCAGATTGCGAGCCCCGAGGCAGAACAGGGTGAGCCTCAGCTCGGCGTTGATACGGTCGATCCTCCGGGCCACTTCCTCGGCCGAGCGAGTGGCCGGCTCGAGGAAAGGATAGGCCAGGCCGACCAAGTCCGCACCCAGGGCCAGGGCTTTGGCCACATCGAGGCCGGTGCGGATACCGCCGCTCGCGATGACGGTGACCCCTGGCAAGCGGCGCAGCTGCTGGATCGACTCCGGGGTGGCGATGCCCCAGTCCGCGAACAGCTCGCCCAGGGCGGAATCTCCGGCACGAGCGGCTTCGATGCGCGGCCAGCTGGTGCCACCGGCGCCGGCGGTGTCGAGGATCTTGACCCCGGCCGCGAGGAGCTGGCGGCCGACGGCCTCGGAGAGCCCACAGCCCACTTCTTTCACGATCAACGGCACCGGCAGCTCGGCCGCCACCCGGCGGATCTTCGCCAGCAGGCCCCGGAAGTCGGTTTGCCCTTCCGGCTGGAGGGCTTCCTGGAGCGGGTTCAGGTGGAGCACCAGGGCGTCGGCGCCGATCATCGCCACCGCCTGCCGGCACTGCTCCACGCCGTAGCCGTAGTTGAGCTGCACCGCACCGAGGTTGGCCAGGAGCGGCACCGTGGGCGCCACCGAGCGCACGGCGTAGCTCGCAGCCTGGCCGGGATCCTCGAGGGCCCGTCGCTGCGAGCCCACGCCCACGGCCACTCGGCGCAGCTCGGCCCCGGCCGCCAGATTGAGGTTGATCTGATTCGCCACCTCGGTGCCGCCAGTCATGCAGGAGACCAGCAGGGGCGAGGCGAGGCGCCGGCCGAGGAACTCGGTCGAAAGGTCGATCTCGGCGAGGTCGATCTCGGGCAGGGCGCAGTGCTCGAATCGGTAGTCGTCGAAGGAGTGGCTGCCGAGCTGCATCCGCGGCTCGAGCGCCAGCTCGAGGTGCTCCGCCTTGCGGTCTCGGGCGGTGCTCTCGCGAGGGCAGGACGCCGCCGTGGCGCTCATCGCTGGCGCTCCGCGGAGAAGCGAATCAGGCCCCGGAAGAAGGCGAGGCCGCTCTCGGTGAGCTCGAGGCCGGTGAGGGCCTGCTGGGCCACCTCCAGGTGCGCTGCGATCATCGCCTGCACCCGCTCCGGAGCTCCGGAAGCGACCACTTTCGCCAGGGCGGTTTCGAGCTCGGCCGCCGGCGCCTGGCCGGCGCCGCGCAGTCGTGCGATCTCGCGCTGGTCGGCCTCGCTCAGGCGCTCGAAGGCGAGGTGGAGGAGGAAGGTGTACTTGCCCTCGAGCAGATCCCCGCCCACCGGCTTGCCGGTCTGGCCTTCCTCGCCGAAGAGGCCGAGCAGGTCATCGCGCAGCTGGAACGCTTCGCCCAGCGCTCGGCCCAGAATCGACAGGCTTCGGCGCTGGCCTTCGCCCGCTCCGGCGAAGACGGCGCCCAGCTCGATCGGCCGCTCCATCGAGTAGCGGCCGGATTTCAAGTGCAGGATGCGGGTGAGCTCCTCGGCCGTGGGCCGCGGCGAGCGGCTGGCGAGGATCTCCAGGTACTGGCCGAGGATTACTTCCTGGCCCATCGCGGCCCAGATCCCGTCGAGCCGCCGCCGCAGCTCCGGGGCCACCACCGCCTGGCTGAAGAGCTCCTGGGCGATCGAGCAGGCCAGGTCCCCGGCCAGGATCGCGGCGGTGCGGCCGAAATCCTCGCCGTCGCCCTCGAGGCCGTGCCGCCGGTGGAGCGCCTCGAAAGCGATGTGCGCCGTGGGCTGGCCCCGCCGCAGGGCGGCGTGATCCATGATGTCGTCGTGGATCAGCAGATAGGTGTGGAGCAGCTCGGTGGCGAGAGCCGCCGGCAACGCTCGGTCCGGATTCGTGCCACCGAGGGCGGCGTAGGTTTCGAGCACCAGGATCGGCCGCAGCCGCTTCCCCCCGGACGCAACGAAGCTCGAGAGCACGTCGAAGAGGGGCGACGAACCGGGCGCGACCAGGATCGCCTCGCGCTTCTTCTTGTTCAGCAGCTCTTCGAGAGGGCCGTCGATTTCGCTGCGCTTGAGCGAGAGGAACCGGGCGAAGCTCTCGGCTTGTTCGAGGGAATCCAGGCTGGCAACGGGCATTTTCAGGTTGGCGGCGGGAGCCCTCGGCAACGAGCATCCTCGCGCTTCCGCGATGATAGCACCCCCTCCACCGGGCCCGGGGGGAGGCCTGGGCCCAGGTCCGAATTCAAGATTAGAATGCTCGACGTAGCACTCTTTTTCCCTGAGGAGGAGAACCTATGCTGAAGGAGTTCAAGGAGTTTGCGGTTCAAGGCAACGTCATGGATATGGCGGTGGGGATCATCATGGGAGGGGTTTTCACGCCGATCGCCAACTCGGTGGTGTCCGACGTGGTGATGCCACCGATCGGCCTGGCTCTCGGCGGAGTGGACTTCAAGAACCTCCTCATGGTGCTCAAGGAGGGAACCCCCGCGGGGCCCTACGCCACGCTCGATGCCGCCAAGGCGGCCGGTGCGGTGACCATCAACTACGGCAACACCCTGAACACCATCGTCTCCTTCCTGGTCACCTCCTTCGCGGTCTTTCTGCTGGTCAAGGCGATGAACAAGATGCGCCGCGAGCAGCCGAAAGCCGCCGAGCCCGCGAAGTAGGGACTGTCGAGGCCACGCTCCCCGAGGGGGAGTCGGGGTGCGTGGCCCCCTCTGCTAGACTCCCTGCGCCATGGCCAGTGCCGGCTCGCGCTCGAAAGTAGGAATGATCAGCCTTGGCTGTGCCAAGAACCTGGTCGACAGCGAGATCATGCTCGGCCGTTTGAGCACCGAAGGGCACGAGGTGGTTTCGAGCTTCGAGGACGCCGAAACGGTGATCGTCAACACCTGCGGCTTCATCGAGCAGGCCCGGCAGGAATCGATCGACGCCATCCTCGAGGTGGCGGAGCGACGCAAGCGGGGCGAGGTGAAGAAGCTCCTGGTGGCGGGCTGCATGGTGAACCGCCACGGCACGGAACTGGCGAAGGAAATCCCGGAGATCGACGGCTTCATCAGCCTGGATCAGCTGCAGGAAGTGGATCGCGTGGTCGAGCTCGGGGGCGGGCCGCCGCTACCGGCACCTTCCCACCTGGTTTTCGATCACACCGCTCCTCGCCGGCTCACCACCCGCGGCCATGCCTACTTGAAGGTGGCCGAGGGCTGCAACAACCCCTGTACTTTCTGCGCCATTCCGGTGTGGCGGGGGCGATTCCGCAGCCGCACGATCGAGAGTCTGGTGGCCGAAGCCCGCGAGCTCGAGGCCGCAGGCGCCAGAGAGCTGATCCTGATCGCCCAGGACACCACTCGCTACGGCGAAGACCTCGAGCTCGGCCGCAGCGGTCTCGAGCGACTGGTCGAGAGGCTGCTCGCCGAGACTTCTTTCCCCTGGCTGCGCTTTCTCTACGCCTATCCCACCACCCTCGACTTCGGCCTGCTGCGCTTGATGGCCCAAGAGGAGCGCTTGGTGCCCTACCTCGACATGCCGCTCCAGCACAGCCATCCGGAAATCCTCCGGGCGATGCGCCGGGGGGGCAGCGCGGAGCGCTACCGGCAGATCCTCGACGAGGCCCGAGCCCTGGTGCCGGGTCTCACCCTGCGCACCACCTTCATCTGCGGTTTCCCCGGCGAGACGGAGGCCCACTTCGAGCATCTGCTCGAGTTCGTCGAGAGCCAGCGCTTCGACCACCTCGGGGCCTTCGTCTACAGCCCCGAGGAGGACACTCCCTCCGCCGGACTCGCCGGCCGGGTGCCTCGAGGCAAGGCTCGGCGCCGCTACGAGCGGCTGCTCGAGGCCCAGCGGCCGATCTCTCTGGCCAGCCGCGAGCGGCTGGTGGGCCGGCGCCTGAGGGTGCTGGTGGAGGGAGTCTGCGAGGAGAGCGAGCATCTGCTCGAGGGCCGGCACGCCGGCATGGCGCCGGGCATCGATGGCCGCCTCCTGATCAACGACGGCACCGCGCCCGCGGGCACCTTCGTCGAAGTGGAGATCACCGACGCCTTTCCGGACGACCTGGTAGGGCGGATCGTCGGCTGCTCCGAGCCTGCCGAGGTCGAGCTGGCCAGCGCTTTCTGATGCAAGTTCTCCCGGATCTCCTGGCGAGCGCCGACTTGCCCCGCGGTGGCGTGGCGACGATCGGCAACTACGACGGCCTTCACCGCGGCCAGAGGGCGATCCTCGAGCGCGTGGTGGCCCGGGCGAAAGAGCTGGGAGTGCCGTCCTTGATGGTGACCTTCGAGCCCCTCCCCCTGACTCTGTTGCGCCCGGAAGCGGCGCCGCCCCGGCTGCTCACGGCCGGCCAGCGCGAGGCCCTGCTCGAAGAGCTCGGGCTCGACTACCTGGCGGTGGTGAGCTTCACCGCCGAGGTGGCCCGCACGCCAGCCGAGCGCTTCGTGCGCGAGCTGCTCCACGGCCGGCTCGGTCTGGCCGAGGTGCTGGTGGGCCGGGATTTCGTCTTCGGCCACGAGAAGGGCGGCAACTTCGCTCTGCTCGAGGCTCTGGGGGCGGAATTGGGTTTCGCGGTCGAGGGTCTGGCGCCCGTGGTCCATGCCGGGGAGCGCATCTCGGCCTCGAGGATCCGCCGGGCGGTAGCCGAGGGCAGGCTCGAGGAAGCAGCCGAACTCCTCGGCCGGCCCTACTCGATCACCGGTGTGGTGGTGCGGGGAGACCGCATGGGCAAGCGCATCGGCTGGCCCACCATCAACCTCGCCTCCGAGAACGAGCTGATCCCGGCCGACGGCGTCTACGCCGGTCAGGTCCGGTTCGCGGAGCTGCCTTCGAGCTTCGACTGTGCCACCAACGTGGGCACCCGACCCACGGTCTACGAGAACTACCGGCGAGTGGTGGAGAGCCACATCCTCGACTTCTCGGCGGACGTCTACGGCCAGAGAGTGGAGCTGGCGTTCTGCCGCCGGCTGCGCGACGAGCGCATCTTCGCCTCGGTGATGGACCTCTCGGCGCAGATCCGACGGGACGTGGAGGCTACGCGAGAATACTTCGCCGCGCGGCGGCGTTCTCTAGAAAGGGCCGAAGGCTGAGCCGGTTCGCAGCAGCGGAGAAACGGCCCTAGAAGCTTGAATCCGAGCCGAATATTCCGACCTTCTTGGAGGATTTTCTATGGCGAGCGACAAGATCGTCACGATCTCGAACGACAATTTCCAGTCCGAAGTCCTGGGTTCGAGCACTCCGGTGCTGGTGGACTTCTGGGCTGAGTGGTGCGGTCCCTGCCGGATGGTGGCCCCGACCCTGGACCAGCTGGCCGACGAGATGTCCGGCAAGGTGCGGATCGCCAAGCTCAACGTCGACCTGAACCAGGACATCGCCTTCCAGTACCAGGTCTCGAGCATCCCTACCTTCATCCTGTTCAAGGACGGCCAGGTGGCCGATCGCATGATGGGCGCCGTCCCCAAGAGCGCCTTCCAGAGCTTCATCAACCGCAATCTGTGATTCCCCGCAGGCGACTCGACCGAGGCCTCGACGAGCTCGGCGCCACTGCCCTGGCGGTGGTGGCGCGGAGCTCGCGTGATGCCGACCTCGCCCCTTTCGTAGGGCCGATCCATCTCGGTGACGGCTTCCTGGTGCTGCCTCGCGAAGGCGAGCCCAGGCTGGCCTATCTCACCGCCATGGAGCGCGAGGAGGCAGCGCTCTCGGGCCTCGAGCTGCTCACCCCGGAGAGTCTCGAAGTGCGCCGCCTCGCGGCCGACCTGCCCACTGAAGAAGCCGTGATCGCCGCCTTGCTCGAGCGAGCCCTGGCGGCGAGCGGTGTCGGGCCCGGGCGAGTGGCTCTCGCCGGCTCGGGGCGCTCCGGGGTGCTGCTCGGCATCGCCAAGAGCCTCGAGGCGCGGGGCTTCACCTTGCTCCCGGGCAATCGCCTGGCCCTCGAGCTGCGCAAACCCAAGGGCGCCCGCGAAGTCGAGGCCGCCCGCCGAGCGGCCGCGGG
>CALMKX010000141.1 GCA_937867335.1 uncultured Acidobacteriota bacterium
ACAGCGGCTCATCGAGCAGAAACAGCGCAGGCCGCCTCACCAAGGCCCGCGCCAACGCCACACGTTGCCGCTCGCCCCCCGATAATTGCCAAGGCAAACGTCCTAGTACATCGCCAAGCCCCAAAAGCTCGGCGATTTGCCGGGCCGACTGCACTGGGCCATTGTCCACCCCGCTGGCGGAATCCAACTGTTGTGGCTGCATGGGCCGGCGAAAAAGCCGGCCAAGCAATCCACCGCCGCGTCTGAGATGCCGGCCAAAGTCGATATTCTGCCCGGCGGTTACCCTGTGGTTGGTGGGCGATCTGGCCCACTTTCGGGCGCGCGTTAGCTAGCCGCCATGCTACGCCATTCTTTTTTTCGCACTCACAGCCCGGGCACTCGGCTGAAAAACCATTCAGGCCGATGAGAGCCGTCGCGGCGCTGGGACTGCCAGGGCCTGGGCACGCTTTCGTGCGGCTCGAGCCTGACCCACGAGCTGCGCTGCATGCCGCGTGCGCATCCGCCAGATAGTGCAATCGTGACGGTTGATGCTGTTGCGCCGTGCGCGGCGGAGTGCGTATTTGCACTCGCCCTTTCTGCAACCTATATCGGTGCAGGACGGTTCCCGGTGTGAGGTCCAGCGGGTCGTCCAGCGTTGGCTTGTGGCGCAGCCCACTGGCGCGGCGCTTACGTGTCTCTACCTACCATACCGAGAGTGCTCCGATGCCCACACGCAGTCCACTTGCCTCGCTCTCCCGCATGACAGTCTTCCAAAACTTTGGGGCCAAGCTGCAAAGTATCCAGGGGAAGTTACTGCTGTGGTTCTTGGTGCTGGGCCTTTTGCCGGCGACGATTGTGGGCTCGCTGGCCTACCGCCGGTCGTACGACTCGCTGGTGATGCTGACCGGGCAGCGATTGCAGGGCCTGGCGCACGAAACCATCGACAAAATTGATCGTAATTTGTTCGAGCGCTATGGCGATGTGCAGGCCTTCGCGGCCAACCCCTTGGCACTCGGCAACCAGCACGAAGTTACCGAGGCAGCCAACTTCTATCTACCGTGCTATGTCATTTATGATTTGGCCATTGTGGCGGACGCGGAAGGCAAGATTATTGCCTGCAACACGGTGAACCATGAAGGCAAACCGCTGGACACTTCGAAGCTGATCGGCCGCAGTGTTCGTGGTCAGGCCTGGTTCGAGGAGATCTTGACGGGCAAGATCGCCAAGGGCGCCAGCTATTATTCGGACCCCGAACGAGACCCTCTCGTCGAGGAAGTCTTTGGTGACCAACGCGTCACGCTGAATTTCTCGGCGCCGATCACCGACGCGTCCGGCAAGATTGTGCGTGTCTGGTCGAACCGCGCGTCCTGGCAGAGGATCGTCGGCGACCTCATGAACACGCAGCGCGAATCGCTAAAGAACGACGGCATCAGTGCGGAAACTCAAGTGCTCTCCAAGGATGGCCTGATCCTGGACGATTCGCATGGCCCTGAAGCCGGATTGCCGGCCTGCGATTTTGTTTGCTTTATGCGCGGTTTGGGCGCATGCTTCGGCTCGCGATCTTCAAGTAGCGTGTTGTTGTCAGCTTCCAGTACCCTGCAGTTTCCGGTATTTCTCCCTGTAAAGCTCCCCGCCGTCTTGACTGTCGCCCCGCTGGGGGCAGGCCCCATTGTGGTTTTCAATCTAGGGTATTCAAGACATGGCATCAGGTACAGTGAAGTGGTTCAATGACGCAAAAGGTTTTGGTTTTGTCACGCCGGACGGCGGCGGTAACGACTTGTTCGTGCATTTCTCCGCCATCCAGGGCCAGGGTTTCAAGACCCTCTCCGAAGGCCAGCGCGTCAGCTTCGACGTGACCACCGGCCCCAAGGGCAAGCAGGCTTCGAACATTCAGAACGCCTGATTTCGATGTAATGGCTGCCTGATTCGGGCAGGCCAGACTCGAAACAAAAAACCCGATTGTTCTTGCAGTCGGGTTTTTTATTGCCCGCGCTCAGTAATGCGGCGGGATTTCCTGCTGCTGCATGCCGCTGTCGGTGGCACCGGCGTAATTCTTCACTTGCTGGTACAGCACGCGCAGCTCGTTGGCCACCGTGGAAGGCCGGCGAACGAGGGTCGGGAAGGCGGGGAAGTTCGCGTCGTACTGCCACTCGGTGGTGCGTGCCTCCGGTTCGCCGAAAGCCTCGGTTCTGGAGGTCATCATGCCGTGAGGGTCGTACTCCATCAGAGTGACGTGGCCTTCGCCGTCAATCTCGCGGGTGGGCCTTAGAGGATGGGCGGCGTCTTCGTAGAACAGCTGCGTATTCGGCCCCGTGCCGCAGGCGGGGCAGTCTCCGGAGAGCTGGGCCAGGCGCGGCTTGCCGCTTCCGGGGTCCCGGCCGAGCTGGTAGGTGGCCACCACGCCGAGCGGATCGGTCACCGTGGTGACGGCGGGATTGGCCGGGTCGTCGAACGCCAGCTGCCACTTCTCGGTGGCGGCGGTTCCGGTGAAGGAGTCATCCCCCTTCCAGGTGCGGATCACGTTGCCGGTGATGTCGAAGCTCCACCTCTGGAGCTTGCGAATCGTGGAGCTCCCGGCGGCCTGGAGGTTGACCGCGGTGAGGTAGCCTGGAAATCTCGTATCGCCGTAGAGGAATTGCAGTTTGGTGCCGTCGGGGCGCTCGATCTGCGTCAGCACCGGCCCGAGCCAGGTGTAGAGCCAGGCTCGCACGGGAGAGCCACCCACACCGATTTCGGTGATGCTCACCAGCTTGCCGTTGGCGGCGTAGGTGAAGGTCTCGCTGCGGCCGTCCGGCTTTTCCACCAACTCCAGCTGGCCGGCCGTGTTGTACACACCCACGGTGGCGTTGCCGTTCTTGTCGGTTTCGGAGAGCCAGCGGCCCGAGAGGTCGAAGGCCGTCACCGTGCCGTTCAAATCTCGCAGCGTCCAGCCCGAGGCCGCGTTGTAGGCGAGCTCGCGGTACTCGTCGGAGGGGGCGGCGCGGTCGTAGACGCCGTCCGCATCATCGTCCCAGAACTCCCGGAAAGTGGCGAAACGGGTGGCCATCGCCACGTGGGAGAGGTTCGGGTAGGGCACGATGCGCTCGGCGTAGTCGTGCATCCAGCCGGTGCCGAGGGCCGGGGAGATTTCGGCCGTGCCCGGCTGGCCAAGGCCTCCCACGCCTCCCGCGGCATAGCGCAGCGTGGCGTTGGGGCCAGCGTCCACGCCGTGCTGAGCTGCGTCGAAGGTGGGCCCGTCTCCGCCCACGCTGGTTCCCGGGGCCGGACACGTGGCGCAGCTCTGGTCGCCGCTGTTGCAGCCGTTGTGGCGCAGCGGGAGGCAGCCGAAGGCTCGCGCCACGGCGCGGGCGGTGAGGTCGATCTGCGGCACATAGGCCACCTTTCGGCAGGTGACGTCGCTGTAGCAGCTGTAGGCCGCAAGGCTGTAGCCATGGAGTGCCGGGCTCGCGAGGCTCGCGCAGCTCACTCCCGGCACCAGCAGATAGGTTTCGATGCGGTCCGCCGCGATGAAGCCATCCAGACCCGGCAGGCCGCAGAGGTTGATCTCGCCGCAGTGATTCGGTGGTGAGCACCCGGTGTTGGCGATCGGCGAGCCGTACCAGTAGACCAGCACCGAGCCCGGGATGCCGATCGGCGGGCGGGAGTTCTGTTCATTGCCGGGCAGGGCGAAGGGGACGCGGAGCTCCAGAGAGCAGGTGGCGAACTTGGGATCGCAGAACGGGTCCACGGTGCGCAGCGAGGGTGCGCCGTCCCGGGGCTTCTCGCAGTAGATCGCCGCCGAGGTGCACTCGGTGGGAACGGTGATTTCCCCCGGCATCTCGACGCGGAACACCGGCTGGCTGCCACTTACGAGGGGATTGTCCGGGCATTCGATGGGGGTTTGGGCGGGGGCGGGGGCGGTCAGGGCCAGGAGCCCCAGCAGTGCCAGTGGGAAGTGCTTGGAGCGAGAGAGTCGGCTGTGGATGGTGGGCCGTCGAGTCATTCCTTGCACCTCTGTGAGCATCTTTTGGATGCGCACTCTCTGCAGTGCAAGGAATTCTACGCAGAAGTTGCGAAGTTCGTCTAGTGTGGAACCAAGACTTCGACTCACCCGCGGGAAGCAGCTGCTCAGGCCGCGCCCCCCTCCTTGGCCGCGTCGCTCCCCTCCCAGCCCGCTTCGCCGATCCCCCGCCCCCCCTCAGCGCACCAGCAGCCCGCCGATCACCACCGCCGACACCAAGCTCAGCAGCGCACCAACCATCAGCCCCCTCGGGATGTAGCGGAGGGTGGCTTCGGTGGCTCCGGGAGGGATTAGGACTCCCAGGTAGCCGGCGTTCACAGTGAGGGTGGGGAGGGGTTGGTTGGCGGTTCGAGCTTGCCAGTTGGCTGGATCCGGCAGGGAGGTGGCGAGGAGGCGCGGTGTGGAGGAGGCCGGGAAGCGGAGGCTCACTTGGCCGGGGTGGAGGGCCACGAGTTCGGGGGGGCCGGGTGAGGGCGCGAGCTCTTTTGGCAGCTGGGCCGCTTCGGCGGCGTAGACGACCACCTGGTGGGCGTCCTGGAGGTCCGCCAGCCAGCCGCGGAGGGCTTCCGGGCCGGGGAGGGGTGTGGCGCGGGTGGCGAAGAACCAGCGCGGCAGGGCGTTCGGGTTGCGCCAGAGCTGGTAGGGCTCGAGGCCCCGGGAGGGCAGGGGCTCGAGGGTGGTGGGGCGGTCCGGCAGCAGGGAGTTCGAGAGCACGGTGCGCACGTTCAGGAAGTCGAGGAAGGGCTGGTCCGGGCGGTTGAAGGGCGTCACGTAGCGGAACACCGAGGGCTGGTAGTCGAAGGCGGCGGCGAGGGCGTCGATCTGCCCCTGCGGTGCGAGCGGGTTGTGGGGGCGCGGGTCCGCCAGGCCGTAGAAGCCGGGTAGGTTGGGGTAGAAGAGGTAGTACTGGGCCGCGCTGCGCCAGGGGCCGCCGGGGGCCTCATTCTCCGCCTGGAGCGCTCGAGCCGGCGCGCTCGGCGGGTAGAACAGGTTGGGGTCCCCCTTGGGCAGCAGGCTTCTCCCCCACGGCACCAGGTCCACTAGCACCAGCAGCACTGGCAGGCTGGCGCGCAGGCTGCGCGCGAGAGGCGTTCCCGGCCCGCGCAGCAAGCGCACCGCCAAGAGGCCCGAGACCAGCCCCAGCCAGAGGCTCAGGCACCAGGCGTCGTGCCGCAGGGCGAGGCTTGCCGCGACGGCGGCAGCCAGGCCGAGCCAGGGGGCGAGCCTCTTCCCGCGCAGCAGCTCCTCGAGGCCGAAGGCCCCGGCCAGGGCGAGCGCGAGGGTGAACGGCAGGAAGAAGCGCGGCCAGGTGAAGAGCTCCAGCAGCGGTACCTGGTAGAGCAGGCGCAGCAGTGGGCGGGCCTGCACGGCCAGGAGCAGGGTGCCGGAGGCATTGCCCGCGGCATCACCCAGCAGGTCCTGCGCGAGTTTGCGAGCATCCTGCAAGCGTCCGCGTTCGAGCAGCAACCGCAGGCGCAGCGCGGGCGAAATTGTCCCCGTTTGTCGCGCTTCTGTGGATAAGTTAGGGCGTGTGACCTAGCAGCGCCGCCCACGGCAGTTTTTCAGCTTCGAAATAGTCGTTGGTCGGCGCCATTTCGGCCGCTTCCTCGAACGCGCAAACCGGCACATGCACTTCGCCCGCCCACCGCTCACCGCGAAACGCCAGAGGCGAGCCGCAGCGCCCGCAAAAGCTGCGCCTCACACCCGGGGATGAAGCGTAATCGGCGAGTGTCTCGCCGCTCATCGCGATTTGCGCCACGAGCTGCCGGACGGTGTCCTCGTAGTGGCGTTGCTCGATACCTGCAGCGAGCTTCGCGGCGTCCTGACGGCTGTCGGTGAAGCTCACGATCTTCCGCTGCTGCGGGGTGTCGGCGATCTCGCGCATGAGCGCGTCTGCGAGCACCTGTGTGACTTTCTCGAAGCCGGTTCGCATGAACCTGATCGGCGAGCTTGCGCGTCCGGGATCTTCGGGGCTCCCAGCCCAGGGGGCATCCCAGTCGTCGTCGCAACGCGGGCACTTCGTCGGAAGCGCCGGAGGGTCACGGTCCTCTGGCGCGGTGACGTTGACGGTCCAGCCAGTCTGGTTCCCGACCCCGCCTTGCAGGCGGCCGAGCGCCGGCTGGTACTCGCAGGGGTCGACGTGGTAGGTGAAGTTGCCCTTGTCCTTGGTGTACTTGGCGGTGGCGGGCTTCTCTTCGGGCCGCGGCCAGACGACCGCGTACTGCGATGCCGTCTTGGACCCACCGATCGCATCCGGGAGCTGTTCGAGGTCGGGAATGTCGCCGACGAGATACCAGGCCTCGGCGTCAGGATCCTTTGCCCGCCAACCGCCGAGGTAGAGCTCACCACATGTCTGGCAGTAAGCGAGCTCCAGGACACGGGCGCCACAGGTACAGCTCAGCCGCGGGGAGAGGAAGAGACGCCCGACGCGGCGCTCGGCGCTCTGACCGATATCGGGGATATCGGGGCAGTCCGGGTCGCTGCATGCCCAGACGCCTTGCACGCTTCTGAAGAAGTAGTGCGCACGCAGTGTCCCAGCGGACCGGCCCCCAGTTGCGT
>CALMKX010000142.1 GCA_937867335.1 uncultured Acidobacteriota bacterium
TATCGGGGAGACGAGCCGGTCGGATTTGCCGGGGATCAGGTCCACCCGCACCGATTCGCCCAGGCGCCAGTGACTGGAAATCTGAAGGACCGAGGGACCGCTGATGCCCCGGTGGGTGAACAACAGGGCCTCGCGGAAGCGCGGGGCGTCCGGACCCGCCCGCAGTTCGCAGTCGAGCGACAACCCGCTCAAGGCACCCAAGGCCTCCACATCCTTCGGCGGCCAAACCAGGGGCACGAGGCCTGGACGCGGCGGGACGATGCGAATCCCAAACTGCTCCGCCACGCGATACCCGAACGGCGTCGCGCCGATCTTCGGCACCGACGTCTCGCTGCAGAAGGCGCGGACCGTGGCGTTCTTTTCGAACTCTCAGGCGGCAGCGCAACTCCAGGCCGATCCCGACGGCGAAATTCCTGACTTCGTCACGCGCGCGCGGACGTTTTTCAACGATACGGCTGCGCTTACGGGCAAGGTCGCTTTCGGCGCCCGTTCGATCGGCAACATCTCGCGGCCGCATTTCCCCGACGGCGAAGTGGCGCAAGCCAACGGACCGTTCTCGCGGCCGATCGACGACTTCAGCCCCTTCGCAACCGGTCTGCAGATCGCCCTCGTCAAATCGAACCTGCTCCAGCACGTGGTGTTCGTGAACGGCTCGTTGCCGAATTCGACCGATACCGGCACCTGCACTTCAATCCCCGCTGCGCCGACCGGGCAGAAGCGGCTGGCCAACGGCATCCAGATTTTCTCGGGCGGCGTGCCGATCTACCGCGGGGATCGCCTGGTGGGCGGCATCGGGGTCGCCGGGCTGCCCGCTGCCGCGGCGGAGTTCGCGGCCTTCTCGGCCGTCTCGAGCGGCTTTGGTCCCGCACCCTCCACCCTGAAGCCCCGCGACGCCGTCTTCATCGACGGCATCCGCCTGCCCTTCGTGCAGCAGACCAGCCGGCCCCCCGGCACCTCGTCGGGCGCGGCACCGGTGCTCTTCCAGCTCGGCCCGGCCCCCGGTGGCTGCGTGCCCGAGGGCTATCTGGTGGGCCCGACGGCCGGGCCGGGGCTCAGCCTCGCCGAGGTGCAGGGCATCGTCAGCGCAGCCGAGGCCGCGGCCGGCCGCATCCGCGGGGTGATCCGCCTGCCGCTCGGCTCGAGGGCTCGGATGGCCATCGCCGTGGCCGATGCCCAGGGCGAGATTCTCGCCCTCTTCCGCATGCCAGACTCCACCGTCTTCTCCCTCGACGTGGCGGTGGCCAAGGCGCGCAACGTGGCCTACCTCAGCCGCGTGGGCCTGCCGCCCCTGCCCCCCGGCACCGCCATCACCAACCGCACGCTCGGCTTCGGCGCCCAGCCGCTGTTCCCCTCGGGCATCGACGGCAGTTCTTCCGGCCCCTTCTTCGGCCTCTTCCAGCAGGATCTCGCCAACCCCTGCCGGCTGGGCGGGGACCCGGCCGGCCCCTACCGCAACGGCCTGGTGTTCTTCGCCGGCTCGGTGCCGCTCTACCGCGGCAGCACCCTGGTGGGAGGGTTGGGAGTGAGCGGCGATGGCATCGAGCAGGACGACTACGTCTCCTTCTTCGGCGCCCAGGGCTTCCTGCCGCCCGAGGCCCTGCGAGCGGACCGCTTCAAGGTGGGCGGCGTGCGCCTGCCTTTCCTCAAATTCCCGAGAAATCCGGAGGGTTGAGGATGCCCAAGCCAAGACCCTGGCTCCTCGCCCTGGCGCTCGTCGCCTTGCTGCCTCCCCGGGCCTTGCCGGCCGAGGCGGCGGCGGGGGCGAGCCTCGAGCTCGAGATCAACGAGGGGCGGCCGATCGTCTCCCAGGGGGTCGAAGTGCTGGTGGCCGGCGCCACCACCGCCCCGTACGCCTCGGCCGTCTCGGCCACGCTCGAGGGGCAGCCGGCCTGCACCGGCCGCGTGGAGCGAGGAGGGCGCTTCGCCCTGCGTTGCCCGTGGGCGCTCGCCGAAGGCAGCTACAGCCTCGAGGTGGTGGTGCAGGGGCCCGCCGGCGGCGAGGTACGTGCCCGCCAGGAGCTCTGGGTAACGGCCAAGGGGCGCCTTCCCCGGCGGCCCCTGGTGGCGCCGCCGGAGGGCTACCAGGAGCCCGCGCAGCTCGAAAACGGCGATTTCCTCGAGATGCCGGACCGCTGGCGGATCGCCCCGCCCCCGTACGAGATCAACGCCCGGCCCAGCCGTTTCGACCCTTACAACCAGAACGTGCTCAAGGGCGATTACCCGATCGCCGGGCAGGACCTCTTCCTGGTAGTGACCGCTACCGCCGATACCCTGGTGGACGCCTTCACCCTGCCCACGCCCTCGGGCGCGAGCGCCGATCGCCCCGGGAGCCTCTCCTTCTTCGGCCGGGACGGCCAGCTGCTCGCTGCCGAGAACGTGTTCTTCTCGGCCGATCTCTTCAAGGGAGACACCGCGTTCAAGCCCTTCGTGTGGCGCGTGAAGGCCACCCTCGCGGGCAATCTCAACTACCTCGCCACCCACGAGAACGGCCTGGTGGAGCCGGACGTGCGGGAAGGCACCACTCGCACCGACGGCCGCGGTTCGCTCCAGGAAGCCTTCGTCGAGGCCAAGCTGGCGGACCTCTCGCCCAACTACGACTTCCTCTCGCTGCGCGCCGGCATCCAGCCGTTCACCAGCGACTTCCGCGGCTTCGTATTCTCGGACACCAACCTCGGCGTGCGCCTCTTCGGCAACAGCCAATCGAACCGCAATCAGTACAACCTGGCCTTCTTCGAGCGCCTGGAGAAGGACACCAACAGCGGCCTCAACACCTTCGAACTGCGCGACCAGCAGGTGGCGGTGGCCAACTTCTACCGGCAGGATTTCCTCCGCCCCGGCTTCACCAGCCTGTGGAGCCTGCACTACCTGCGCGACGAAGCCAGCTTCCGCTTCGACCGCAACGGCTTCCTGGCGCGGCCGGACCCGCTCGGCTCCTTCACCCCCCACGAGGTGAAGGCCACCTACCTGGGCTGGGCGACCTTCGGCCACCTGGGCCGGCTGAACGTGGACTCCGCTCTCTACTACGCCCACGGCGAGGACGATCTGAACCCGCTCGCCGGCCGCAAGGTGGACATCCGTGCCGGCATGGCAGCGCTCGAGCTCTCGGTGGATCGCGACTGGTGGCGGCCGAAGCTCGCCTTCCTCTACGCCAGCGGCGACGCCCATCCCACCGACGACAAGGCCGAGGGCTTCGCCGCCATCTTCGACAACCCGCAGTTCGCCGGCGGCGGCTTCTCGTTCTGGAACCGCCTGGGGCTGCGCCTGCCGGCGACGGGGGTCTCGCTGGTGTCGCGCGGCAGCCTGCTGCCCACGATCCAGAGCAGCAAGGAAGAGGGGCAGCCGAACTTCGTGAACCCCGGGCTCGAGCTTCTGAGCCTCGGTCTCGATGCCGAGCTCACCCCCAAGCTGAAGCTGGTGGCGACCGCCAACTACCTGCGTTTCGCCGAGACGGCGCCACTCGAGCTCGCCCTCTTCCAGGCCGGCATCCACCGCGAGATCGGCCTCGATCTCTCCCTCGGCTGCCGCTGGCGGCCGCTGCTCAACCAGAACCTGGTGGTGGTGGGCGGCGTGGCCGCCCTGCTGCCGGGCCAGGGCTTCACCGACCTCTACGAAGAAGACTCGGCCCTTTACGCCGGCTTCGCCAGCCTCACCCTGACCTTCTAGAGGAGGAGCGGAGATGGCAACTCGACCCTCAGCCGGCCCTTTGCGCTTCCTCCTGCTCGCGTCGGGAGCCGCGGCGCTCGCCCTGCCCTTCGCGCTCCGCCTGCCGGCCGGCGAGGAGCCGCCCACGGTGGCAACCCGCGCCGAAGCCGAAGAGAGGAGCGAGGGCTGCCTCTCCTGCCACGCGGGCATCGAGCCCATCCATGCCTCGGGCACGGTGCGCCTGGCCTGCGTGGACTGCCACGGCGGCAACGCCTCGGCGGCGGCCCCACCTGGCAGCCGCCCCGGGGAGGCCGCCTA
>CALMKX010000143.1 GCA_937867335.1 uncultured Acidobacteriota bacterium
AGGGCCTGGCGGCGCCGGCGCTCCGCCTCGAGCAGGGCGAAGGCGTCCCGCCTGGCGGGCTCGCCCGTGGTGGCGATCACCCCCAGCCGCTCCCCTTCCGCCAGGCGCACCCGCAGCACGCCGGGGGTGAACAGATCCTCGTGGCCGTCGAAGCCGCGCTCGAGCTCGCGGAAGTACTCGAAGCGGTAGTACCAGTCCAGAGCCGGGTGGAAGCTGCCGCCCGGCACCGCGAGCGCCACCGTGGGCTGATCCGGATAGCCCTGGTAGCGCAGCACTCCGTCTTCGAAGGAAGCCTCCCGCGCCAGCTCGGCGTTGGCCCGGGCCAGAGAGTGGTAGTCCCGGCAGGCGAAGAACGGCCGCAGCTCGAGCTCCACGGACGCCGGGGCGCTCAGCAGCTCGTAGAGCACTAGCCGGGTGGCCTCGCCGTAGAGGCTCGCGATCGTCTTGCGCAAGGTGAGGGGGCCGGCTTGGTAGTAGAACACCGGGAAGAGGCCCCGCCGGAAGCCGGCCTGGAACCGGTGGCCCTGGGGATGGATCGCCCCCGGGAACCGGTTGGCGGCGAGCTCGAAACGCTCGCCCTCGAGCCCGAGCGTCTCCTCCAGGCGCGAGAGCAGCACCAGCCGCCCCGCCGGCGGCCGGGTGGCGGCAACCAGCAGGCCGTGGTAGCGGCGGGTGTGGGCGCCCACGATCGAGGCGCTCGCCCAGCCGCCGAGGCCGTCCGTTTCCAGCCATTCGAGGGCGCTGGCGGCCCCGAAGTCGCCCAGGGTCTCCGGGCCGAAGGCCCATTCGAGGTCGCTAGCCACGGCCCGGCACCTTCAGCAGCTCGGCCACCAGGGCGGTCCAGCCGGTCTGATGCGAGGCCCCGAGGCCCTGACCGGTGTCGCCGTGGAAGTACTCGTAGAACAGCAGATGGTCGCGGAAATGCGGGTCCCCCTGCAGCTTCGGCTGGTCGCCGAAGACCGGCCTCTGGCCGGAGCGGTCCGGCCGGAAGAGGCCGGCCAGGCGGCGCGAAAGCTCGTCGGCCACCTGGCCCAGGTGGAGGTTGCGGCCGGAGCCCGTGGGGCATTCCACCTGGAAGCCGTCGCCGTAGTAGCGGTGGAAGCGGCGAAGGGCCTCGATGATCAGGAAATTCACCGGGAACCACACCGGGCCCCGCCAATTCGAATTGCCGCCGAACAGCCCCGTGCGCGATTCCGCCGGCTCGTAGCCCACCGAGAACTCGCGGCCGTTCACCTTCAGCTGATAGGGCTCGCCGGCGTGGGCACGGGAGATCGAGCGCACGCCGTGGGGAGAGAGAAACTCTGTTTCGTCGAGCAGCCGGCGCAGCACGCCCTTCATGCGGAAGCCACGCAGCAAAGAAAGCAGCCGGCGGTCCCCGCCACCGGGCACATGCCAGCGGGACACCTGCTGGGCGAGGTCCGGGCGATAGCTGAGAAACCAGTCCAGGCGCTTCCTGAACTCGGGCAGGGCCTCGAGCATCTCCGGCTCGAGCACCTCGACGGCGAAGAGCGGAATCAGCCCCACCATCGAGCGCACCCGCATGGACAGCGCCTTGCCGTTGGGCAGGTGCAGCACGTCGTAGAAGAACTCGTCCTCTTCGTCCCAGAAATCGATACCTTCTCCGCCGAGGTCGGCGAGCGAGGCCGCGATGTAGAGGAAGTGCTCGAAGAATTTGGTGGCGATGTCCTCGTAGACCTTGTCCTGCACCGCGAGCTCGAGAGCCATGCGCATCAGATTGAGCGAGTACATGGCCATCCAGCCGGTGCCGTCGGCTTGATCGATCCGACCGCCGGTGGGCAGCTCGGCCGAGCGATCGAAGATGCCGATGTTGTCCAGGCCGAGGAAGCCGCCCTGGAAAACGTTTCGACCCTCGGCATCCTTGCGGTTCACCCACCAGGTGAAGTTGAGCATCAACTTGTGGAAGACCCGCTCGAGGAAGTCGTAATCCGCCTTGCCGGTCAATTCCCGCTCGATCTCGAAGACGCGCAGCGCCGCCCAGGCGTGCACCGGCGGGTTGACGTCGCCGAAAGCCCATTCGTAGGCCGGCAGCTGGCCGTTCGGGTGCATGTACCACTCGCGGGCGAGGAGCACCAGCTGCTTCTTGGCGAAGTCCGGATCGAGCCGGGCGAGCGGCACGCAGTGGAAGGCGAGGTCCCAGGCGGCATACCAGGGGTACTCCCACTTGTCCGGCATGGAGATCACGTCGGCGTTGTTGAGGTGCGTCCACTGGTGGTTGCGGCCCTTCTTGCGCTCCTCGGGCGGCGTGGGCTGGGACGGATCCCCTTCGAGCCATTGTGGTACGTCAAAATGGTAGAACTGCTTGCTCCACAGCAGCCCGGCCGAAGCCTGGCGGTAGATGCGCCGGGCTTCCGGGTCGAGTTCGTCTCCCCCCAGCTCGGCATAGAACTCGTCGGCCTCGCGCAGGCGATCGGCAAAGAGCGGATCGTAGTCGGAGAAGGGCCGGACGAGCCGCTCGGAGGAGAGCCGTAGGCGGAAGGAGCGCTCCTCCCCGGCAGCCAGCTCGAGGGCGTAGTGGAGCCCCATCTTGGTGCCCTTGCGCTCGGGGTTCACGGCCTCGCGCCGGCCGTGGACCAGGGCCTCGTGGAGGCCGTCCTTGAAGAAGCCCGGAGGGTTCTCGCCGCCCCAGAGCCGGGCCACGTTGGTGTCGTTGTCGCAGAACAGCGACTCCGGGCCGTCCTCGAAGAACAGCCACATCTTGCCCAACTCGGGGTGGAAGGCCGAAACCGAGCGCTCGCCCTTCTCCATCGCCAGACTCGGCTTGCCCTCGAGCGAGCGCCCCCAGGACCAGGTGTTGCGGAACCACAGCTGGGGCACGAGGGCGAGCCGGGCGCTCTCGGGCCCACGGTTCGCCACGGTGAGGCGGATCAGGATGTCCGTGGGCGTGGCCTTGGCGTATTCGACGAAGACATCGAAGTAGCGGTCGTGGTCGAAGGCCCCGGTGTCCAGGAGCTCGAGCTCGTCCTCCTGGCGCCCACGGCGGGCGTTCTCGTCGACCAGCCGGCGGTAGGGAAACTCCGCCTGCGGGTACTTGTAGAGCATCTTGAGATAGGCCGAGGTCGGCAGGGCGTCGAGGTAGTAGTAGCACTCCTTGACGTCTTCGCCGTGGTTGCCCTGGGGGCCGGTGAGGCCGAAGAGCCGCTCCTTGAGGATCGGATCTCGGCCGTTCCACAGCGCGAGGGCGAAGCACAGCCGCTGGCGCGAGTCGCAGAAGCCGGCCAGGCCGTCTTCGCCCCAGCGATAGGCCCGGGCCGGCGCCATCTCGTGGGGGAAGTAGTCCCATGCGGCACCGTTGGCGCTGTAGTCCTCGCGCACGGTGCCCCATTGGCGCTCGGACAGGTAGGGCCCCCACTCCCGCCAGGGCTCGGTGGCCGCCGCCTCCAGCCGCTTGCGCTCAGTGCTCACCTTCTTGGCTGCTGCGCTCACTGAACTCCTCTCGATCTGCCTCGGCTCACGCCGGCTCGTTGACGGTTTCGATGCTCGCCCGCGCTGAAGGTTTCGCCTCCGCGAGCGGCGCCACTTCGCAGAAGACCTTGATCGCGCCCTTCACCTCGGTGAGCAGCCGCACCAGCTCCTGGAAGCTCTCGAGGCCGGCGACCGGATGGGTCAGGAGCCTCGCGAGCCATCCCGGATAGGCGAGTTCGGCCTGGGCGAGGCCGGCCACCGCCGACTCGAAGTCGGCCCGGCTGGCGTTGACGCTGCCGAAGGCCACTTTGTTGCCGAGCACGAAAGCCTGGTTGATTCGGTCCGCCGGCACTTCCACCCGGGTCTCGCCACCGGTGATGCTCACCATCGCCAGCACGCCGTTCTTGGCCAGGGCCTGCATGGCTTCGAAGACCATCGGGGAGTGGCCAGTGCCCTCGAGAATGAAGTCAAAGGGGCCCACCTCGGAAACCAGCGACGATAGGCTGGTCTGTCGCCCGCTCACATAGCGAACGCCGATCGCCGCCAGGAGCTCGGAGGAGAGGGAGGGCGGCAAGGTCTGTGCCATGGCCACCACCGCCAAGCCCCGGAGGCGCAGGAACAGCGCGGCCAGGAGGCCCAGGGTGCTCGCCCCCAGAACCAGCGCCCTCTTGGGCTGCCACACCCGCAGCCGGCGCTGGATCTCGAAAGCCTGCTCGATCGCCTTCACGACCACGCTCGCCGGCTCGAGCAGCACCCCCACCTCGGCGAGGCGGGCCGGCACCGGGATCAGGAATTCCGCGGACTCGACGTAGCGCTCGCAGAGGAAGCCGTGGCGGAGGTTGATGCCGCGCTCGAGGTAGCTGTCCTCGGGCGTCATGTCCTGCAGGCCGATCCGGTCGAGCAAGCTGGCGCCCGGCCGGCGCACCGTGGCCACCACGAAGTCCCCGGGGGCGAGCTCCCACACCGCGGGGCCCACGGCGAGCACCCGGCCGAAGCTTTCGTGGCCGACGATCAGGTAGTCGTCGCCGGGAGGCGCCGCGCCGTACTCGCCGGCATGGATCTCCTTGTCCGTGCCGTCGACGCCCACCCGCAGCACTTCGACCAACACGCCGCGGCCACCGTCGATCGCGTCGAGACTCGGCTCGGGAACTTCTCTCAGATGCACGCTCCCGGCCCGGCCGGGAAAGACGGCGACTGCTTTCATGGTGGAGGCCTCCTGGCGAAGCCCCCCGGCGGATTGTCGGGGGGAAGGACGACTCGCTTCGATGCCGGAGGCGGGCGGGGGGTTTCCTCTCGAGGGGGTCGATCCGCCAGTGGGTCGCTCAGCCGGGAGGCCGCAGGGCCAGGATGGCCCGCACCATCTCCGGTGCGAGGGCGCTCGGCCCCGGCTCGGCGGTCCCGCCCAGAGCGTTCCGGCCCAGTTCCACCGTGGCCTTGTAGGTCTTCAGGTAGTGCACGCAGGAAGGGCAGACCGCCAGGTGGCGCTCGAACTCGCCGGCCTTTTCGGCCGAAAGCTCCCCGGAAAGATAGCTCAGGAGAAAGGTGATCACTTCTTCGCAAGTGATATATTTTTGGCTCATACAGGCCTCGTATTCTCGTTTGAGTGGCCGCCGGCCACCGCCCGCTGGCGAAGATGAGGATCCAGCAGCTCGCGCAGTGCTTGACGAGCGCGGTGCAAGCGGATTTTCACGGCGTTCTCGCTGATCGCGAGCAACTCGGCCACTTCGGCCGTCGACAGCTCTTCGATGTCGCGCAGCAGCAGGACGTTGCGATAGGAATCCGGCAGCTGATCGATCGAACGGCGCACCAGTCGGCGCGTCTCATCGTGCTCGAGGCTGCGCAGAGGCTCGTCCCAGTCCACCGCGGGATCCACCTGATGGCCGTCGTCGAGGAAGCGTGGCAGGAGCGGCTCGATCGACTCCTCGGGGCGCGATCGGCGGCTGCGCAGCTTCATCAGCGAAGTGTTGACGGCGATACGGTGGAGCCAGGTTCCGAGCTGGCAGCCTCCTTCGAAGCGGGGCAGGGCCCGGAAGGCCTGGAAGAAGGTGTCCTGGACGGCGTCCCGGGCGTCTTCCTCGTTGGCGAGAAAACGCCGGCACACGGCCAGCAGACGCCCGCCGTAGCCGATCACCAGTTCATGGTAGGCAGCATCGTCGCCGGTGCGGAGACGCAGCAGGAGCGGCTCGGGCCCCGGCTCGCCGAGGGTCGGAGAATCCATCCGTTGTTCGATCATTGAAACGACTCTAGCAGAGCCCGCTCGGGTCCTCGCCGTGCTGGCTCCGCGGCCCTGCCGCGGCTCCAGTCGGCTGGGTGGAGCCGTCTCCTGCGAGGCTTCCGCTCGGCCCGTCAGCATGGCGCTCCCTCGCCACAGACTCCGGTCGGGAGCCCGACCGGGCTCGGTTGGGAACAGATTCGGCTCGTGGGTTGCGTCATGGTCGAATCGCGCCTCCTTGACCTTTGTTTCGACACCTGGCAGCTTCGATGCTTGGATCGGCTCGAGGGTTTCCGCTGCCTTCGCCTCGGCTGGAGCGAGCCCTGAAACCCGTCCGGCGGGTCCATCATCCAAGGCGGGCTGGCGCGACGAGCCGCGGGGCTCTGCCAGGAAGGAGCCGCCCCGGAAAATGGGCGGCGAGCCGTTCATCTCGAGGAGGAGATGCCATGAAGCAAGTCATGACCATCGCGGTGCACTATCCGCTCGCCGAGGGCGAGATCCTGCTGCGCACGGACCGCGATTGGAACCGTAACCAGAAACCGGACCGGGTGAGCGCCGACGGCGCCGTCTTCGAATTCGATCTCGAAATGACCAAGCCCTATCAGTACTACAAGCCCTTGCTGCACCAGGGCGAGGTCTACTGCTGGTCCCAGGGCGAGAACTACCTGGCCCTGCCCAACGGCAAGGAACGCCAGGACATCTATCCCCACTTCTTCGCCGATACCAGCTGCAGCGTCTGCAACCTGAACTTCCTCTCCGCCGAAGGCGGCAAGCGGCAGCACGCGGTGCGGGTGTTCTACCCGCCGGGCTACGCCGAGAACACCCTCGAGCACTACCCGGTGGTCTACATGCAGGATGGCCAGAATTTGTTTTTTCCCGACGAGGCTTTCGCCGGCCACGAATGGGGGATCGACGAGACCCTGGGCATCCTCTCGGGCATGAATCTCATTCGCAAGGTGATCGTGGTCGGGGTCTACCCTCAGGATCGCATGGTGGACTACACCCAGACCGGCTACGAGCGCTACGGCCGCTTCCTGCTCGAGGAGGTCAAGCCCTGGGTGGAGCAGCGCTATCGCACCCTCACCGGCCCCGCGAACACGGCGGTGATGGGCTCCTCGCTGGGCGGCGTGGTTTCCTTCTACCTGGCCTGGCAGCACCCGGAGGTCTTCGGCCACGCCGGCTGTCTGTCGAGCACTTTCGGCTTCCGCGACAACCTGATGGAACGCGTGCAAGCCGAGGAGCGCCGGCCGATCCGGCTCTACCTCGACAGCGGCTGGCCGCGCGACAACTACGAAGTCACCCGCCGGATGCGCAATCTGCTGCTCGAAAGGGGCTTCGTGGACGGCGAGGACGTGCTCTACCTGGCCTTCCCCTACGCTCAGCACAACGAAGCCTCCTGGTCGATGCGGGCTCATATCCCCTTCCAGCACTTCTTTGGCACGCCCTGAGCATGGTGCTGTAACCCTCTGGGGGCAGCTTGCATCTCATCCGACGACCGAGATCGAGACCCGCTTTCCGGGCAGAGCTCAGAAGCAGGAGACAGACCATGGCACAGGCAACCGCTTCGTCCCGATCCCAGCGCTGGGGTGGCTCTCGCTGGGCCCTGGTGCTTGCGGCCGGCGAAGGCAGCCGGCTCGCGCACCTCACCACCGACGCCGACGGCAACGCCGTTCCCAAGCAGTTCTGCCGGCTGGGCAGCGGCGCCTCGCTCCTGGCCGAGACCGTGCGCCGAGCCTCCCGGGTGGTGCCCGGAGAGCGGATCACGGCGGTGGTGGCCAGCCATCACCGGCAGTGGTGGCAGCGCGAGCTCGCCGCTTTCCCCGCGGCCAACATCGTCGAGCAGCCGAGCAACCGCGGCACCGCCGCCGGCATCCTGCTGCCCCTGCTGGCGATCGCCGAGCGGGACCCGGAAGCCGGCGTTCTGATCCTGCCTTCGGACCATTACGTGGCCGACGAGGCGGCCCTGGCAGGAGCCCTGCGCAGCGCCTTCTTCGCCCTCTACCTGAAGCCCGGCTCGGTGTTCCTGCTGGGCGTGGAACCGGAAAGGGCCGAGACCGAGCTCGGCTGGATCCTGCCCGGCAAGCCCGGCCCGGCGAGCACCCGGGAGGTGCTGCGCTTCGTCGAGAAGCCGGCTCCCCAGCTCGCCGAAGAGCTGCGCGCCGCCGGCGGCCTGCTCAACAGTTTCATCCTGGTGGCCACCGCCCGCACCCTGCTCGAGCTCTACGCCGAGCGCCAACCCCAGCTGCTGCGCCAACTCGCCCGCGCCCGGGACGACGAGCGCCGGGGCAAGGCCGCAGCCATCGCGGGTGCCTACCAGCGGCTGCGCCCGGCGGACTTCAGTCGCGACCTGCTCCAGGGCAGCGAAAACCGCCTGCTGGTGGCACCCGCGCCGGCCTGCGGCTGGAGCGATCTCGGCACTCCCGAGCGGCTGGCCCGCTCTCTCGCCCCGCTTCTCGCCGGATTACGGCTCGCTCCTTTACGTGAGCTACATCCAGAACCGCGTGCGCATCTTCGTCTATGACATCGGCACCGGCAAGCAGCGGCTGGTGACGGAAAGCAGCAACCCCACCTTCGCGCCGCGCTGGTCGCCCGATGGCCGCAACATCCTGTTCTCCATGGCGATTGCTG
>CALMKX010000144.1 GCA_937867335.1 uncultured Acidobacteriota bacterium
AGGGCTGGTTGAACAGGTCCGCGCTGCCGAAGCCGTTCTGCGGTCCGGTCTGCGCGCCGCCGCCTGGCCAAGCGGCTCGGCGGCCCCGGGCCGAGTTAGAGGAGACGAGATGCTGGAGAAATGGATGAACGCCCGCTGCCCCCGCGAAGAAGAGCTCCTCGCCACCTTGAGCCTTGCCGGCCCCGGTCCGGAGCAGGAAACGCATCTCGCGGCCTGCGCCGCTTGCCAGGAAGCCGTGCGCACCGCCCGTGCCCTCCAGGAAGGCGCCCGCGCGCTCCATCGGCAGGCCAACCTCCCTCCCGCCTCGGTAGTGCTCCTCAAGGCCCGGATCCGCGCCCGCGAAGAGGCCCTGGAACGCTCCCTCCGACCGGTCGTCTGGTGGCAGAGGGTGGCCACCGCGCTGGCCGTGGGAGTGGCCACGGCCGGAGCCTGGGGAATGCTCCAGGGAGCCCAGGCCGCGGCCACCGCCGGAGCCGCGGCAAGCCCAGCGCCGCCGCTCCAACTCCTCCTCGCCCTCGGCCTAGGCGCCCTGGCCCTCGCCCCGCTCCTCGCGGGGGGGCGGGAGGTGGCGTAGAGGGGGTGGCCGCCTACACCATGGGCTTGCGCCCGTCGTGGCGTGGGCGGTACTCGCGCATCTGGTCATAGCGGGGAGTCAGCGTGTCGATCTCGCAGGACCCGTTGGCGAAGCGGTAGGTCGTGGCGAAATCCTCGTAGCTGCGCGCCCGCCAGAGCCGTCCCGCGGGGTCGATGACCAGCGAGTGACCGACGCCGCCGCGAAAGATGGTGGAACCGTCGGTGCCCTGGAACCGCGTGCAGGTCCAGGGCCGTTCTTCGGGGTGTTCCGCCATGAACCGCTCGATCTCGCCGACCTGCTGCGCGAAGAGGCGTGCCCGTGCGGCGGCGGGCGCGAGAAGCGTCTGCGCAATCGCTCGGCTGAGCATCGGCTCCGCCGGAGAGGACAGAACTCCCGACGAAACCGCCTCGGCTGGGCCCGTCGCCGTCCTGGCAGCCGCGGCGCTCGGGTCGCGAGGGGCGAGCGGCGCTGCGACCTGAGGGCTCCCCGAAGGCCTGCGGCGCTTCCCGCCAGGGGCCGGCTCGAAGGAGGGGTGGGCGCACATGGAGAGCACCGATCGTAGCGCAAGAGCCGTCAAGATCCCGGTGGGGAAACTTGCGGCGCCGGTCTTCGGCATCGTGTCGGCAGCCTCCTCCCTCTCCGCGGCGAACCAGGAGGGCCTCGTCTTCGGCGAGACCCGTTTCGCTCGGCCCTCCTCGTGCGCTCGGCGCGCGACGGCCTGGGCCGGGTTCGACAGCAGCAGCCCCGCCCGCTACCATCCCCCGCGGAGGTGGGCTCATGCCTCGGTTGGTTCTGGTTGCCTCGCTCCTCGCTCTTGCGTTGTTCGCCTCGCCGGGTGGGGCGGTGGATTCTCGGCTGGCGGGGTTGAACGACTGGCTTTACGTGCTGCAGCCGAACGGAGCGGCTTCGATCACCGCGATCGGGGCCACGAGCTTCGATGGGGTGGTGATGGACTACTCCTCGGACGGCGGGGCGAGCGGCGAGTTCACGCCGGCCCAGGTGGCGGCTCTGAAGGCCACGGGGAAGGTGGTGCTGGCGTATCTGTCGATCGGCGAGGCGGAGGATTACCGCTGGTACTGGAACCCGGCCTGGGTGGACCAGGGGCCGCCGGACCCGGATGCTCCCTCCTGGCTGGGGCCGTCGAACCCGGATTTCCCCAACAACTACAAGGTGCGCTACTGGCAGCCGGGCTGGCAGGGGCTGCTCTTCGGCACCCCGAGCGGCACGGCGAAGTCCACCCTGGACCGCATCCTGGACCAGGGCTTCGACGGCATCTATCTGGACATCATCGACGCCTTCACCTTCTGGAGCGAGGACCAGGGCGAGCGCACGCGGCTCGCCGCCCGCCAGGACATGGTGGCCCTGGTTTCGGCGCTGGCGAACTACGCCCGGGTGACCCGCGGCCACTCCCGCTTCCTGGTGTTCCCCCAGAACGGCGACGACATCATCCTGGACGACGCCGGGAACCTCGACGCCCTGGGCCTCTCCTACCTGGCGGCGATCGACGGCATCGGCGTGGAGGACGTGTTCTACAACGAACTCACGCCGGTGCCGCCGGCCGAGGTGGCCTTCCGCACCAGCGTTCTGGCCCACTACCTGGCCGAGGCCGGGCGCACGAGGAAGGTGATCCTGGTGGACTACGTGTGGGATGCGGCGAACCCGGGCGGCAGCGCCAACATCAACCGCTACAACGACTTTGAGGCCCAGGCGGCGGCCGCCGGCTACGTGGGCTACGCCGCTGTGCGAGACCGCAACCTGGACGAGATCCTGACCGTGGCGGCGAGCGGCGGCTTCGCCGTGCCCCAGCCGAAGCCGGGAGGCTCGGGCGTCTTCACGGACGGATTCGAGACCGGCGACACGTCTGGCTGGGCCGCCGTGGGGCCCTGAGGAGCCGGCTCTCTCCCGCCTCCCCGGGCATGCCTCAAATCGCTGTCGCGGTTCGGCGTGTTCAATGCATTATTGGAACTAGATGACGTCAGCAGTTTGCCCCTCTCCGCAGGCGGATCTGGGGGCGAACAAGGGGGCTTCTGGCGGCGGAAGCAGAGCTCCCTTTTCCCCTTCGGGTAGCGTCGCTCGGCGTAACGACCCCGGCCGAGGCGCGGCCCTAATACCACCCCCGGGCTCGAGCGTCTCCGAGCGCGGGGGGCGGCCCCCGAAAAACTGGCCTGTCCAGCCAAACTCGATGGCTCGAAGCCGTCGTTTTCGTCGCATACTATTGTAAGAGGCATACAGATAGGGATATGGGAAGAGTGGCAAGAGCGATCCTGGGGATCTCCCGTCGAGAGGTGTCCTTCGAGGTCCGAGGTTTCCCCGGGGTGGAAGGGCCCGCCCGGCAGCATCTCGAGACCTCCGCCACGGCCTTTGTGGACGGCTACAACGGTGCCCTCGAGGCGGCTTCGGTGGGGGCGCTCGAAGCCTTCCTGGAAAGCGAGATCGAGCCTTCCCGCCGGGGCTTCGCCTACGAGGGTGCGGCCATGGCCGTGGCGCTGCAGGACTGGACCCAGCCCTGGCGCAAGGCGCGGCTGCCGAAGTACATGAGCGGGCGAGCGGCCGGGCATGTCTACATCGTGCACGTGGGAGTGGGCTGGGCGATCGCCCGCTTCCCCTTCGGCCGGGAGCGCCGCTGGCTCGCTCTCGAGCCGCTCTATCGCTGGCTGGCTCTCGACGGTTGCGGCTTCCACGAGGCCTTCTTCCGGCCCCAGCCGACCGTGGTGCGGCAGCAGGTTCCCGCGGCCTACCAGCAGGGCTACGCGCGAAAAGCGTTCGACCAGGGAGTGGGACGGGCGCTGTGGTTCTACCACGGCGGTGGGGTGGAGGGCGTGGCCCGCACGGTCTCGGGCTTCCCGGCCGAGCGCTGGAACGACCTGTGGAGCGGCGTGGGCCTCGCCTCCGCGTATGCCGGCGGCGTGAGCCAGGCCGACCTCGAGCGGCTCTCCGAGCTGGCGGGCGAGCACCGGGCGGCAGTGGCCCAGGGCGTGGTTTTCGCGGCCAAGGCCCGGGTGCTCGCGGGCAACCCCACGCCGCAGCTGGAGCTCGCCTGCCGGGTGTTCCTGGACCTCGAGCCGGCGGCGGCGGCGGCGCTTTCGGACCGGCTGGGGCTGGACCTGCCCACCGAAGGCCCCGAGCCCGCCTACGAGGTGTGGCGGCAACGCATTCAACGCAATTTCACCGAGCGAGAAGGAGCAGCGGAATGGTCAACCGGCCGAGCTTTGTCCAGCGTCACGCGGTGAAGCTGCTCGCCCTGGCGGCGGCGGTGGGCCTCTACGGCTTCGCCCGCCTGCCGTCCCTGCCGCAGAGCGAGCACGACCGGCTGGTGTCGCAGTTCCGCTTCGCCCGCTTCGACTTGCCGCTGCCGCCCTCGACCGAGGAGCGCAAGACCCTGCGCCCGGTGCACCCTCGACTGCAGCGGATCAATGCCTGGATCTCGGCGGTAGGAGCCGCCATCGCCGCCACCGATCTCGATGGCGATGGCCTTCCGAACGACCTCTGCTACGTGGACAACGGCACGAACGAGGTGGTGGTGACGCCGGCCCCGGGTGCCGAGCGCTACCCCCTCTTCACCCTCTCCCCGGCCCCTTTGCCTTACCAGGCTGCCACCATGGCGCCGATGGGCTGCTTGCCGGGTGACTTCAACGAGGACGGCCACACCGACGTCCTCGTGTACTACTGGGGGCGCACGCCGGTGGTGTTCCTTCGCAATGGCTCCGCCGGGCCGCTCTCCGCAGCGAGCTTCGAGCGCGCCGAGATCAGCTCGAGCGGCGAGACCTGGTACACCAACGCCGCCACCCAGGCGGACTTCGACGGCGACGGCCACGTGGACCTGGTGTTCGGCAACTACTTCCCGGAGGGCTCCGGAGTCATCGACGCCGCCGCCACCAGCGACGCCGAGATGCAGCGCTCGATGTCCCGCGCGGACAACGGCGGCAAGAACCGCCTGCTGCTGTGGAAGTCCGCCCAGGGCGGCGAGCATCCGGCGGTGGCCTACCAGGAGATCCCCGGCGCCCTGCCGGGACGGGCCGAGATCGGCTGGACCCTGGCGATGGGCGCGGCCGACCTCGACGGCGACCAGCTGCCCGAACTCTACGTGGCCAACGACTTCGGGCCGGATGTGCTGCTGCACAACCGCTCGAAGCCGGGCCAGGTTTCGCTGGTGAAGGTGGAGGGCCGGACCGGCTTTGCGATCCCCACTTCCAAAGTGCTCGGTCATGACTCCTTCAAGGGCATGGGCGTCGATTTCGCCGATGTCAACGGAGACGGCCTGCTGGACATCTACATCAGCAACATCGCCTCCGAGTACTCGCTCGAGGAGAGCCACCTGGTGTGGGTGTCGACCGGCCGGGTGGACGACTTCGCCCGCGGCATCGCCCCCTACGTGGACAAGAGCGAGCCGCTCGGGCTCTCCAGGAGCGGTTGGGGCTGGGATTGCCGCTTCGCGGACTTCAACAACGACGGCATCCTCGAGGCGGTGCAGGCGACGGGCTTCCTGCGCGGCGAGGTGAACAAGTGGCCGGAGCTCCACGAGGTGGCGATGGGCAATGACCAGATGCTCCACCACCCCTGGGCCTGGCCGGCGCTCCATCCGGGCGACGACCTTTCGGGTTACCAGCACAACCCCTTCTTCGTGAGGAGCGCGAGCGGGCGGTTCTTCGACCTCGCCCAGGAGCTCGGCATGGGCCAGCCGGTGGTCACCCGCGCGATCACCATCGCCGACGTCGACGGCGACGGGGACCTCGACTTCGCCCTGGGCAACCAATGGGACCGCTCCTACTTCTATCGCAACGACGCGCCTCACCCCGGCGCCTACCTCGAGCTCGAGCTCGAGCGCACGGGTAAGGACGGCGTGCCGATCCCGGCGATCGGCGCCATGGCCAAGGTGAAGCTGCCGGACGGCCGCGTGCTGGTGGGCGAGGCGGACGGCGGCAGCGGCCACTCCGGCAAGCGCAGCCCGGTGGTGCATTTCGGCCTCGGCGCCCTGCCCGCCGGCCAGACCCTGGACGTGGAGGTGGCCTGGAGAGACGCCCGCGGCGTCGAGCGCCGCACTTTCCCGCTCGCCGCCGGTCGCCACACCCTGGTGCTCGACCGCACTGACGCAGCGCAACCGGCCCCGAGCGCGGGCAAGGAGAGCTAGACCATGGCCGAGACCCTGGCCGCCAAGCAGCCCGACCTGCGCCTCACGGCCCTGCGCCGGTTCGCCATCGCGATCACGCTGTTCAACGTGATCGGCCACAGCTACCTGGGCTTCGAGCAGTCGCTCGCCCAGCCGCTCGCCTCGCTCGCCACCGCCTATTCCCTCGAGCTGCTGCTCGAATGGGTGCACGCCCGGGCGAACGGCCTGAAGCCCCGCTTCCTGGGCGGGCCGGTGGCGTTCGTGAACTTCATGCTCTCGGCCCACATCAGCGGCCTCGCTGTGGCGATGCTGCTCTACGCCAACGATCGCCTGCTGCCGATCTGCTTCGCGGCGGCCGTGGCGATCGGCTCGAAGTATCTGTTCCGGGCGCCGCTGCCGGGCGGCGGCTCGAGGCACTACTTCAACCCCTCGAACCTCGGCATCACGGCCACGCTGCTCGCCTTCCCCTGGGTGGGCATCGCCGCGCCCTACATGTTCTCGGAGAACCTCTACACCCGCGGCGATTGGGTGATGCCGATCATCATCATCATCTCGGGCAGCTTCCTGAACACCAAGCTCACCAAGAGGATGCCGCTGATCTTCACCTGGCTGGCTGCTTTCGCCGGCCAAGCGCTGCTGCGGGCCTGGATCTTCGACCGCCCCTGGCAGGCCGGCCTGATGCCGATGACCGGCGTGGCGTTCATCCTGTTCACGTTCTACATGGTGACCGACCCGGCCACCACGCCGTCTTCCACCCGCGGGCAGATCTGGTTCGGCATCTCGGTGGCGGCGACCTATTTCTTGCTGATCTCCAACCACATTGTCTTCGACCTCTTCTTCGCGCTGACCATCACCTGCATCGGTCGAGGAGTGGCTCTCTACGTGGCGGCCTGGCAGGCCGAGAGGGCGAGCCAGCGGGTGGCGGTGGGCACGGAGGACGTCGGGCGGGTACGCGCATGAGACACGCCCTGGCCATCGTCGGGATGGCCTGCCGCTATCCCGACGCTCGCACCCCGTTCGAGCTGTGGGAGAACGTGCTCGCGGGCCGGCAGTCCTTCCGCCGGCTGCCGCCGGAGCGCCTGCGCCTCGAGGACTACCACTCGCCGGACAAGGGCTCGGCCGACCACACCTACGGCACCGAGGCCGCGCTGATCGAGGGCTGGGAGTTCGACCGCGTGCGCTTCAAGGTGGTGGGCTCCACCTTCCGCTCGGCGGACCTCGCCCATTGGCTGGCCCTCGAGGTGGCGGCCGCCGCGCTCGCCGATGCCGGCTTCGCCGAGGGTGAGGGCCTGCCGCGGGAGGCCACCGGCGTGGTGGTGGGCAACTCGCTCACCGGTGAGTTCTCGCGCTCGAACCTGATGCGCCTGCGCTGGCCCTACGTGCGCCGCGTGGTGGGCGCGGAGCTGCTGGCCGAGGGGCTCGAGGAAGAGCGGGTGTCCCATCTGCTCGCCCGCCTGGAGGCCACGTACAAGCGGCCGTATCCGGCGATGACTGAAGAATCGCTCGCCGGGGGCCTCGCCAACACCATCGCTGGCCGCATCGCCAACCATTTCGACCTCGGGGGGGGCGGCTACACGGTGGACGGCGCCTGCTCCTCCTCGCTCCTGGCGGTGTGCCACAGCTGCTCGGCACTCGCCGCGGGGGACGTCGACGTGGCCCTGGCCGGCGGCGTGGATCTCTCGCTCGACCCCTTCGAGCTGGTGGGCTTCTCCCGCGCCGGTGCGCTCTCCTCGGGCGAGATGAAGGTCTACGACCGCCGCTCGCAGGGCTTCATCCCGGGCGAGGGCAGCGGCTTCGTGGTGCTGATGCGCCGCGAGGACGCGGTGGCCCAGGGGCGGCGCATCTACGCCACCATCCGCGGCTGGGGCATCTCCTCGGACGGCTCCGGCGGCATCACCCGCCCGGAGGTGGACGGCCAGCTCCTGGCCCTCGAGCGCGCCTATCGCCGTGCCGGGCTGGGCGCCGAGAAGGTGGCCCTGTTCGAAGGCCACGGCACCGGCACCGCAGTGGGCGATGCCACCGAGCTCGCGGTGCTCACCGAGATCCGCCGCCGGGCCGAAGAGCACGTGGGCCACGGCCTGCCGCCGGTGGCGGTGGGTTCGGTAAAGGCCAACATCGGCCACACCAAAGCGGCCGCGGGCGTGGCGGCCCTGCTCAAGGCCACCCTGGCGCTCCATCACCGCGTGCTGCCTCCGGCCACTGCCTGCGAGGAGCCGCACCCGCTGGTGGCCGGCGACGGCGCCCGGCTGCGGGTGCTGGACCACCCCGAACCCTGGCCGGCCGAGGCCGAGCCGGTGGCGGCGGTTTCCGCCATGGGCTTCGGCGGCATCAACACCCACCTGGTTCTGGAAGGCGAGCCGCGGGAGCGGCGCCGGGCCGTGGCCATGGCCGAGAGCTGGCGGGTGCCCTCCTGGCAGGGAGTGGAAGTGTTCTTCCTCTCCGCCGCCGAGCCGGCCGCGCCCACGAAGGACCCCGACTGACCCGTCCGAGGAACGAATGCTCCGAGCGATCCTGAACATCAGCCTGCGCGCGAAGATCATGCTGGTCCTCTTCGCCGTCTCGCTCTCCGTGATGGCCGTCGCGACGTACGACAGCTACGACGCCCACCGCGCGAAGAGCCGCGGGCAGTTCCTCCGCAAGCACTACGAGCGCTTCGACGCGTACCGCAAGGGCGCGGGCGGCGCGCTGCACATCGCGTCGGCGTTCATCGCGTCGGACCCGGACCTCGTCGCCGCGATGGTCGCGAACGACGGCCCCACGTCCGTGCGCGTCTTCTCGCGCGCGGTGAACGCGCTCCGCCACACGTCGGCGCCCGACCTCGTCATCCTCTTCGACCGCGGCGGCGACCCGCTCG
>CALMKX010000145.1 GCA_937867335.1 uncultured Acidobacteriota bacterium
GAAAAAGCCCTCGTTGGCATTGGGGGCCCCGGTGAAGGCCCCCTTGGCATGGCCGAACAGCAGCGCCTCGAGCATGGTTTCGGGCATGGCCGCGCATTCGTGGCGCGTCGCCATTCGGGGCATCGCCCTTGATTCTCAAAAGCATCGCCCCGCCGTGTCAAGCGGTAACCTCAGGGGGGAAAAACCGTACTGCTGCCTCGTGTCGCGCGCTTCAAGTGCCGATACGCTCGCGAATCCAGGTGACCTTCGGCTTGCCGCCAACTTTTTCGCCGCTCATAAATTCGGACAGATACCGCATCCGTTCGCGCGGCCGGTCGGGGTCGCGAAAATTGTCACCCTTCTGCAGAATGGGGCGCTGCTCGGGTATGCCGCCAAAGGCCCGCGTGCCAGCATTCTGGCACGGGAACCAATAGCCGTCACCTGCCTCATCGACCAGGTAGAACTCGCTGTAACAGTGCTCCGGCACCCAAACTGTGCGCGCAGGAATCTTGTTGATCCGGCAAATCGCGATAAATAGTGCGCTCAGCTCTTCGCAATCGCCGGTCTTGTCCTTGAGCGCCCGCGCAGCGCCTTTGATGTCGCCGTTCCGATACTCGACGTGCTCTCGCACCCAATCGTAGATCGCTTCGACCTTTTCCCAATCGGTCTTGCCTTCGGTCTCTGCGGCAAGCTGCTTGGCCACGGCTTTGATCTTGGGATGATTCGTCTCGATGTAAGGGCTGACTCCCAGATAGTTCTGCATCGCACGGTCCGGCTTCTTGGGCGACGTGTAGTGGCTGGTCTCTTGCGGTGGCAGCAGCGTCGCCCGCGCGATCTCCAAAGTCAAAATCGCCCGGGCTTCATCTCCGGCCGCGAGCGCCGGAATGTTGACCAGCATCTGCTTGACGGTGCCGCCGACGATCCGATATTCCAGCCCACGGACATCGGGCGAAATATCCTCATCGACGACTTGCACTTTCTGCTCGGGCCATTCGGTGGGCACGGGCAGAGTCGCCTTGATGCCCTGGCAAGCGCCCGTGGCCTTGATAATGACGCCGACCTTAAATCGCTGCACCAGAGTGCGGTCGGGTCGCGGCCCGTTGCCCTTGGCGGCTTCTTCAAACTGCGCGTTGGCCGCTGGGCACCAGCAGAGGAGAGCGACGCAAACGAACAGAGCACGCACCACAGCAGGGACCTCATGCGGCGGACTTCCCTGCCCCGGAATCGAGTCGAGCATGTCCCTTCGATTATACCCAGCCCGCGGGCTCAAGTGGCCTGGCCGCCCACCCGGTGCACTTCCCGCCCTGGCGGCTGCCGCGGCGCGGGCCGCCAGTCATGACGATCGTAACGAATCGACCTGCGCACCACCCAGGCGCAACCTCCCTGCATCGCGCGGTGTTTGCTGCCGGGAGGAGGCGTAAGACAGTCCGCCCGTTGCCGGCGGCTAGCGCCCGCTGAGTACGGCTTCGATCGAGTCGCCCAAGATGTTGACCATTTGGTCGATCTGGCGCGGTTCGGTCACGAAGCAGGGCGCCAGATTGTAGACATCGCCGCGCAGTCGAGTGAACATGCCCCGCTCCTGCGTTTCGGTATGCACACGCGGACCGATCCACTCGATCGGATCAAACGGCTGCTTTGAGGGCTTGTGGGCGACTAGCTCGACGGCGCACATCAGGCCCTGGCCTCGCACCTCACCCACATGGGGGTGGCTCGCCAGGCTTTGCAGTTGAGCGAGCAGGTGGCGGCCCAGCTCGGCCGCGCGCGGAATGAGCGCCTCGCGCTCTAGGATGGCGAGGTTCGCCAGTGCCACGGCACAGGCGGTCGGGTGGCCCGAATAAGTGTAGGCGTGCATCCATTTGTGCGAGTCGTCGGCCGTATCAATGGTTTCCGCAATATCGCGCCGCAGGCCCACCCCGCCGAGCGGCATGTATCCGCTGGTAATCGCTTTGGCGAATGTGACGATGTCGGGTTCGATGCCATACCGGGTGAGCCCGAACCAATCGCCTGTGCGACCAAAGCCAGTAATCACTTCGTCGGCGATGAGTAGCACCTGGTGCCGATCGCAGATTTGTCGAATGCGGGGCCAATAGTCGTCGGGCGGAACGATCACTCCGCCCGCGCCCTGCACGGGCTCGCCGATAAAAGCGGCAATGCTGTCGGCGCCCTCGCGCAGAATCGCCTCTTCGAGCAAATCGGCGGCCGCCTCTCCCGGCGTCCGGCGAGCGGTGGCGGCGCTGGCGGGCATCACAAAGCGGTAAGGGTAAGGGCTTTCGATGTGCACAAAACCTGGCGTGCGCGGCTCGAATGCCGGCCAGTACGATGGAATGCCCGTGGCCGACATCGTGGCGAGCGTGGTGCCATGGTAGCCCCAGTTTCGTGCGATTACGCGCCACTTGTCGGGCTTGCCGTGTTGCTTCCAGTAATAGCGGGCGGTCTTGAACGCGACCTCGTTGGCTTCGGCGCCGCCTGACGTGAAATAGTATCGATCCATGCCCGCATAGCCGATCTGGACCAAGCGCTCCGCCAGTTCGATCGCTGGGCGATTGGTGCTGCCCGAGTACGACGAAGCGTAAGCCAGCGTCTCCATTTGTTTGGCGGCCGCGCCCGCCAGTTCTCGCCGGCCGTGACCAACAACCACATTCCACAACCCGGCCAGCGCGTCGAGAAACTCTTTGCCTGCTTCATCCCACAGCAGCGGTCCTTCACCGCGGACCCAAACGCGCGCGCGGTCCTGCTCCAGGCGGCTATGCAGAGAGTGGATCAGGCGTGCCCGATCGCGCGGCAGCACGCTAGGCGCCGCGGTGGCGGCCGACTTCGGAATGGACATGGATGTCAACGCGCTCAATGGGACCCGGAAGTGCGCTGCTGGACGCGCACATTCGCTCGCTGCCGACGTATGGAGAACGCACGCGCTCGAGCACACACGTTGGTCGCGCCGATTCTAGCAGTTTCGATGGCGCGTGCATACATTTGCCTGCCGCCGCTGGCACGGACGCCGCGCGCACACGGCAGCAACTACGGTCGGCTCGGTGCGCCAGCGGCGATGCAGGCCCAATAGCGCAAGCACTGCGGCGGGCTTGCCACGCGGTGCGCCGTGGCAGGCAGCACTCCGCCAGCCCGGCGACCGGGCGGCGTGGGAGCGGTTCGTGGACCTGTACACCCCGCTCTTGCACCACTGGGCCAGGCGCCTGGGCCGGCCGAGCCCCGGCCGCAGGGCCGTGAGCGGCCGGGGGCTCGAGCCGGAGGGGGACGTTCTGGTTCTTCGGCAGCCGCGCAGAGGCCTTCGGAGACGCCGGAGGCGGGTCGAGGCTCGTCGCTCGCCACCAGAGCCCGCGGCAGGGTTCCGACGAGCGGCTCTCGGGGTGTTGGATCCTCGGGCCTGCCGGTTGCTGCAAGCTCTCCCCGAGAGGGTGCGCCGAGCCCAGCGCCCGCAGCCGGGAGCCCCATCGGCTCGGCGGAGGTCGGGCCAGGGGGAACCGCAAGCCGGGGCTCGGCTTCGGGCATCGAGCCTGTCTTGGTCGGATCCGCCGAGCCACAGCAGGCGGAAGCCTGGGGCGAGAAGCCGACCCCGGGGGACGGAGATCCGGCCCCTCTGGGCGATTCCGGCCGAGCTCTTCCCGGCGCCCCGGCGGAGGTGGGCACTCGTTCGAGCTCCGCCGGTTCCGCTCGCGGCAGCGCCGCTCGCCCTCGGTTCCGCCTCTCCGCTCTGGATCCTGGCAGGGCCACGACTCTCCCGGCCGCAGCTTCGGCCGGCGAGAACCCGAGATCCCCTCATGGCGGTGCCGCGAGCCCGCCGGTGCCCGGCGGCGCCGGGGTGGACGGCCTCTCGAGCCTCCCCGCCTCCGGGGCCGACCCGGATGCCGCGCTCGCGGCCTTGATCGCCTCGATGCCCGGCTTCGAAGGCGGAGCTTCCTGGCCGGGGCCTGCTTGGGAGCCGGGGCGGCTTTCCCAGGGCGGCCGAGGCGAGCCGCTCGCTGCGGTGGTGCCCCCTGATTCGGGCGAGGAAGACCTCCTGGAGGCGTTGTTCGATCGGCTGGCCGAGCGCCTGGAAGAGGCGGCGATCGACCAGGGAATCGACCTGGAGGGCTGAGCCGTGCCGGCGCCGATGATCGACGACCTCGAGCTTGCCGCCGTGCAGATCCTCCGCCACGAGGCGGACGCCGGCTTCGCCCGGCAGCGCGTGGCCGGCCTCGACGGCACCCTGCACCAGAAACTGGGAAGGCGCTCGCATCGGGTACTGATCGCCGGCTATCTGCTGCCGGCGACGGCCGAGGCGGACCTCGCCGAGCTGCAGAAGAAGGCGGCCTCGGGCGAAGAGGTGAGCTTCGTCGCCGACATCACCACCGCTCTCGAGGTCGAGAAGGTGGTGATCGAGCAATTCCGGGCCGAGCAGCGGGTGGGCCGCTCCGGCCAGATCGCCTACGCCCTGGTGCTCGCCGAGAGCCCGCCCTTGCCGCCGCCGGCCGAGCTCTCCTCGTTCGGCGGCCTGGGCGGCCTGGACGGCTTCGGGCTGGGGGATCTGGGCTTCGATCCGGGTGCTCTGGGGGACGTGCTGGGAGAGATCTCGGACCTCGCCGGCGACGTGATGGGGGCCGTCGACGCCGCGCTCGACGCGGTGCAGCAGCTCCAGGCGCTGGCCAACCTGGCGGACCTCGGCAACTTCGCCAACCCGGTCAAGCCGATGCTCGACAAGGTGGGCGAGCTTGGCTCCCTGGCCGGGGAGTTCAGCGGCGTGCTCGACCAGGCGCGGAAGCTCTGAGCCATGAACTCCCTGCTGGCACCGGCCTACACCCTCACCCTGGGCAGCCAGGAGTGGCGCGAGCAGCTGCTCGGCCTGGAGCTCGAGCTGGCGGCGGGCCCGGGGGTGGATCTGCTCACCCTGCGCCTGCCGGCCCAGGCTCCGCTCTCGGCGGCGCTGGGAGATCCCGTGCAGCTGGTGCTGGCGAGCGGCGAGAAGGAGGCTACCGTCTTCACCGGCACCGTCGAGGCCATCGGCCGGCGGGCGGACGAAATCGCCGTGCGCGCCCTCGATGCCGCCGGGGTGATGGCCCGGCTGCGGCCGGCCGCGACCTACGAGAAGGTGACCGCCGGCACGGTGATCCGCAACCTGGCGGGCGAGGCCGGCGCGGAGGTGGGCGAGGTGGCGGAGGGCGTGGAGCTGGCCTTCTATGTGGCGGACCCCAGCCGTACCGCCCTCGAGCATGCGGCGCGGGTGGCCGGCTGGAGCGGTGCCCTGCTCGGCGTTTCGGCCGAGGGCCGGCTCGAGGCCCGGGTGATCGACGCCTCCCAGGCGGAGGTGGCCCTGCGCTGGGGCCGCGAGCTGCTGGGCTTCGCCCGCCGGGAGCGGACAGCCCCGGTGGAGAGCTTCGTGGTCGCCGGGGAGGCGGGTGCCGGCTCCACCGAGAGCCCTGAGGCGCTGCGGCCGGTGGCGGACTTCTTCGGCGGATCCCGCCCGGACGGCCCTTCGCTCGCCCACCGCTTCGAGTTCCAGCCGGCCCTGCGCACCACCCAGGCGGCGGCTACCGCCGGCGCCGCCCGCAGCCGGGACTTCCGGGCCAAGGCCGATCGCGGCTGGTTCGAGGCCTACTTGCAGCCGGAGCTGCGGCCGGGCACGGTGGTGGAGATCCAGGACGCCCCCGAGGGCTTGTTGGCCGGCCCGGTGTGGCTGTCTCGAGTGCGCCACCGCTTCGGGCCGCGCGGCGCCCTCACCCGCGCCTGGTTCGCCAAGGGCGGGGACCGCTTCGATCCCCTGGCCCTGCTGGGCGCTCTCGCCTCGCTCTTCTAACCCGTGGAGAGACCGATATGCACCGCGTGCTCGACACCGTCCGCTCGATCGCCCGCCACGAGCTCGCCCACCATTGGAGCTCGGCCCTGGCGGTGGTGAGCTCGGTGCACGGTGCCAGCGGCGGGCCGGGGGATTACCACGCCTGCACGGTGGCGCTACGCGAGAGCGGCCTGGTGCTGCCCAAGGTGCCGATCGCCGTGGGGCTGATCGGCCAGGCTTCGCTGCCCCGGGAGGGGGACCTGGTGGTGGTGCTCTTCGCCGGCGGCGATCTGCACGCGCCGGTGGTCGTAGGGCGCCTCTACGACGAGGAAGTGGCCCCGCCTCGGCACGGGCCGGGGGAGACCGTGATCTCCCTGCCCGGGGACGAGACCGACGCCACCCGCGCCCTCGAGCTGCGGGTGAAGACCCCCGGCGACGGCAGCCGGGAGCTTGCCCTGGTGCTCGACGGCGAGGTGCGGGTGGAAGTGGTGGTGAAGGATGACGGTATCCGGCTCAAGGCCCAGGATGCCGAGCTCTCCCTCAGCCAGACCGGTAGCTCGGACGGCAAGGCCGAACTCAAAGTGGGGGAGGCCAAGATCACCCTCGAGCAGAGCGGCGACATCAGCTTCGACTGCTCCGGAACTCTCAAGCTCAAGGCCGGCAAGATCGAAATCGCGGGCGATGCCGAAGTGAAGGTCTCCGGCCAGACCATCGCCCTCAACTAGAGAGCCGAAAGCCATGGGCCAACCCGCCGCCAAAGCCAACGACGCCGTGCTCGCCACCGACACCCACATCGTGATGGTGCCGGCCGGGCCTTCGCTGGTGCCCACGCCGCTGCCCCATCCCTTCACCGGCAAGATCACCGGCGGCACCGTAGCCACGGTGAAGATCGGCGGCCAGCCGGCGGCGGTGGTGGGCTCGAGCGCCGACAACCAGCCCGCCCATCTACCTACGCCGCCCGGAGTGAGCTTCCAGAAGCCGCCTGCGAACCGGGGCAAGCTGGAGGTGGGCAGCGCCACGGTGAAGATCGGCGGCAAGGCCGCGGCCCGCAACGGCGACATCGCCACCACCTGCAACGACCCGGCCGATGCCCCCGTGGGCTCGGTGGTGGCGGCGGGCACCGTGCTGATCGGAGGCTAGAGAGATGGCCGATCCCCTACCCAGCCGCCTGGGCGCCGACCTGGCGCTCACCCGCTACACCGGCACGGCGGGCGGCCCGGCCCTGGTGGAGGCCGACTCCTGGGGCAGCCTCGACCTGCGCGTGGTGCCGGGCGGCAGCGGCGGTCTCGC
>CALMKX010000146.1 GCA_937867335.1 uncultured Acidobacteriota bacterium
CTTCGCTGCTGCCGCCGCCGGGCCCGAGCCGCGGCGTGTCGATCGCCGTGCCGAGCCTCTCGGGGGAGGCCTTCCGGCAGGCCGTGGGAGTGGCGCGCGAGCACATCTTCGCCGGGGACATCTTCCAGGTGGTGCTCGCCCGGCGTTTCACCTTGGCCCGGCGGGTCGAGCCCCTGGCCCTCTACCGCGCCCTCCGGCGCATCAATCCTTCGCCCTACATGGTGCTCCTGGACTTGCCCGAAGTGGCTCTGGTGGGCGCCTCGCCCGAGATGCTGGTGAAGAAGACCGGCGAGCGAGTGGAAACCCGGCCGATCGCCGGCACCCGGCCCCGGGGCGGCGACGCCGAGGCCGACCGCCGCCTGGCCGAAGAGCTGCTGGCAGACCCGAAGGAGCGCGCCGAGCACGTGATGCTGGTGGATCTCGGCCGCAACGACCTCGGCCGCATCTGCCGGCCCGGCAGCGTGAAGGTGGCGAGCTTCATGGAGGTGGAGCGCTACAGCCACGTGATGCACCTGGTTTCGAGCGTGGAGGGCCAGCTCGACGGCGAAGCCTACCCGGGGGCTCGAGGAGCACTCGAGACTCTGCTCGCCGCCCTGCCGGCCGGCACCGTCTCGGGGGCGCCCAAGCTCTCCGCCATGAACATCATCGATTCGCTCGAGCCCGAAGCGCGGGGCCCCTACGCCGGAGCGGTGGGCTATCTCTCTTTCTCGGGCGATCTCGATACCTGCATCACCATTCGTACACTGGTGGTGCGCGAAGGAGAGACCTCGGTGACCGCCGGCGCGGGCATCGTGGCGGATTCGGACCCGGCCGCCGAACAGCGCGAAACCGAGAACAAGGCGGCAGCCCTGCTCGCAGCGGTCGAGCTGGCCGAGAGGCTTGCGCGATGAGCCGGCCGAGCGGCAGCCCGTCGGCCCCGGGGCCGGGAAGGCGGTGAGCGAGCGATGATCCTGGTGGTGGACAACTACGACTCCTTCACCTACAACCTGGTCCAGCTGCTCGCCCACGCCGGGGCCGAAGTGGCGGTGGTGCGCAACGACGCCGACACCGTGGCCGGCATCCTGGCTCGCCGCCCTGCGGGCGTGGTGCTCTCCCCGGGGCCGGGACGGCCGGAGGACGCCGGCGTCTGCCCACAGCTCTTTTCGGCTCGGGTGCCTCTGCCCATCCTCGGGGTCTGCCTCGGTCATCAGGCCTTGGGAGTCGCCTTCGGCGCCACGGTGGGCCGGGCGGGCCACCTGATGCACGGCAAGGCCTCGAGCATCCGCCACTCGGGCGAGGGCCTCTTCGCCGGAGTGCCGAACCCTTTCGAGGCCGGCCGCTACCACAGCCTGGAGGTGGGGGAGGCGAGCTTGCCGCCCTGCCTCGAGCCGATCGCCTGGAGCGACGACGGCACCCTGATGGCGATGCGCCACCTCGAGCTCCCCTATTGGGGCGTTCAGTTCCATCCCGAGTCCGTGCTGACCGATGCCGGCCGGATCCTGCTGGGCAATTTCCTGGCGCTCTGCCGCGAGGTGCCGGCCGGAACCGAGGTGGGGGCATGATCGAGCCGCGCGTGGCCCTCGCCCGGCTGATGGCCGGGGATTCCCTCTCTCGCGGAGAAACCGAGGCTCTCTTCGGCCAGCTGATGGAGGGCGGCGTGAGCGAACCGCTCAAGGCCGCCTTGTTGGTGGCCCTGGCGATGAAAGGGGAGAGCGAGGCCGAGATCGTGGGCGCCGCCTCGGCGATGCGCCAGCGAGTGGTGCCGATTCCCCACCACCGCCCGGAAGTGATCGACACCTGCGGCACCGGGGGCGACGGCCGGGGCGGCTTCAACGTCTCCACCGCCGCCGCCCTGGTGGCCGCCGCCGCCGGGGTGGCGGTGGCCAAGCACGGCAACCGCTCGGTCTCCAGCCGCTCGGGCAGCGCGGACGTGCTGGCCGCCCTCGGCGTGGCGGTGGACGTGCCTCCCGAAACCGCGGCCCGGGCCCTCGACGAAGTGGGGATCGCCTTCCTCTTCGCCCCGCGGCTGCACCCGGCGATCGCCTCGGTGATGCCGGTACGCCGCGAGCTCGGCGTGCGCACCCTGTTCAACCTGCTCGGCCCTCTGACCAACCCGGCCGGGGCCCGGCGCCAGCTGATGGGGGTCTATGCCCCGCATCTGGTGCCCCTGGTGGGCGCCGTGCTCGCCGAGCTGGGCTGCGAGCACGCCCTGGTGGTGCACGCCTCGGACGGCTTCGACGAGATCACCGTCACCGGCCCCACGCGGGTTGCCGAGGTGCGCGGAGGGGAGGTTCGGGTCTTCGACTACGACCCGACGGACTGCGGAGTGCCCCGGGCCCGGAGCGAGGAGCTCGCGGGCGGCAGCCCGGAGGACAACGCCCGCCGGCTGGTTTCGATCCTCGGCGGCGAGCGCGGGGCGCTGGCGGACATGGTGGCGGTCAATGCCGGCGCCGCGCTCTACGTGGGCGGGCTGGCAATCGACCTCGCCGAAGGGCTGGACATGGCCCGGGCCGTGCTCGACCAGGGCACCGCCCTCGCCAAGCTCGAGGAGCTGCGGAGCTACCAGCTGTGAGCGAGCCCCTGCCGGACATCCTGCAGAAGATCGTCCAGCGCCGTCGCGAGCGGCTGGCGGCAGAGCCTTCACGGGAGGTCGGCGCGCAGCCCCGAGCGGAGCCCCTCGAAAGCAGGGAGAACGCCTTCCTCGCCGCGCTCCAGAGCCGCCGCGGGCGGGCGGTGATCGCCGAGGTGAAGATGGGCTCGCCCCGCCTGGGCTCCCTCGCCGGCCAGGTGGAGCCCCTGGCTCAGGCCCGGGCCTATGCCGGGAACGGCGCAGCGGCGCTCTCGGTGGTGGTGGAGCCGGAGTTCTTCTTCGGCAGCTACGACCTCCTTCGTCGCCTGAAAGCCGCCTCGGGGCTGCCGGCGATCGCCAAGGACTTCGTGGTCGACCCGCGGCAGCTTCTCTGGGCCCGAGAGGCCGGGGCGGACGCTGTGCTGCTGGTGGCCTGCCTCCACGACGCCGCCACGCTCCGGCACCTGGCCGGGCTCGCCCGCGCCCTGGGCCTCGCGCCGTTGATCGAGCTCGACTCGGCGGCAGACGTCGCCAAGCTCTCCGGGGCGAGCTGGGAGCTGGTGGGAGTGAACAACCGAGATCTCCGCACCTTCGAGGTCTCGCTCGAGCGCAGCCTCGGCTTGGCCGCCGGGCTGCCCCGGCGGGCCCTCTGGGTGGCCGAGAGCGGGCTGTCCAAGCCCGAGGACCTCCGCCGGCTGGCCGCGGCAGGCTTCGACGCCTTCTTGATCGGCGAGGCCCTGCTCAAGGCCGCGGACCCCGGGGCCCGGCTCCAGGAGCTCCTGGGCTCATGAGGGCGAAGCCGCTGGTGAAGATCTGCGGCATCACCCGGCCAGAGGATGCCGAGCTCGCCGTGTCGCTGGGTGCGGACCTGCTGGGCCTCAACTTCTACCCGCCGAGCCCCCGCTGCCTGAGCCTCGAGGCGGCGCGGGCTATCGTGGAGGCGGTGCGCGGGCAGGTGGGGCTGGTGGGAGTCTTCGTCGATCGCCCGCCCGCCGAGGTGGCGGCGCTCGACTCCGCCCTGGGCTTCGATTTCCTGCAGTTCCACGGCCGGGAGCCGGCCTCCGAGCTCGAGCCCCACGGCGCCCGGGCGATCAAAGTCTTCCGCCTCCGGCCTGGCGAGCCGCTGCCGAGCCTCGAGCCGTATCCCCGCGCCTGGGGCTTTCTCTTCGACCTCTGGCATCCGGAGCTCTACGGCGGTATGGGAACGGGCTGGGACTACCGTCTGCTCGCCCCCCTCGCCGGTAGCGGCAGGCCCTACCTGGTGGCCGGCGGCATCCGGCCCGAGAACGCCCGGCCGGCGCTCGAGGAGAGCGGGGCCGCCGGTGTCGACGTCTGCTCCGGTGTAGAGTCCTCGCCCGGGCGCAAGGACCCTGACCTCCTCGCCCGGCTCTTCCACCAGCTCGAAACCCCTCGGGAGCCCATCGACCATGGCATCCGCCCGACCTGACGCCCGGGGCTATTTCGGCCCTTACGGCGGCCGTTTCGTCCCGGAGACACTGATGGCGCCGCTCGCCGAGCTGGCCGCGGCCTACGATCAAGCCCGCCGTTCCCGCCGTTTCCGCGGCCGCCTCTCGGAGCTGCTGACCACCTACGCCGGCCGCCCCACGCCCCTCTACTTCGCGGCCCGGCTGAGCGAGGAGCTCGGCGGGGCGAGGATCTTCCTCAAGCGCGAGGACCTGCTCCACACCGGCGCCCACAAGATCAACAACGCTCTCGGCCAGGCCCTGCTCGCCAAGGAGATGGGCAAGGGTCGGGTGATCGCCGAGACCGGGGCCGGCCAGCACGGTGTGGCGACCGCCACCGCCGCCGCCCTGCTGGGGCTTTCCTGCACCGTCTACATGGGCGCGGAGGACATGCGCCGGCAGCGCCTCAACGTGGAGCGCATGCGCCTGCTGGGCGCCCAGGTGGAGGCGGTGGATTCGGGCAGCCGCACCCTCAAAGACGCCATCAACGAGGCGCTGCGGGATTGGGTGACCCGGGTGCGCACCACCCACTACATCCTCGGTTCGGTGCTCGGGCCGGACCCTTACCCCCGCATGGTGCGGGACTTCCACCGCGTCATCGGTGAGGAAGCCCGGCGCCAGCTCAAGCGAGCCACTCGCCGCGACGGGCCGGACCTGGCGATCGCCTGCGTGGGCGGTGGCAGCAACTCGATCGGCTTGTTCACCGCCTTCCTCGACCAGGAGCGCACCCGCCTGGTGGGGGTGGAAGCCGGCGGTCGGAGTCTGCGCCTGGGCGACCATGCGGCGCGCTTCCTGGGCGGAGCGCCGGGAGTGCTCCACGGCACCCGCTCCTGGGTGCTGCAGGACCCGGACGGGCAGATCGCCACCACCCACTCGGTCTCGGCCGGCCTCGACTACCCTTCGATCGGCCCCGAGCACGCCTTGCTGCACGACCTCGGCCGGGTGGAATACACCGCGGTGAGCGACGCCGAGGCCGTGGACGCCTTCCACCGCCTGGCCGAGACGGAGGGCATCCTGCCGGCTCTGGAAAGCGCCCATGCCCTGGCCGAAGCGATCCGCCACGCGCCCAAGCTGCCGCGCTCGTTCGTGGTCCTGGTGTGTCTGTCGGGACGCGGCGACAAGGACCTCGAGTCGGTCGCGGCCTTCGACGTCGAACGCCGCGCGAGGTCTCGACGCGGAGTGCTGGGGCCCTTGCCGCACGGCTACGGCGGCGACCAGCTGGAGGCTGAATGAGCGAGATTTCCGACCGCTTCGAGATCTGCCGCCGCCACGAGAGGAGGGCGGCGTTCATTCCCTTCTTGATGGCCGGGGACCCCGATCTCGAGACCACCGGCGTGCTGCTCGAGGCCCTGGTGGCGGGCGGTGCCGACCTGATCGAGGTGGGCATGCCCTTCTCGGACCCGATCGCCGACGGCCCGGTGATCCAGAGGGCCGCCAGCCGCGCGCTGGCGCGAGGCGTGACTCTTTCAGCTGTTCTCGACCTGATCGCCCGCAAACGCGCCAGCCTGGGCGTACCGATGGTGCTCTTCTCCTACTTCAACCCTATCCACGCCCGCGGCCTCGCCCGCTTCGCCGAGCAGGCCGCCGGCTCGGGAGTGGACGGCGTGCTCTGCGTCGACCTGCCGCCGGAAGAGGGCGCCGTCGAGCTCGGGCCTCTGCTCGCTCGCCACGGCGTCGATCTTGTACAGCTGCTCGCTCCCACCAGCGGCGACGACCGCGTGCGGCGGGTGGCCCGCCAGGCCTCGGGCTTCGTCTACTACGTCTCGGTGACCGGTACCACCGGCGAGCGCCAGCGGCTCTCGGCCCAGGTGCTCAAGGACGTCCGACGGCTGCGCAAGCGGCTGCCTGTCCCCCTGGCGGTGGGGTTCGGAATCTCTACTCCCGAGCAGGTCGCCGAGGTGGCCTCGGTGGCCGACGGCGTGGTGGTGGGCAGCGCCCTGGTGCGCTTCCTCGAGGAGCGAGCCGGTCAACGTAGGCTGGCGGCGGCGCTCGAGGAGAGGGTTCGCGAGCTGAGCTCGCCGCTGTGGGAGACCAGACGATGAAGAAGGAGCTCGGCCGGCCGACCGAGGAGCACAGCCGCGAGGCCGTGGTGCATGGTCGTTACCTGCTGGCTCCGGCTGCGGTGGCCGGCCCGCGGCCGCTGCTGGTGGGGTTCCACGGCTACGCCGAGGGGGCCGAGAGCCAGCTCGCCCGGCTGGCGGCGATTCCTGGTTCCGAGGGCTGGCATCTCGCCGCGGTGCAGGGCCTCCACGCCTTCTACAACCGCCGCAGCGGCGAGGTGGTGGCGAGCTGGATGACTCGCCAGAACCGCGAGCTCGCCATCGCCGACAACCTCCGCTTCGTGAGCGGCGTGCTCGAGGAGCTCCAGGCGCGATGCTCGACCTCGACACTGGTGCTCGCTGGCTTCTCGCAGGGCGTGGCCATGGCCTACCGAGCGGCGGCCTTCTGCGGCCTGCCGGCGGCAGCCCTGGTGGTGCTCGCGGCCGACGTGCCGCCGGACGTC
>CALMKX010000147.1 GCA_937867335.1 uncultured Acidobacteriota bacterium
GCTCGGCCGGCGCGCCGAGGCTCTCCGCCACGGCCTCGAGCAGGCGGCGCTCCTGGCGCATCGCGGCGAGCGCGGCTTCACCGGCAACCGCTTCGATGCGTCGCACCCCGGAGGCGATGCCCTTCTCGGAGGTAAGCCGCACCGGCCCGATCCGCCCGGTGTTGGCCACGTGGCAGCCGCCGCAAAGCTCGAGGGAGACACCCGGCACTTCCACCGTGCGCACCACCTCGCCGTACTTCTCGCCGAACAGAGCCATCGCCCCGGCGGCCATCGCTTCCTGCCGCGACCGCTCGCGAATCTCCGTCGACAGGGCGGCGAGAGTGCCCTGGTTCACCCGCTCCTCGATCTCGGCGAGCTCCTCCGGAGTCAACGGCCGGTTGAAGGTGAAATCGAAGCGCAGCCGCTCCGGAGCCACCAGGGAGCCCGCCTGGCGGGCGCCTTCGCCCAGCACGCCCCGCAGGGCCGCGTGCAGCAGGTGGGTGGCGGTGTGGTGACGCTCGATCGCCGTGCGCCGCTCGGCGTCCAGGGCCTGGTCGACCTCCTGCCCCGCTTCCAGGCGGCCGCTCTCCACCTCGAGGAAGTGAAGAGCCAGGCCGGTGGTGTCCTTCTGGGTATCGCTCACCCGCGCCCGCCCTCCCGGCCAGGCGAGCGTGCCGGTATCCCCCACTTGGCCTCCGCCCTCGGCATAGAAGACCGTGCGGTCGAGTACCGCAGCGCCGCTCTCGCCGGCCTCGAGGGCCGCGACCAGCACGCCCTCCGCGCTCGCCAGGCGCAGCACCCGGGCGCCCTCCAGCGTGCTCTTGCCATAGCCCTCGAAGCGGCTCGCCACTCCCTCGCCCCGCAGCGCTTGAGCCACCTGCGCGAGCTTCTTGCCGCCTTCACCGGTGGCCTTGCGGGAGCGCTCGCGCTGGCGCTCGAGCTCGGCCGTGAAGCCGGCCTCGTCTACGCTCACCCGTTCCTCCTCGGCGATCTCGCGGACCAGCTCGAGGGGCAGGCCCAGGGTGTCGTAGAGCCGGAACACCACCGCGCCGGGCAGCTCGCTCTTGCCCTCGCGGCGCAGCTCTTCGATGGCGTCCTGGATCTCGCGGGCGCCGGCCGCCACGGTGGTGAGGAACTTCTCCTCCTCGCTAGCGATGGTCGCCGCGCTGGCGCTCTGGGTGGCCCCGAGCTCGGGATAGGCAGCCCCGAGCATCTCCCCCACCACCGGCAGGAGGCGATGGAGGAAGGGCTCCGCCAGCCCCAGGCGCATGCCGTGGCGCAGCGCCCGGCGTAGCAGCCGCCGCAGCACGTAGCCGCGCCCCTCGTTGCCGGGAATCACGCCATCGGCGAGCAGGAAGGCTACGGCTCGCAGATGGTCTGCGATCACCCGCGCCGCTACGTCTCCCTCGGCCATCGAGCCGCCATAGCGATGCCCGGCCAGAGCCGAAGCCGCCTCGATCAGGGGGCGGAACAGGTCGGTGTCGTAGTTCGAGGCAGCGCCCTGGAGCACCGAGGCCACCCGCTCGAGGCCGGCGCCGGTGTCGATCGACGGGTTCGGCAGGGGCGAGAGACGGCCTTCGCTGTCGCGGTTGAACTGCATGAAGACCAGGTTCCAGATCTCCATGTAGCGGCCATCATCCGCGCCGGAGGCGAAATCCACCGCCGGCCGCTCCGGGAAGCGGTCCACGTAGATCTCGCTACACGGGCCGCAGGGGCCGGTGTCGCCCATCGCCCAGAAGTTGTCCTTCGCGCCGCAGCGCACCACCCGCTCGGCCGGCAGGCTCGATAGGCGCAACCAGAGCTGCTCGGCTTCGTCGTCTTCCTCGAATACGGTGGCGAAGAGGTGCGCCGGGTCGAGCCCCCAGGCGCCGGTCACCAGCCCCCAGGCGAGCTCGATCGCCTCGGCCTTGAAATAGTCCCCGAAGGAGAAGTTGCCGAGCATCTCGAAGAAGGTGTGGTGGCGTGGGCTCGGCCCCACGTTCTCGAGGTCGTTGTGTTTGCCCGAGACCCGCAGGCACTTCTGCACCGACACCGCGCGCGGCGCGGGTGGCGTGGCGGCGCCCAGGAAGAAGTCCTTGAACGGCACCATGCCGGCGTTGGTGAACAGCAGGGTGGGGTCCCCGTGGGGAACCAGCGGTGCGCTCGGCATCACCCGGTGCCCGCGCTGGGCGAAGAAGTCGAGGAAGCTCTGGCGGATCTCGCTGCTTTTCATGGGATCGGTCTCTCGAGCGGGCGGCTGCCGCGAAAGAGGCCAAGGATAGCAACCTTGGGCGGCGGGCGGAGCCGGCCCGGGGCTCCGGGCCGGCCAGCAGGCGCAGGGTGGAAGGAGAATGCGGCAGGAGCGGGAGGCGGCCTCAGTTCAAGATCGGCCCACAGCCGATCTCGTCGAAGCAGGCCTGGCACCCCGCCCGACAGCAGCTCTCGCTGCCGTTGCAGCCGCAGCTGCAGAGGAATACTCCCCGTGAGCACTCGCCGGAGCAGAAGCCCTCGGCACTGTCCCAGCTGCCAATCTGGAAGCCCTTGCCGCTCCCAGTCTGGGGCGGGGCCACCACGTTCGATTTGTAGGTGTGAAGCGTCTTCGAGCCCGGCTCGAACGCCGAAGCATCCGAGGCGGCCAGCAGGGCAACAAAGGCGAAAGCTAGAGCTCCGAAGAAAGCCACCCAAGGCAGAGCGCGCTTCATCTTCGCCATACGAAGACCTCCTCAAGTTGAATTTTTAAACTTGCGCCCGCTCGGATGTTCATATCACTGCCTTGACCGAGGATCAAGCCACTGGCGCGCCAATCGGGCTCGCCAACTGCCCTCACCCGCGCCCCTCTCCCAGCCCTGGCATTCTCGACCCAGCACCGCCGCCTCCAGGCCGGCCCTCACCCCCTCGGCCCCCCTCTCCCGGCCCTGGCACTCTCGACCCAAAACCGCCGCCTCCGGGCGGACCCTCACCCCCTCGGTCCCCCTCTCCCGGCCCTCCCACTCCGGCCACCCGGGCGAGGGGGAAGCCGGAAAAAGCAGGACCCTCTGAGCCCCTCTCCCGGGTGGCTGGAGTGGGAGGGCCGGGAGAGGGGTTGGGGTGAGGGCTCTTGGCGGCTCGGAGTGGGAGGGCTGGGAGAGGGGTTGGGGTGAGGGCCGGCCCCCTGCGCGAAGCCCGCGCCCGCCTCAGTTGATCTTCACCAGCCCGCCCTTCAGGGTGAGCATGCCGCCGCCGTCGACGGTCTGGGAGGCGGCGGCTTTGTTGGTCATGGAGATGCCGGCGTCGTTGGTGAGGGTGGTTCCGGCTTTGTTGGTGAGCGAGGTCCCGGCTTCGTTGGTCAGCGAGGTGCCAGCCTTGTTGGTGAGCCCGGTACCGGCCTCTACCGTCACCGAGGTCTGGGCCTTCGCCCCGAGCGTGGCGCCGGACTGGATCACCATCGCCTGGCCGGACTTGATCGTCACCTTGCCGGTGACGTCGATCACCAGGTTCCCCTTCACCGTCAGTGAGTAGTCCTTGTCCACCGTCTGCGTGAAGTTGTCCTTGTCGTTGTGCGTTTCGGCGCCGGTCACCGTCAGCGTGCGGGTGCCCTTCACTTCGTGCGTCTCGGTGCCCGTCTCCACCTTCACGGTGCGATTGCCCTTCTTCACCGTCAGCGTCTCGTTGCCCTGCTCCACCGTCACCGTACGATGGTTGTAGATATCGATCGTCTGATCCCCTGCCGACTTCTTCTCGAAACCCACCTTCAGCGTGTCGTTGTTCTTCACCACCCGGTTGAAGTCCTTCTCGGCCTGGAAGAACACCTCCTCCGAGTCCTTCTTGTCCTCGAACCGGAGCTCGTTGAAGCCGCCTCCGCCCTTCGAGGTGTCGCTCTTCACCGTGCTCTTGGTCTGCTCGCCCGGCAGGGCGTAGGGCACCGTCTGCTCCGCGTTGTACACCGAGCCCGTCACCAGCGGCCGGTCCGGATCTCCCTCCAGGAACGAGACCACCACCTCCTGGCCGATCCGCGGCAAGAACCACTGCCCCCAGGACTTCCCCGCCCAGCCCTGGGCCACGCGAATCCAGCACGAACTCTGTTCATCGTTCTTGCCCAGCCGATCCCAGTGGAACTGCACCTTGATGCGCCCGTACGAGTCCGTCCAGATCTCCTCGCCCTGCTTGCCCACCACGATCGCCGTTTGCGTGCCGGGAATCACCGGCCGGGGCGTGCGCCGCGGCGGCCGGAAGACCGTCGCCGCGGGAAATCCTTCGAAGGAGTTCTGGTACGAGGTGAGGCTGCCCTGGTGGGCAACCGACAACAACACCATCGCACCATTGGCATCGCTGCGGGGATGATTCTTCACCGTGGTCTTGGTCCCGGCCACGAAGGCCCGACAGTAGCTGTCCCCGTGAAAACGCCGCAGCGGGTTCTCCTGCTCCTCGATGCGCAGCTTCGCCCGCGCGTCGCCGTCCGCCTTCTTGGTGAAGCCCCCGGGATAATGGAACAACTTCCGCGCGCTGCCGTTCTGGGCCACCGAGGAATCCGAAGTCGCCACCAGATTGGTCGATGGTGTCTCGAAATTGAAGTCGTCGAGCGCGAAGCTGCCGGGAATCAGCTGCTCCTCCACCACCATGCGGGTGAGGCTGTTCTGTTGGATCCAGTTGGCGGCGCTGCCGAAGCTCACTTCCGAGGCTCCGGCGCAGCTCTTCCAGGCGCTCGAGTCGTCCCCCAGGACGAGCGTGTGCTTGCCGTCCTCATGCTCGAAGAAGTAGAAGATTCCTTCCTCCTCGAGCAGCCGCGAGACGAACGCGAAAGCCGTTTCGTTGTACTGCACGCAGTACTCCCGCGGCGAATAGCTGCCGGTGGTGGAGACCTTGAAATCGCTGAAGCCGAGGTCCTTGAACACCTTCGAAACGATGTCCGGTACGCTCAGGTTCTGGAAGATCTTGCAATCCGAGCAGAGCGTAAGCACCCATAGCCATGGCACCAGCTCCGCTTGATAATGGGTGAACACCGCATCCCCGCCGGTCTGCACGAAGCGCGACACCAAGCCGTTCACATAGCGCTGGCTCCCATCGGCCAGGTTCACCACCAACGTGGCGCTCTTGCCGACGATCTTCGAGAAGTCGAGGGACGCCTCCTCCGAATCCAGCTCCAGCGTGAAATGGAACAGCTCGGAAACCCCCTCGGTGCCCTCGAAGCTCTTCACCAGGAGCTTGTTGGGCCCGAAGGGGCTGGTCAGGCGGAAATAGCGGTTCGGATCCGTGAAGGCCATCGGGCACCTCGGGAAGGAAGGCTGATGGCCCGGATTCTAGCCGGCGGAGGCGAGTGGCGGGTACGAGGCGGGGCCGGCTGCCAGGCGACCCCGCCAAGGGCGATCAGGGAGTGCTATCGCTTCCTACGGGCAGACGACCGCCGCACAGCCTCCACCCTGGTAAATGACGTCCACAAACTTCGAGGCCGAGCCGGTCACACCTCCGCTGTCGCTCACGCTGAGTGTCAGCGTGAAGCCACCGTCGTCGTAGTAGCAGACGCTGCCGGTGTAGCTGCTGGTGGTGGCCACCAGAACTCCGTCGCGCCGCCACTGGTAGGAGTACACCCCGTTGCCTCCGGAGACGGTCGAGGTCCAGGTCCGAGTACGGCAGTTCGCAAGGGTGAAGCTCTCGAAGCTGCTACCCGAGATCCCGACCGTGAGGTTCGCCGGCACCGGGCAGATGCTGTCGTTGACGTCGCTCGTGGTGTAGGTGATACCCAGCGCGCTGCTCTGGGCATAGGAGTTGGCGCTCGAATAGCAGGGAGTGCCTGTAATGCTCCCGCCGCTCACGGTCGCCGCTGCGTGGCTGCTCACAGAAGTGCCAGGGTGCGTGTCCTGCTGAGTTACCGTGGTGGTGGTGCCGTTCAGGGTGGCCCGCGCGTAGGCGTAAGCGTAGGTGTCCCCCGAGTAGCCGCAAGCGCTGTTGAAGCTGGCGTCAGCTACTGCCCCTACTCCCTGGCTGGCCGTGAAGTAGTAGGCGTCCGCCGTGGCGCTGTAGCAGATGCTCGAACAGCTGGGACTAGCGAGAGCCGCCGTAACACCCGTCAAGCTGGTGGGCATGGCGGCCAGCGCCTGGTTTGCACGGGAGATGGTGGCCTGGAGATCGAGAATCGCTTGGGCGAGCTCTGGCGACGGGTACTTACTCTGCTCCCGGAGCATCAGCTGGAGCTGGCGGTCCAGCTCCTTGATGGACCAGGTCAAGCCCTGGCGCCCGTAGCCGAGATGTTCAAACTTGTGCGCACCGCGCTGGCGCTCGAAAACCCCTGGCGCGATCAAATTCCAACCTTCAGCCGCCATGCGTGCTTTGAAGGTCGTCCACTCTTCAGCTCGAGAAGGACCGGCCCACAACTGAGAAGCCCCGGCCAGCATCGTGACCAGGAGACACAAACCCACGACCACGCTTCGCTTGGTACTCATTCGCAGCTCCTTATGGGTAGTGATTGCCCTGCTTCTTCCCATGCGACAGAATTTCCTAAACTTTTTTGAATACAAGTTCTGCACGCGAATATACACCTACTTCTCGAGCAGTGTCCATACGCACCTTGAAAGTTAGTGGTGTAATCTCTGCTGACGAAGATCTTGAGCGACCGCTAGAGAGCTCCGCTCCCAGGCGCCGGCGCGGCCGCCGACTCTGCCCGACTTCCGTGCTTGGATTCGGCGCCTAGACCAGGCTCGATTCGTCCTGCGCGCCGGCGCGCAGGGTTTGCACCTGGCGGGCGGGGGGCGCGCCGAAGAGGCGCCGGAATTCGCGGCTGAACTGCGACGGGCTGCCGTAGCCCACGCGGAAGGCCGCCTCGGCCGCCGAGAGGCCCTCGTGGAGCATCAGCAAGCGAGCCTGGTGCAGGCGGATCTGCTTCAGATATTGGAGGGGCGAAACCGAGGTCACCGCCTTGAAGGTGTGGTGGAACGCCGAGGGGCTCAAGTTCGCCGAGCGGGCGATGGTGGCGATATCGAGCGGTTGATCGAAGTGGCTCCAGAGGAAGCGCAGGGCCGCGGCGATGCGCTGGCCGCGGCTGTCGTGGTGGGCCACCGCCCGCAGCAGATCCCCCTGCTCGCCGGAAAGCAGGCGGTAGAGGATTTCCCGCTCGGCGAGCGGCGCCAGTACCCGCAAGTCCTGAGGCTGGTCGAGCGCCGAGAGCAGGCGCTGCACGGCCCCCAGAAGACCCGGCTCGACCGTGGACACCGAGATCGCCGGCCGCAGCCCCGCCGGTGCCGGGCCAGAGCCCATTTCCAGCAGCAACTCCGAGAGCACCGCGCTATCCAGCCGCAGGGCGAGCGACAGGAACGGGCGCTCGGGGCTCGCCTCGACGATCTGCGCCGAGACCGGCAAGGGCACCGAGAGCACCAGATAGCGCAGCGAGTCGTAGCGGTAGGCTTCATCGCCCAGGAAGGCCTGCTTGCTGCCCTGGGCCACCACGCAGACCGACGGCTCGTAGACCACCGGGAAGCGCTCGGTGGGGGCCTCGGCGCGGAAGAAGGTGAGGCCCGGCCAGGGCGAGGCATGGCGGCCCTCGGCCGGGGCCCGCCGGGCGAGCTCCGCCACCAGGCGGGCGAGGGGCTCCTGGTTGTCGGCCAGGAGCGACAGCCGCTCCGCGCTGGCGGCGTCGACTTCAAACACGGCTGATCGAGGCTCTCGCATGGTGAACTCCCTGAGCTTCCAGGCGGCTGCCGGTCTTGGGCGCCGGAGCAGGATTATGGAAGCAGCGGGGCTCTTTTCCCAGCCAATACGCCCATCTCCGCAGGATCAGGCAAGAACCCGGCAGGTTCTAGCTACCCTTCGGCCCGGGCGCGGGCCTACTATGCCTCTGGCTGGGCGGGAACCGCCTGGGCCATCGACCACCACCCACAGGAGCAGCAGAGTCTATGGAGAAGCGCAAGCTGGGAAACGGCGGGCTCGTGGTTTCGAGCCTCGGCCTGGGCTGCATGGGAATGTCCGAGTTCTACGGCACGGGCGACGTCGCCGAGTCGCTCGCCACGCTGGATCGCGCCCTCGAGCTGGGCATCGATTTCTGGGATACCGCCGACATCTACGGCCAGGGCAGGAACGAGGAGCTCCTCGGGCAAGCCTTGAAGGGCCGGCGCGAGCGCGTCGTGCTGGCCACCAAGTTCGGCAACGTCCGGGCAGAAAGCGGCGCCTTCCTGGGCGTGGACGGCAGCCCGGACTACGTGCGGCGGTGCTGTGACGAAAGCCTCGCCCGCCTGGGCGTGGAGGTGATCGACCTCTACTACCAGCACCGGGTGGACCCCAAGGTGCCGATCGAGGACACCGTGGGAGCCATGGCCGAGCTGGTGCGCGAGGGCAAGGTGCGCTACCTGGGCCTCTCCGAGGCCGGACCCGCCACCCTGCGCCGGGCCGCGGCCGTGCATCCGATCGCGGCCCTGCAGACCGAGTACTCGCTGTGGAGCCGGGACCTCGAGGCCGAGATCCTGCCCACCTGCCGCGAGCTCGGCATCGGCCTGGTGGCCTACAGCCCCCTCGGCCGTGGCTTCTTGACCGGTGCCATCAAGAACCTCGATCAGCTCGAGGCCAACGACTGGCGGCGCAACAACCCCCGATTCCAGGGCGAGAATCTCGCCGCCAACCTGCGGCTGGTCGAGCTGCTCGAGGAGATGGCGGCGAGCAAGGGCTGCACTCCGGCCCAGCTGGCCCTCGCCTGGGTGCTCTCGCGCGGCGAGGACGTGGTGCCCATCCCGGGAACCAAGCGCCGGAGCCGCCTAGAGGAGAACGCCGGGGCGCTCGGCGTCGCCCTGAGCGCTGCCGAGCTCGCCGCGATCGGCACCGCTCTCGAGGAGATCGCCATCGCGGGCAGCCGCTACCCGGCGGCCTCGATGGCCTTCCTCGACCAATGAGCCGAGGGGCTGGCGGGCGAGCTCGGTCCTTCGCCCGCTAGCCGCCGCCGTTGGGGTCGATCGAGAAGCCCCGACCGCTGGGATCGAGGGCAGAGCCGGCGCCGTTCGGGTCGATGACGGAGCCGCTCTTGTTGCCGTTGGGATCGACCGACCAGCCCTGCTTGCAGGCAACGCCGCCGTTGGGATCGCAGGCGGAGCCCTGATCGCCGCCGTTGGGGTCCATCTGCCAGCCGGCCTTGGCGAGCCAGCTCAGAGGCAGGTGTCGGGTCATCCAACCGAACAGCTCCTCCGGCAGGCTCAGCCCCAACGAAGGAGTGATCGCTGGGCCGGCGGGCCGAGCTGCAGCGACTCCAGGCAAGCAAGTCACAAGCAGGAAACTCAGGGCGGCTGTGGCAAGGCTACGACGCATGGTGGGCTCCTTTCGCGGGCTGCCTGTCCATCAGGCAGCGCTGGGTCCTCGCTCCACCATGCGTCGACGGCGCCGCCGAAAAGGTCAGCCCAACGCGGGCCGAAGAGCGGGCCTCGAGCCCCGAGGCGCCTGGTCTCCGCTGCCCCGCCTGCGCTAGATTAGCCGCCTGATTTCTATCCGCGAGGACACCACCACACCATGGCCCAGGACCTGAAGCAAGCCGCGGCGACTTCCGCCTACGTGCTCGATCTGATCAGCAAGAAGAGTCTGACTCCCGACGAACGGGCCCGGGTGGTCGAGGAGTCCGTGCGCTACTGGACCGATCACGTCAACGCGGGCTTCTTGCAGTACCGCAAGTCGGTCTCCACCGACTACACCGCCGTCGAGTGGGAGGACGAAGGGGCGGTGTTCCGCGACATCCACGGCAAGGAGTTCCTGGACATGCTGGGCGGCTTCGGCATCTACGTGGTGGGCCATCGCCATCCCAAGGTGCTCAAGGCGGTGCGCGACCAGCTGGACCGCCAGGCGATCCACTCCCAGGAGCTGATCGACCCGTTGCGCACCTACCTGGCTCATCTGGTGTCGCTGGTCACCCCGGGGGACCTCCAGTTCGCCTTCCTCTCCAACTCGGGCACCGAGTCCGTGGAAGGCTGCCTCAAGATGGCCATGCTCACCACCGGCCGGCATCATTTCGTGGGCACTCTGGGGGCTTTCCACGGCAAGACGTTGGGCTCTCTCGGCGGCACCTCGAAGGCGGTGTTCCGCGAGCCTTTCCTGCCCTTGCTGCACTGGTCCCACGTGCCGTTCGGCGATATCGACGCCTTGCACAGCTTCGTCAAGGGCTGCGATTTCTCCGGCGATCGGGTGGCCGCGGTGGTGATCGAGCCGATCCAGGGCGAGGGCGGCATCAACGTCTCGCCTCCGGGCTACCTCGCCGCGGCCCGCGAGATCTGCGACCGCTACGGGGCGCTGCTGGTACTCGACGAAGTGCAATCCGGCATGGGCCGCACGGGCAAGATGTTCTGCTGCGAGCACGACGGCGTGGTGCCGGACCTGATGGCCCTGGGCAAGGGCTTCGGCGGCGGAGTGATGCCGATCGGCGCCTGCGTGGGCACACCGCGCACCTGGGAGCGCTACATCGAGAACCCCTTCCTGCACACCACCACCTTCGGCGGCAACCCGGTCTGCTGCGCGGCAGCGATCGCCACGCTGAACGTGCTGCTGGAGGAAGACCTGCCCCGCCAGGCCGGCGAGAAGGGCGAGTACCTGCTCGAGCGCATCAACCGCCTGGCCGCAGCGCATCCACGGGTGCTCAAGCTCGCCCGCGGCCGGGGCCTGATGCTCGGCATGGAGTTCACCGACCATGAGATCGGCTACGCGGTGGCGAAGGAGCTCTTCGCCCGCAACATCCTGATCTCCGGCACCTACATCAATGCCCAGACCCTGCGCGTCGAGCCGCCCCTGGTGGTGACCTACCCGCAGCTGGACCGCTTCCTCGCCGCCCTCGAGGAGTCCCTCGCGACGGTGGGCAAGACGCTGGCGAAGTAGCGAGCTTCCCGGGCCTCTATCGCGGCCAGAGCCAGCCGAAGGCGCCGGCCATCATCAGGGCGTAGACGAAGCCGTCGAACAGGGCCCGGCAGGTGTTCCCCCAGGGCATGCCGCGCCAGATCGAGTTCACCACCTCGCCCAGCCCGAAGGCCATGAAGGCGGCCGTGCCCACCACCCGGAACACCGTGAGGTAGGGCACGCCTATCCCAAGAGTCCGGCCGGCGAGATAGGCGGCGAAAATCGAAACCAGCAAGCAGTAGCCGAACCACTGGCCGAGGAACTTGCCGAGATTCGGCTGCGCGTTGGGCAGCACGGTCAGGAAACCCACCGGGCCCTTGCGGTAGCGCTCGGCGAACTCGGGGGTGTTCATCTCTTTGGCGTTGTGGCAGTAGGGGAAGGTGTAGAGGCCCGGCGAGAGCCCCGCCTGGCGGAGCGGCTCGAGGTTCGCGGCCTCGTCCGGCAACTGTTTGTAGTCCTTGCGATGGTAGGTGAGCACCATGTGCATCAGGGCGCTCACCACGAAGACCAGAACCGCTCCGACGACGATCGGCATCCACAGCTGCGGGATCGTGACCATTGCGACCTCCCAGGGGTCATCGGCAGCACTCGGGCCAGGGCCTGCCCAAGGCTAGCCCTGCCGAGACGCAGCGCCGGGTTTCGAGTGAAGAAGAGGAAACGCTCGAAGGACCCTATCACGAGCGGCTCGGCGCTACCGCCTCAGTAGCCCGCGGCCTGGCCGTCCTTGCGGGACTCGGAGGCGCCGTAGTACACGCCTCGGGCGGCGTCGTAGAGGATCGCCTGGTAGCCGCCGTAGTCGCCCAGCCCGAAGCCCACTTTGTGGCCTCGCTTCAGGAGCTCGCGCACCGTCTCGTAGGAGTAGCCGGTCTCGAGCATCACCTGGCCGCCGTCCTTCATCACCTCGCCGGTGGGCTCGGAGGAGCCGTCGTGGAGGATGCGCGGCGCGTCTCCGGCCTCCTGGAGGTTCATACCGAAATCGATCAGGTTGAGCAGGATCTGCACCTGTCCCTGAGGCTGGGTGCCGCCGCCCATCACGCCGAAGGAGAGGTAGGGCTTGCCATCCTTGGTGACGAAGCCGGGGATGATGGTGTGGAAGGGCCGCTTGCCCGGAGCATAGACGTTGGGATGGCCTTCCTCCAGGCTGAAGAGTTCGCCGCGGTCCTGCAGGATGAAGCCCAGCCCGTCCGGCGTCATGCCGGAGCCCATGCCTCGATAGTTGCTCTGGATCAGCGAGACCATCCGGCCCTCGCTGTCGGCCGTGGTGAGGTAGATGGTGTCCCCCTGGTCTAGGGCCGGCTCGCCAGCCGGATAGCTCTTGGCCGCCCGAGCGGCCGAGATCAGCTTGCGTCGCTCGGCAGCGTAGGCCTTGCTCGCGAGCTGGGCGACCGGCAGCTGGGCGAAGGCCGGGTCGGCGTACCAGCGGGCGCGATCCTCGAAGGCCACCTTCTTGGCCTCGACGAAGAAATGCACGTGGTCCGGGCTGCCGAAGCCCATGGACTTGAGGTCGTAAGGCTCGAGCAGGTTGAGGATCTGCAGCACCGCCAGCCCCTGGGTGTTGGGCGGCAGCTGCCAGACGTCGTAGCCCCGGTAGGAGGTCGAAATCGGCTCCACCCACTCCGAGTGATGCTCGGCCAGGTCCTGGTAGGAAAGATAACCACCCTGCTGGTGCATGTAGCGGTCGATCGTGCGGGCGATCTCGCCCTTGTAGAAGGCATCGCGCCCGCCGTTCGCGATCGCTTCGAGAGTGCGAGCCAGAGCCGGGTTCTGGAACACCTCCCCCTTCTCCGGGGCATGGCCTGCCGGGGTGTAGATCTCGCGGAAGTTCGGGTACTTCTCGAGCACCGGCACAGCACGGCTCCAGTAGTAGGCGATCAGCTCGGTGAGCGGGAAGCCCTCGCGGGCGTAGCGGATCGCCGGCGCCAGCACCTCCTTCATCGGCAGCTTGCCGAAGCGGTCGTGGAGCTCGAACCAGCCATCCACGGCCCCGGGCACCGTGACCGGCAGCGGGCCGAAGCTGGGCATCCGGGAGAGGCCGCGGCGCTTGAGCTCTTCAAGGGTCAGCGACCGCGGCGAGCGGCCGCTGCCGTTCAAGCCGTAGAGACGGGCCGTCTTGGGATCCCACACCAACGCGAAAAGGTCGCCGCCCACGCCGTTGCCGGTGGGCTCCACCAGGCCGAGCACGGCGTTGGCGGCGATCGCCGCGTCCACCGCGTTGCCGCCCGCCTTGAGCACATCGAGGGCCACCTGAGTCGCGAGGGGCTGGCTGGTGGCTGCCATGCCATGGCGGGCCACCACCTCCGAGCGACTGGCGAAAGACCGGCCGGTGATGCGGTCGAACCCTGAGCAGAGCAGGGCGAGGGGCAGCAAGAGCCACGGCGAGAAGCGGCGGAACCGGGCCATAACACCTCCGGGGGGAATTGCCTGCGCAACAAGCGCCCTCAGTCTACCTCTTGGCCCGCCAATCTCCTCTTGGCATACCTACGAGCCCTGTGCCCCATGGCATGGAAAAGAAGGTCTATAGCCCTGAGAGCACTGACGCTAGTCCCACTTTTCCCTCGCCGCTGCACTTGCATCAAGGAACAAGACTGGCTCAGCCACCCCGAGAATGACCGCTCCAGCCGAAGCTCTCAGCCCCTCTCGCCCCGCGGCGAGCTCACTCAGGACTCCGAATCCCTGGGTGGAGGCTTCGCCGTTCGAGCGCTCTCGTGCGGATCGCAGAAGCTGCTCAAGTCCTCCAGAATTCTAGCTACATACATCAATAACTATTTCGGCAGCTCACTTGCAATCAAGACTTGTTTGCGTAGACTTTTCGCCCTATGCATCCTGGCAGACTTATCTCCGAGCCTGAGCTCTGCTCCTCCTCCTTCCTGGGTCGAGGGAGCCGAGTTCGTTCGCTCTCGCCACGCCGCCGAGACGCGGCGCAGCGCGGAACTGCCAGGCTCCTGCAGGGACGTCCCGACCCGGCGGAGAGGAACGGGCCATGAATATGCTCCTGGAAGGCAATCTTCGGGGAATTCCGCCGGCAGACCTGCTCCAGTGGATCGGCTCCTGCGGTGCGGACGCCGTCTTGGCCGCCGGCGCGGGCGAGGGCTTCCGGTTCCGCTTTCGTGAAGGACGGCTGATCGGCGCCTCCCGAGCCAACGCTCAGCAGGATCTGCAGAGCTATCTCCTGCGCTCGCGCCTGAGCTTCGAGCAGGCCCTCAAGGTCACCGACGCCGCCCGCGAGCAGCGCATCCCCTTCGCCCTCGCCGCCATCCGCCTCGGCTACCTCGAAGACGAGGTCCGGGAAGTGCTTCACGGCTACCTGCTCGAGGTGGTCTCGGACTTCCTGCGCGCCAAGGAGGGCCCCTTCTTCGTGGCCTCGGCCGCCCAGCCCTACCTCGAGATTCTGGCCGTGGAGGCCGGGCCCACCGAGCTGGTGCTGGAAGCGGCCCACCGCCTGGATGAGGAAGGGCTGGGAACCAGCTGGCGTCCGGCTCAAGAGGCCCAGGGCTGGCTCGGCGGTCGGCCTTCCGGCTACCGGGAAGTGCCCGCCGAAGCGGTGGAGAGCCTGTTGCGGGAAAGCGCTCGAGCCTTCGAAGCGGAGCTCATGGGGGCCAGCAGGAGCTCGGCTCCGCCGGCGGGCGTGCTCGCCAGGCCTGCCCGTTCCCCGAGTCTCGGGCCGACCACGCAGCTCAAGCTGGCCCGCAAGCCGAGTCCGGACGAAAGCCTCTTCCTGACCGAGCTCGAGGTGGGCGTGATCGCTTCGCTGGCTACCAAGGGCCAGTCCCTGACCGAGCTGCGACGCCAGGCCCGCTTCGCCGGCCAGAGCCTGGAGACGGTGCTCAACGAGCTCGCGCGGATGGGCATCCTGATCCCGGTACAGAGGGGCGAGATCCTGCCCGGTCGTCTGCGCTGGATCGCCGCCGGAGTGGCCGGAGTGCTCTTTCTCCTGGCGCTCGGCTCGCGCAGCGATCGCCTCCGGCCCGGGGCCAGCCATGCCTCGGTGAGCCCGGCCGCGAGTCAGCTCGAGCACCTCCTGCTCGACCCCGAGCCGGCGGTCGCCGAGCCGCCCGCAGCTGCCAAGGGCCCGGCCGAGCGCACGCTGCCAGCAGTGCCCAGGGCCCCCGCTCGGCCGGATCGCAAAGCCGTCACCACAGCCCAGGAAGCCGACCCTCTGCGCGAGCCGGTCGCTTTCCTGCCGCTCGGGTCCGGCCTCGCTCAGCGGCGGCCGGTCGACACCCCACCCGCGCTGCCCCCTGCTCGAAATGCTGCGCCGCCGGCTCGCTCTCCAGCGCCGCCGGGAGCCCGCCCGACCTCGCGGCCCTCGGAGGCGCCGCTTGAACGCGAACGACCGCCCCAGCCGAGTCCGGAGCCTGCCCCGCTCGAATCGGCGGCGGCAGCGGCAACACCGGAGCCTGCCGAGCTCTCGCCCACCCCGGCGGAAGCGTTCGCCCTCGAGGGCGCGGCCCGGGCGCCCGCCGGCATGGGCTCGGTGCTGGTCAACGCCATGCCCTACGGCTTCGTGCGCATCGACGGCAAGGAGTACGGAGCCACTGCCGTGAGGGTGGCGCTGGCGCCGGGACCTCATCTGGTGGAGGTCTTCCGCAAGGGCTACCGAACCGAAGCCCGCAACGTGGCAGTGGGAGCCGATCGCGAACGCGTCGAGGCCTTCCTGCTCGACGTCGACGGCGAAGCCCAGGAGGAATAGCTGGTGACCGATCGATGGCTGGCCCGCCTGGGGGGCGGGCTCTTGGGGTTGGGGTTGGCGGCGATGGCCGCCGCCTCGCCTTCGAATACCTACGTGCCACCCTTGCCGCCCCGCACCAACAAGGCTCTGCTGGCCGGGGAGAAATTGTGGAGCTCGGAGAAGCTGGCCGGCCCCGGCGGCCAGAGCTGCGCCGGCTGCCACGACTCGCCGCGCGGCACGCAGCTGTCGTCGGCGATGCTCCAGCGCAAGCTCGACGACCTGCCCAAGCTGGTGTACTTCGAGCTCGTCGCCCACTGCAACAACCGGCGGGTGGAGTACAACGGTCCGGAGGTGGAAGCCCTGGTGGCCCACCTGAAGCGCAAGTACGACCTCCGGGCCGCGCCGCTCGCCGACAACCCCCAGGCCCAGGTGGCGGTGGAGGTGGCCCGCCAGTACTTCCTGCAGGGCGACTTCGACAAGGCCCGGGGCCTGCTCGAGAATTCGCTCCGGCTCACCGCCACCCCCAACCTCGCTGCCGAAACCCACCTCTGGCTGGGCGCCATCTTCGATGTGACCGGCGACCAGGTGCGAGCCATGCGCGAATTCGCCGAGGTATTCCGCCTGTTCCCCGACGCCAAGATCGACGACGAGACCTTCTCGCCCAAAACGGTCGCCCTGTTCGAGACCGTTCGTGAGCTCACCAACGCCAACCGGCGCGAGGCCAGCCGACGGGCCCCTTAGTGCACCCCCGGGAGATTGCGATGACGTCCATAGAGAGAGGATCGCTGTTCGCGGCGGCCTGCCTGCTGCTCGGCTCGACCGCCTGGGCCAACCCCAACACCCTGCGGCGGGGCCAGTCCGTGCTCACCGTCTCGGGTGCCAGCTGGAGCTTCGACCGGTTCCTGGTGGGCAACGGCGACACCGACAAGTTGCCGGTCACCATCACCCAGACCTCCTTCATCCTGGGTTTCGACCACGGGCTCTCGGACCAGTTGCAGCTTTCGGTCAACGTGCCCTGGGTGAGCTCCAAGCGGGATGTCGTGGATACCGTCCGCGGTGGCCGCCGGGTGGACCCGGGCGACGCCTCCACCAACGACGGTGCGGGGGATGCCCGGCTGTCGCTCAAATACCGCCTGACCCACGGCACCGGCCCCCAAGTGGCCCTCTATCTGGGCGCCAAATGGCCGGGCAGCTACCGGACCCGGATCGTGCCCAGCAACCAGCGCGGCCGCGGCGAAGTGGACCTGATCAACTCCCCGGGCGACGGCAACTTCGACCTCGAGGCCGGGGCGTCCGTGGGCCACCAATGGGGCCCGTTCACCGGCTCGGTGGACCTCGGCTACCGCCTGCGCCAGGGGCTGCCACCGAACGAATACGTGCTGCGGCTGGAGGCTTCCTACCTCCTGGGCGCCCGCTGGCTGCTGTTCAGCAGCCTGGACTACATCGACGCCCAGGGCGGCACCGCACCGGACCTGGTGAAGGGGGACCCCTACGACCCCTTCCGCGATTTCGTGGGCCTCGAGGAGGACGTCACCCGCCCGGCCCTGGGAGTGCTGTTGAGCTTCAACGAGCGGACCTCCGCCTTCGTGTACGCGGCGAGCACGGTGGACGGCAAGAACACCGCCAAGGGCGTGGAGTACGGCCTGGGCGTCTCGCTGTCTTTCCAGCCCGAGCCCTGAGATTGCTCGAGCCTTGAGCTCCTGGATCCTCGGGCTGGCCGCCTTGGCGCCCGCCGTGGCGTCCCTGCTGCTGCCCGACGGTCGGCAGGGAGATCAGCGGGTGCTCTGGCTGGGCGCCGCGGTGGCCTTCGGGCTCTGCAGCCTGCTCTTCGCCCTGCACTTCGGCCCCCGCACCCGCTTCGCCCCCGCCGCGCAGGCAGCTGCAGCCGGATTCCAGCCTCGGCTGCTGCTGCTGGTGGCGCTCAGCGCCCGGCTCCTCGCCGCCTTCGGACCCCTGCGCTTCGACGACGACCTCTGGCGTTACCTCTGGGACGGCATCGCCACTTCGAGCGGAGTCTCGCCCTACCGCTTCGCCCCTTCCCAGGTGCTCGAGCACGACCCTCGCTTCGACGCCCTCCTGCTCGACCCGGCCGACGAAGCCGCCCTCGAACGGCTGGCCCGGCGGGCCGAAGGAGCTCCCGCGCGGCAGGCCCTCGAGCACATCAACTTCCCCTTCTACTCCACCCTCTACCCGCCCACGAGCCAGCTCGCCTTCGCCGCCACAGCGGCCCTGGCTCCCGGCTCGCCGCGGCTGCTGCGGCTACTTTTCGCCCTCGCCGATACCGGCAGCACCTCGAATGTCGAGCAGCGCATCGCGAGCCTTGAGCAGGAGCTGACGCGGCTACGCGAGCACGCTGCGGGCCTGGAGGCTCGCCTGGCGACGGCGGAGAGCGTAGCAGCGGCCACCCGCACGGCTCTCTCTCGTGAGCTGGCGCAGCCCATGCTGCTGCTCGTCGGCACGGGACCGTGCCCAGCCAAGTTCAAGCGCATCGACGTGCACGCTCTCATGCTCACCCGGCAGCGCACAGAGGAGACTGGTCCGCTGCTGGACGAGGCCGGCCTCACCTACGAGGACCCTCAGGGCGTCGGCTACAACGCCTTCCGCGGTTTCTCCTTCTGTTTCCGTCCCGGAGGCTCGACGAGCCTCGAGTAGACGGGCTTCCTTTGCGGGTGCTCTCTCTCAGCCCGTACCACCCCCGCACGTCGTCGCCATCTCCACAATATAGAAACAACTGACCCAGCCCGAGTAGCCGTGCCAAGCAACCGGACAGACCTCGTGCTTTCCATTCTCCTTTCCGGTGCTCGACTTCGGAGGCAAGACACACGGCCCAGTCTTCTGGACCGTCTGCCCTTGCAGATTGATGACCTGATTCGTGTACTTGTCTCTGACAGCAGGCGCGCTTGCGCCCGGTTCAGACCGGAGGATGGGCAGGCCCTTCGACTGCACGTTCGTGATCTGGTACTCGCTCATGCTTGCGAGGTCCTTGGGGGGACCAATCTGGGAGGCTGGCGAAAGGCTTGATACCTTCTGCGCTGCACTAACCGTGGGAGTGTTGGACACGCCTGCTGTGCGCAACGCCGGTATAACAGTACCTGACTGAAGATCTTCGGTGGGTATGGTGACGCCTGCAGAAGTGTTGATGACTGGTACAGCTGCCACAGAGCCAGCGAAGGGTGGGCTTTCCGAAACCTTCATGGTGCTGCCCGCGGGAGCGTCGGCGACGGGCGGAGCAGGTGAGACTGAGTCCGCTGGAGGAAGTCCGGCAGACTGCATAGTGCTGCTCGCAGAACTGGAGACACTTTTCGGCGCGTGCACCTCGACTGGCACCGGCACAACTTGTACAAGGACCGCTTGATGCACAACAAGCGCGACCACGAACGCAGTCGCTACCGCTGCCGCCGCGCCTCCGGCAATCGCTGCCCAGACAGAAGGGGGAATTGGATGCGTTGTGCGCGGTGACCGCCCATCTGACGGAGGGGCGACTCCTGACGCTTGGGTCGCCCCCTGCTTCTCGCCCTTGCGTTTCGCAATTAGCCATTCCACCCCGTCGATGAAACCTTTGATCGCTGGATCTCTGGCGCTGCCATTCCATCTGCCGAGGTCTGTCGTTTGCACCGATGCAAACGGCCCCGGCGCCGGCGTCCCATCGAGTGACACAGGAACAAGAATACCCTTATCGTGGCCCTTGCTTGCCTCGTAGCTCACCCAATCCGAGCGTATGGAGTTCTCGCTCCAGGCGGCGACGACGCAATCCGCGGCTTTCAGGCGTTGCTCGATAATCTCCCTCCAATTCTGCCCAGAGACGAGTTCCTGATCCCAGAACACCTCCCAACCTTTCATCTGCAGAATCGCAGCTAGCGGCTCCACCCTGCCGCGATCCTTGCGAGCATAGCTGATGAACACGCGCGGCCTCGTTCCGGAGCCCGCCTTTGGATTGAGCGTGATCTCGTCCCCGCCGAGTGATCCGTAAACATGGGGCTCTTGTGCACCTTGCGTCTCAATCGCGACTTTGTCCCTGACCTTGCCGAACAGCAATCGCACGTCCAGGTTTGGCGTATCGATCACATCGAGAAGCGCGCCGGTGAACGGACTGTGGTTGTCGTTGGCGCCATCCATGGCCACGGTGCCGTGCTTGGCTGCGTAGACGACAAGTGTGTTGCCAGTTGGCTCGACGCGGGCTAGTCCACTCTGGGCCGAGCGTGTCGCCTCGATGCCCTTGATGTAGGAACGCATCGGATTGGTTCGGCACGCATCCAGGATCACGAGCCCGAGCCGCTCGGCGCCTGCAGTTGCGGCGAGCACGTCGTCAAGCGAAACCGCTTCGAAGGCGATGCGGCGGACATGTGAGCCTGTAGCACCAACGGGCATCAGATAGGATCGCCCGTCCACATCCATGCCATGGCCGGCGAAATAGAATAGCGCGATGTCCGCACCGTCGGCTCGCTCGCTGAAGTCAGCGAGTTGCCCGGAGAAATGAGACTTGTCGACATCGGTCTCGACGCGGACCGTGTCGAATCCGAGCCGCTCCAGAGCTTCGGCCATTGAGCGGGCATCTCGCACCGAGTTTGCCAGTCTTGCCTCTGGCGCGTATGCACCGTTGCCTACGATTAGCGCAACTCGACGCCCCGAATCTGCACGCCTCGACATTCCAGCCCTCAATTATTGTGGCCGCACATAGCACGCTTCCCAGAGTTGCACCCCCGGTATGTCGACAATCCCGTATTTGGATTGTCAGCTTATCTACTGTAACGACTGGGAGCAATTGGGATCGTTACGGAGTGCGACAGAAATCAGCGCTTAAAGCTCGTTGTCGGAACGAGATTGCCTTCGGCAAACGGGGGGTGGGCCCGCCTGGCTCGGCACACCCGATTTTACTGGATATGCTCGACGAACTCGGCCATAGTGCCGCCGGTCGCGAAGGGCTCCAAGACTGCTGTGGGGTCCGTGGGGACAGCGCTGGACGACATCCCGGCATTGTCCGTCAGCCCAACTGACACCGCGACCGAAAGGGGCCAAGGCAATACTCGAGGCCGGCGCCCCCATCATGACAGGGCCCGCTTACGCCATGTCGCGCGGCACGCTCGCCGCCGTCGGAGCACTCCGGCAAGGCGAGCTGCACCCGATCCGCGTATCCAACCTGGAAGCCTGGTCCGGAGGGTCCCCGGGGCAGGCGGCGATCAACGACGATGTCGCTAGGAGTGACTATGTCCATTACTGTCGAGCGCAAGACCACTCTGGTGAAAGAGTACGCCACCAAGGACGGCGATACGGGCTCTCCCGAGGTGCAGGTGGCAATCCTCACCGAGCGGATCACCAATCTGACCGGCCACTTCAAGACGCACGTCAAAGACAACCACTCGCGTCGCGGACTGCTGAAGATGGTGAGCCAGCGCCGACGTCTTCTGGACTACCTGAAGTCGCGCGACGAGAAGCGATATCAGACGCTGATCGAGCGCCTCAGCATCCGCCGTTGATCCCGGAAGCAGACCAAGCGGGCCGCCTCAGGCGGCCCTTCTCGCATTGGAGCCGGCCGAGCCTCGCTCGCGCCGGATGACGAGGAGCAGGCCAAGGGGGCTTGCTCCTGTACGAACGAAGGAACGGAACGAAAGATATGTTCAAGATTCATAAGGTGGAGATCGATTGGGCAGGACGCCCGCTGCGGCTCGAGACGGGGCGCATGGCGCGTCAAGCCGACGGCGCTGTGCTCGCCCAGTACGGAGACACCACGGTGCTGGCGACGGCGGTCGCGGCCCGCAGTGCCAAGCCGGGGATCGATTTCTTCCCGCTGACCTGCAACTACCAGGAGAAGACCTACGCCGCGGGCAAGATCCCGGGCGGCTATTTCAAGCGCGAGGGGCGCCCGACGGAGCGTGAGACGCTGGTCTCCCGCCTGATCGACCGGCCGATCCGGCCGCTGTTCGCCCCCGGCTTCAAGAACGAGACGCAAGTCGTGGCGACGGTGCTCTCGCACGACCTCGAGAACGATCCCGACATCGTCGCTCTGGTTGCGGCCTCTGCCGCCCTTACACTGTCGGGTATCCCGTTCATGGGGCCGATCGGCGCCGCGCGCGTCGGCTTCCTCGACGGCAAGCCGGTGCTCAACCCGCTCGTCGATGAGATGAAGAAGTCGGATCTCGACCTCGTCGTGGCCGGCACTCAGGACGCCGTGCTGATGGTGGAGTCCGAGGCCAAGGAGCTGACCGAGCAGCAGATGCTCGAGGCCGTAATGCTCGGCCAGCGCGGCTTCCAGCCCGTGATTGCGGCCATCATCCGCCTCGCCGAGCAGGCCGCCAAGGACGCCTGGGAGGTCAAGCTCCCCGATGCCAACAAGTACAAGGCCAGGGTCGAGAGCCTGGTGAAGGCCGACCTCGAGTCCGCCTTCTCCACCACCGACAAGACACAGCGCGTCGCCAAGATCAACGCCGCCAAGGACAAGCTTGGCGAGCTCGTGCCTGCCGAAGACAACGGCAACGAGAAGGTGCTCATCGGCGACTCATTCAAAAAGGTCGAGCAGGACATCGTCCGCGGCAACATCCTCAAGACCGGCAAGCGCATCGACGGACGTGACGTGCGCACCGTGCGCCCGATTGTCTGCGAGGTCGGCGTGCTGCCGCGCGCCCACGGCTCGGCGCTGTTCACCCGCGGCGAGACGCAGGCGCTGTGCGTCGCGACCCTGGGCACCGGGCAGGACGAGCAGATCATCGACGCGCTCGAGGGCGAGTACCGCGAGCACTTCATGCTGCACTACAACTTCCCGCCCTACTCGGTCGGCGAAGCCAAGCGCATGGG
>CALMKX010000148.1 GCA_937867335.1 uncultured Acidobacteriota bacterium
TTGCACCACTGGCACATGCGCCCGGATCACGTCGGCCTTGTCCGGCTTGAGGCGCTGCAGCTCTGTCAGCTGCCGCTCGAAATCGGTTTTCGCTTCACCGTAAGGATCGCGCGACCATGCGCCAAGGTCTGGCGCACCGCCCACTTTGACGGGCACGCGATACGGGTTTTCAAGCGTCACACCCGTGGCATCACGCACCGCCGCGATGCGCTGATCATAGGCTTCAATCTGCGCCTGCTCATCGCTGTTCCAGCTTTCACTGAACCGCTGCACGCGCGCCGAAGCGTCAATCAGATCGCCCATGGCCTTGCGATTGTCTTTGCCGCGCTGCCACCAGTCGCGCGTGTCAGGCGGTGGCAATAGCCGATCCTGCATTCCATATGCACCGGCCTGTTGCTCGTGCAATTTCTGTGCGTATGCATCCGCCGCATCAGGAGAAGCAAATTTCCCAAGGTGCTTTCCTGTCTTTTGGTATTGTGCAATGGCCTGCTCATCGGTCATCAATGAACCGTCGTCAGCTACAGTAGGTATCAGCACCTCCTGTCCGTCGAAGCCAACTGAAATTGATTTTACCGTGCTAATGCTGCCATCGGCATTCTTGTTCAGCGTGGAGAAGTCCCCGGCTGGGCTCTGGTATTGGGAGGTCGAGGTGGGAAGCTCGTCGCTCCCCACGCGGAGACCCCAGCGCAGGAGGTCGTGGAGCTCGGCGTCTCCGCCCGTGGCGGCCGTGAAGCCGAAGTAGGCCCGGCTGCCCATCACGGCCGGCAGGTCCACAGTCTGGGCGAGCAAGGGCCCGGCGGGCCGGTCCGCCGTTTCCGCCAGGCGTACCTCGAGGCGCCGGGAAGGCCCGTCGTAGTCCACCCAGGCGAATTTGGCCAGGCCGTTCTTGAGCGAGAACGGCGGCGTGGCCACTTCCAGGGAGCGCAGCACGCCGTTCAGGTTGATGCCCACGTGGTTGGCGTTGGGGTCGCCCCATTCCGGGTTGGCGTAGGTGTCGAACTCCACCACCACGCTGGGCGAGATGCCGGCGTAGCCGATTCCTACTCCCGGGCCTCCCTGGGCCGTGGGGCTGGGGCTGAGCAGGAACGTCAGGCCATCCGCTCCGCCGGCGCGGAGTTGGGAGATGCGGAACTCGAAGGTCGAGCTGAAAGACACAGGCTGGCCGTTGGCGGTCAGCGCCAGGGGGGTGGGCAGGAAGGCAGTACCCGTCTGGTAGTCGCCCGTGGTGGTGGTGAGGCGCAGGACCGTGCGGCCGTCCCCGCCCACGAGGCGAGCCGCCGCGCCGTTCAGGCGGAGGCTCGACAGCGACACTCCCTCCACCCCCGGCGCGAAGCGGGCGAGGCTGCCGTCGCCGTCCTCGACGAGAACGCTGCCATCCGCCTGGGGCAGGAGTCGTGCGAGCCCCGCGAGCCCCCAGCCGGCGCCGAACGGGCTGGCGATACGGTTCACCACCAGCGTATGGCCGGCCTGGAAGCTGGAGATGGCGCTGCCGGGATAGCGGCTGGTGAGGCGAAGGCGCACGGGGTAGCGGCCGGTGGGCAGGTCCGTGGCGTCCAGCTGGACCACCTGGCGGACGGTCTCGTCCTGACTTTCATCGAGCCTCGAGGTATCCGTGAACCAGTCCGAGGCCACGGTCGTGCCGCCCAGTTCGGCGCGCACGGAGAGCCGCGGCGGCACGGCGGCGCGTACCGGGATGGTCACCCGGCTGGTGACGATCGGCCGCGGATCCGCGGTACCCGAGTGGTAGAGCAGGCGGAGGCTGTGGGGCGCGTTGAGCGAGAAGTAGGCAGGCGTGTCGTGGCTCACGGTGAGGTGGCCGGTCGCGAGGGCCGTCGCCGAGCCGGTCTGGCACTCCGTGCATTTCTGCTGGTCCTGGTTGTCCTCGTTGTTGTCGTCGCCGTCGCTCTGGGGCTGGGGCGGCAGCAGGGCGTGCCAGCTGGCGGCACGGATGCCGCCCGAGACGGTCTCGATGCGGCTGCCGTCGGCGCTCACCCGCCCCACACCCACGACTTCGAACTGGCCGGTAGCAGCGTTGACGGACCACAGATCCAGCTCGTTGCCGGGGGCCAAGCCGTCGAGATTGGGCATCGACACCGGCACCGGCGAGCTGAACGTGACCCCCACCGGCTGCACGGTCAGGAGCAGAGCCGGAGCGAGCTCCTCTGGCAGGGCCACCGGCGCCAGGGAGGAGGGCACCTGTGAGACCGAGAGCTGGCCGGTGAAGAGGCCGCCGCCTGGGGCCCTGGCCACTCCGGGAGGGAGGGTGAGGCTCACCCCCAGGTTGGGGTTGGTGACCACCGTGGTCTGAGCGGGATCCACCTGGGTCAGGCTGGCCGGGTCGATGCGCGGCAAGTAGAAGGGGCGGTCGATCACGTTGGCGGTGCCAGGCAGTACCTCGAGCCCTTCCCGGAAGCTCGCGTAGCGCGTGCCGTCCGGCGCCGGCTGGGCATTCGTCGAGTCGATGTCGAGCACCTGCGAGCCGCCGGCGAGGCCGGTGAGGGTGAAGCGACCGTCGGCGCCGGAGAGCACGCTTGTACCGCCGCCCAACAGGCGCACTCGCGCCCCGATCACCGGCACCTCCGTTCCGTTCACTGCGGCCGAAGTGTCGAGGATGCGGCCGGAGAGCGTGGTGGGAGTACCTGCCGGGGCGGTGCTCACGGTAAGAGTCGTGGTCTGGCTGGCTGAGCTCTCGCCGTCGCTGACCGAGAAGGTCCAGGTGTAGCGGCCCAGCTGGTCCGTGTTGGGGCGGAAGCTCAGAATGCCCAGGGTGCCGTCGAAGCGGGCTCCATCGGGCAACGGCAGAGGTGCTACGGCGAACTGGGGCTCGGAGCCGTTGCCGCCGCTCGCCTGGAGGCCGAGGGTGAAGGAGTTGCCGAGCGTGATCGCCTGAGGCGACAGAGGCGCGAGCTCGATCGGTGAGTAGACGCTCACCGTGAGCGGCAGGCTCCGGTTGCCGGCCCGATCGGTGGCCGTGAGAGAGAGCAGGTCTCGCCCCTCGCCGGCGAGGGCGGCGGTGAAGCGGCCCTGGTTGTCGGCCAGAGCCTCGACAACTCCGCCGCGGGTGAGGTTTTCGATCCGCACCTGACTCCTCGCTTCGGCGGCGCCGGAGCTGCCTTCGATCTCGACCACGCCCGGGCTCGGCCTGCGGAGGCGGATGCGGTCCCCGCGTGGCGGGGAGGGAGCCAACGTGTCCACCGTCAGCTCGAGCGTCGTAGGCGCGGAGCGGTTGCCCTCGAAGTCCGCGAGGTCGAGCGCCAGCTGGTGCGCGCCTTCCTCGAGATCGAGCCCCGGCCGGCAGCGGCCGCCTTGAGAGGTTTCGGTGCAAGCGATGGGAATCTCCGAGCCGTCCAGCCGCAGGGCGACGCTCGCCGAGTCCACGCCGATGGCGTCGTCGGTCCAGTCGAGCACCAGCTCCGGGCGCTTCTGGCCGAGGTAGGCGCCGTTCTGGGGCGAGCGAAGCGTGAGAGTGGGTGGCGTGCGGTCGCGGTAGACGGCGAGCGAGGAGGCCGCAAGGTCGCTGCCCAGGCCTGCGAGCTTGACCGTGGTGAGCAGCCGCCCGTCGCGCCCGAGCTGGAGCAGCCGGTCCTCGAGGCCCACCCACAGCGCCGCCCCATTGGGGTCCGCCCCGAGCGAGAGGAGGCCGGCCGAGCCCGGCGAGAAGGGCAGAGAGGTCCGCAGGGAGATCTGGCCGTTGCCGCGCAGGCGGAGCACCTCCCGCGCCCGCCCCACCCACATTTCCCCCTGGCCGTCTGGCGCCAGCCGCCGCACGCCGCTTAGAGCCTGAGCCCACACCGGGTGCAGGTTGCGGTCCAGCCGATGGACGGCAGAGGCCGTCGCCACCCACAGGGAACCCGCAGGAACCTCGACGCCCAGCGCCGTCACGGCCGCGCCGGCGTCCCAGCTCGCCAGGGCGTGTCCGTCCGTGTCGAAGCCGCTCACCTTGGCGCCGTCGGCGAAGTAGATTCGCCGGCCGGCGGAGTCGATCGCCAGATCTCGGAGCTCGCCGGTCGGCCAACTCCGAACCAGCGAGCCCCCGCTGTCGAGCTCGTAGATCGCTCGCGAGAAGCCCACCCAGGCATGGCCCAGCATGGCCGCGAGCCTGGCCTTCGCCGCCCCTCCCTCAGCACTGAGGTCCACCTCCGCCAGGGGCTGGCCGTCGAAGTCCAGGGCATGGAGCCGTCCGCCCACCAGGGCCCACAGGCGTCCCTCTCCGGAGTCCACCGCCACCGCGCTCGCTGCAGGCAAGTCGGCAAACCGGCGCAGCACCGAGCCGTTGACCAGGCCGAGCTTCAGCAGCTCGCCTCGCGCCGGCAGCCAAAGAGCTGCCGTGAAGGGCGAAGGAGAGGAGTTTTCAGGATGAGCGCGCGGCGCGCCGGCGAGAGCCAGGAGAGGCAGAAGCAGGAGCCAGGCCAGTCGTTTCGATCGCATGGAAGGCCCTCCCAGGCCAAGCCCCGCCGAGAACCGGCGGGCCAGAGTTCTGGCAGAGGTAGATCGCGATCGAGGGCGGGGGTTTAGTGGCGGGGTCTTCTGACCCTCCTTGTCGCTGGCGGGCTCGAGAAGGGCGCCGGCGAGTGCGAAAGTGGGTAGGCTGGTCAGGAAACTAGTCAGGAGAAGGCCTCGCCGTGAAACCCTGGCCCGTACAAGACGCCAAAGCCCGCTTCAGGGAGTTTCTCGATGCCTGCCTCTCTGAAGGGCCGCAGATGGTGACCCGCCGGGGCAGCAAGGCAGCTGTTCTGGTGGCCGTGGACGCGTGGCGGAGGCTCGAGGCGGCTGCTCGGCCTGCGCTCAAAGAGCTGCCCCTCGCGAATGGGCTCGAGCGGAGCTGAGGATCCCTCCCCGAGGGCGGGCCCGCAGGCGAACTCCTCGGGTCGAGCGATAGAGGCCATGTACTTGCTCGACACGAACGGGGTCTCCGAGCTGCGCAAGCCCCGGCCGCACGGAGCGGTGGTGGCCTGGGTCCGGACCGTGGACGACGCGGACCTGCACCTCTTGGCCGTGACCCTCGGAGAGATCCAGGCCGGCATCGAGCTGGCTCGAGACCAGGACGGGCCGTAAGCCGCCGAGATCGAAGAGTGGCTCGAGCCAGCGGCCACTACGTACAAGGTCTTGCCCATGGATCCGCCGACCCTCCGGCTCTGGGCCAAGCTGATGCACCGCCAGCCCGAGAGGTTGAGGGAAGGCGCGATGATCGCTGCCACCGCGGCGCGTCACAAGCTGGTGGTGGTCACGCGCAATATCGCCGATTTTCGACCCTTCGGCGTCGAAGTCCTGAACCCCTTCGACGCACCCAAGTCCTGAGCTGTCGAGAGCTCGGGCACCACAGGAAGTGGATCTTCGTCGGTGGCCGATCTTGTCGAGCCAGACCAATACGGCGTCGATTGCCGCGGGCACCGGGATGAGCCCGTTCTTCGACTGAAGGGCCAGTCGTTGCCCTGGCGTCTCAGTGCCCGGATTCGCTCGCCCGAAACCCGCTAACATCCTGCCCATGGCCAGTTCGCTTGCCGGCTTGGCGGAGAAGCTCCGGCTGTTGCAGCTGGAGACTCTCTACGACCTGGCGGTGGCGCTTCATGCCGAGCGCTCGGAGGAGCAGCTGCTGGATGAGCTTCTGGAGCGGGTGTGCTCGGTGCTCGACCCGAGCGCGGCGGTGGTGGTCACCCGGGACAGCTTCGGGGGGGCGCGGGCGTTGGCCTCGGTGGGCTGGGGGGAGCCGGCTCCCGAGGGCGGGCAGCTCCTGGCCGATCCGCTCTGGCGCCAGCTGCTCGCGAGCGGTGGCGCCGTGGCCCGCCAACAAGGCCAGCTCGCCGGCCGGCCGTTCCACGAGATGGTGGCCACCCCGCTCGCCTACCGCAACGTCTACCTGGGCTACATGGCCTTGCTGGACAAGGAAACCCGCGGCGGCGAGGCCCCGGCGTTCTCCGAAGACGACCGCCGCTTTCTCGATTCGGTGGCGGCGCTCGCCGGTGTGAGCCTGGACGGTGCGCGGCGTCTGGAGCGCTTGGCGCGGGAGCGCGAGCGGTTAGCCGAGGAGAACAAGCTGCTCAAGGACCGCTGGGCCGTGGAAGTGGCCTCGCAGCGGGTCGTGGCCATGAGCGAGGAGATGCGCCGGGTGCTCGAAGTGGTCGAGCGCGTGGCGCCTCGCAGTGTTTCGGTGCTGGTGCGAGGGGAGAGCGGCACCGGCAAGGAGCTGATCGCCAAGCTGATCCACCTGCGGTCCGGCCGGACCGGCTCGATGATCGCGCTCAACTGCTCGGCGCTGCCGGAGGGGCTGGTGGAAAGCGAGCTCTTCGGCATCGAGGGCGGAGTGGCCACCGGCGTCACGGCGCGGCCCGGCAAATTCGAGCTTGCCGAAGGCGGCACTCTCTTCCTGGACGAGATCGGCGACCTTCAGCCCTCGGTGCAGGTGAAGCTTCTGCGCGTGCTCCAGGAGCGGGAGGTGACCCGGGTGGGCGGCAAGCGGCCGATCTCGGTGGATGTGCGGATGGTGGCGGCCACCCACCGGGACCTCAAGGGCATGGTGGCGGCCGGGAGCTTCCGCGAGGACCTCTTCTACCGCCTTCAGGGGGTCGAGGTGCTGCTGCCGCCCCTGCGCGAGCGCCGAGAGGAGATTCCCCACCTGGTACGGCTCTTCACCGAGGACTTCTGCCGCCGCGAGGGCATCGCGCCGCCGATCTTCCACGCCGAGGCCTTGGCGATCTTGATCGGCCACGGCTGGCCGGGCAACGTGCGAGAGCTGCGCAACCTGGTGGAAGGGGCGGTATCCCTGGGCGAGGGAGAAGTGGGCCCGGATCTGGTTCGCTCGCTCCTCGGCACTTCCGTCCGCGAGGCGCCCGGGGAGCAGCTGGAGCTCTCGCTGCTCGAGCACCGGCACATCGAGCAAGTGCTGCGGCTCACCCAGGGCAACAAGAGCGCGGCCGCCCGCATCCTGGGCGTGAACCGCCGGACCCTGGCGCGCAAGGGGTTCTGAGGAGCCCTGAGAGAGGGCGACGGGTGAGCCTCGCGGGGGCCTGGGCATTTTGTCCCACTATGAGGCAGGATGTCTCACAATGGCCCAGAGTTGCTCAAGAACAGGGATTTCGACAGCGACAGACTTGCCGGCTTGGTCTGGGTGGGACAATTTGCCCCATGACTGGTGGGACGGGCTCAGAGCTTGAGCGGCAAGTGCTTTTTTTTCTTGGGTTTGGAGACGGTTCGCGGGGCGGGCCGAGGATGGCAACGACCTTGCTAAGTGCAGGCCCGAAGAGAGGAGATCGCCATGCTAGAATCGCTCCGCCGTCAGGTCGCTGCTGTGGGCCCGCAGGTTTCGTTGCGAACGGTCTTTTCACTCGGCTGCGTGGGAGGCTTCGCCCTGTTGCTAGCCCAGGACCAGGTTCATCCCTTTGTGGTCTACTTACTTCAGCTCTACCTCTCCTTCTAGACCTTTGACGTAGAGCCCCTCGCTCATGGTTTCGAGGAAAGTGCTGAAGAAGCTGAGACTCGAGCTGCCGATCGCAGACGATATGGAGATTGCGGCCGCGGAGGCCGCTACCAGCATCGGTGAGTCGGTGGCGATGAGCCAGGACAAGCTCGACGAGGTGCGGATGGCCTTGATCGAAGCTTGCATCAACGCTTTCGAGCACTCCCACGCCGAAGACGGGAAAGTTTATGTGACCTTCGCCGTACTGGGGGAAGTGGAGCCCACGGCGCTGCGCATCACCGTGCAGGACTTCGGGCACGGCTTCGACGCGAGCGCGGTGGTGCGGCCGTCTCCGCCTGGCAGCGGCGGCAGGAAGCGCGGGCACGGCTTGACCTTGATCCGAGGTCTAATGGATGAGGTGGATATCCGGTCCGGTGGCGCGGGGACGACTGTAGTCATGAGCAAGGTGCTCTAGGTGAGGGTTCTGCGATGACGGAGAGCTTGAGTCTCACGGTGGATCGCCGGGGTGATCTCGCGGTGGTCTACACCGAGGGCTACATCAACAATCAGGGTGGGGAGCGCATCGCGCGCCAGGCCGATGAGTTGATCGATCAGGGCCATCGCAGCATCCTGCTCAATCTGGCGGGGACCAAGATCGTCAACTCCATTGGAATCTCCATTCTGATCGAGATCATCGAGAAGATGATCGAGATCGACGGCCGGTTGGCTTTCTGCAACCTCACTCCCACGATCGAGAAGACGTTCCACATCATGGGGCTCACCCAGTACGCCGGCATCTATCCGGATGAAGGGGCGGCCGTGCGGGGCCTGGGGTCGGCCCAACCCGCGAGCTAGAGCCCTCATGGCCGAGCTCGATTGGGCCTCGTTGCTCGCCCGAGCCACCGAGGAAGAAGGCGAAGAACAGCTCACCGAAGACCTGCTGGCCCGCTGGCTCGCTAGGAACGGCAGCCTGGCCGGCGCCGTCTACCTCTCGGACGGCGGCCGGCTGGTGCTCGAGCATCGGCTGGGCACCGAGGAGCTCCCCGAGGTGATCCAGGGCGAGCTGCCGTCCGAGTTCCAGTTCCACCATCTGCCCGGAGGCCTTCTGCTCTACCAGGGAGGAAGCCGGAGCGAGCAGGGCGCCGAGGCGATCGACCTCGCCCTGGCTCTCGCCGTGCGCCTCGCGAGCCTCAAGCGCGAGGTGAAGCGCTACGACTTCGAAGCCGGCATGCGGGAAGTGGAGCAGCAGGCCCTCTATGACGTGGGCCTGGCGATCACCTCCACCCTCGACCTCGAACAGCTCTCCGAGGCCATCCTCACCTGGGCTCTGGCCCTGCTCGACGCGCGGCGCGCGGCGCTCTACCTGCAGGACGGCAACGAGTACACCCTGGCCCGCTCGCTGGGTGGCGAGGCGGTGGAGGTGGCGACCACTCTCGACCCTCATCAGGACCCCTCCGGCCTGCTTCCCGGGGCGAGCTTCCTGCTGCTCGCCCCGATCGAGGTGGAGGGCAATCCCCGCGGCCTGCTGGTGGTGGGCGACAAGGAGAGCCGCTCGGGAGTGGGGCCGTTCGGCGAGGCCGATCAGCGCACGCTGGCGCTGTTCGCCAACCAGGCGGCGATCTCCCTCGAGAACGCTCGGCTCCACCGCGAAGCCCTCGACAAGCAGCGCCTCGAACGTGAGATGGAGCTTGCTGCGGAGATCCAGCGCCAGATCCTGCCCAAGGCCTTGCCGGAGGTGGCGGGTTACCAGCTCGCCGGCTGGAACCGCCCGGCTCGGCGGGTGGGGGGCGACTACTACGACCTGCTCCAGCGCTACAACCGGCGCCTGCTGGTGGCGCTTGGGGATGTCTCCGGCAAGGGGGTGCCGGCCGCGCTCCTGGTCTCCACCCTGCACTCGGCTTCGCGGCTGATGCTCGACCACGAGGAGCTCGGGCCGGAGATGCTCGAGAAGCTCAACAACCACGTGCGGGAATCGAGCCTGCCGAGCAAGTTCATCACCCTCTTCCTGGCCGAACTGGACCCGGCGAGCCATCGCTTGTACTTCCTGAACGCCGGCCACAACCAGGCCGTGGTGCTCTCGAGCGACGGCAACGCGCGCTTCCTGGGAGCCACCGGCGTGCCCCTGGGGCTGATTCCCCGGGCCACCTACCGACTGGAGACCGTGGAGCTCGCTCCGGGCGATCTGCTCTGCCTCTACAGCGACGGCATCACCGAGTGCTCGGGAACGAGCGACGAAGAGTATGGCCTCGCCCGGCTGGTGGAGACCCTGAGCGCCCACCGCCACCTGCCTCTTGCCGAGCTGATGGCGAAAATCGACCAGGAAGTGACGGACTTCGCCGAGGGTGAGCCCCAGGGCGACGACCAGACCGTGGTCCTGGTGCGCCGAGTCGAGCTCGACTGAGATGTCGCTTCTGGCCGAGACCTCGCGGTTGGTCTTGCGCGAGCTAGAGCTCACCGATACCGAGTTGATCCTCCGCTTGGTCAACGAGCCTTCGTTCCTGGCCAACATCGGGGATCGTGGCGTGCGCTCCCTCGAGGACGCGCGCCGCTACCTCGAAGCCGGGCCGCTCGCGAGCTACCGGCAGCACGGCCATGGGCTGAATCTGGTCCTCTTGCGGGAGTCCGGGCGGCCGATCGGCATCTGCGGGCTGCTCCGCCGGGAACGACTGCCGGCTCCCGACCTCGGCTACGCCTTGCTACCGGAGTACTGGCACCAGGGCTATGCCCTCGAGGCCTGCCGTGCGGTTCTGGCGGACGGCCGGGAGCGTTTCGGCTACCGCCGTCTGCTGGCGATCGTCTCGCCGGGCAACGACCCCTCGATCCGGGTGCTCGAGCGCCTCGGCTTCACGCGCGTCGGCGAGCACGAGGAACCGCCCGGGAGCTCTGCGGCCCTGCTCTACGAGCTCGAGCTTCAGGCCGGCGAGTCCTGAGCGGCGGCGCCACTCTCAGGCTGCTCGGGGCCCGCTCCACCCTCGATCGGTAGCCAGAGCCCACCTCTCGCGATGCCGAGCGCCGGACAGCGAAGGCCGCCGGAGAGCTCGCGGTCGAGCGGTAGCAGCACGGTTTCGGAGCCACGACCGGTCAAGGAGCGGAGCACACGAAAGAGATCGTCCTGCCAAAGGGCCACGGGCACTGGCTCGGCCAACTGACCCTCGCGAATGCGGCGGCAGCCTCTGGGCCGGGCCAAGAACTGCGGGGAGCCCGGGGTGAGCGGCGCCGCGCTTTCGATCTCGGCAACCCATAGCCCCCCTTCGGCCGCCGCCAGGAGCTCTTCCTCGGATGCCCCACCGGGCTGAACGAAGAGGTGGTGGAGAGCGTCTTCCGCGCCGGTCGAGAGCGGGCAGGTCGAAGCCTGCGAGAAGGCGGGCAAAGCCTGGAAGCGGCCCGCGGTCACCACCTCCAGAGGGCCGATGGCCTCCGGGCCGGGTGCCAGAGTGGGCCAGGGCAAGCCCTCCGGGCTCAAGGCATCGTTGGTCACCGAGAGCTCCGCGGAGGCGCTCGGCAGGCTCTCGCCCGCCAGCCACAGGGAGCGCAGCTCGGCCAGCAACAGGGCAGCCGCTTCCGGCGCCAGGACCACGTTCTCTTCGGGCTGTGGGGCGCCAGGCTCGAGGCCGGGAGGAGCCACGCGGGCTCGAGCGCGAGCGACCACCCGGCCGGCGTCGAGACCTTCGAGCGTGCGAGCCGCTGACGAGGCCGTGCCGGCGGAAGCGCCGCGGCCTGATTGCACGTTGAGGAAAGCACCGGTGACGCCGGCCGAGAGCTTGCCACCCTGGCTAGTGGCCCCCACCCAGCGCGCCACCGACCACGCCAGCCGGGCCCATTCGCCCTTCTCGGTGTGGCTGAAGAGCCAGCTCCGCGCCGCATCCGGGGTGAGCGCCTCGATCGCCGGGTCGAAGAGCTCGGGCGGAGCGCCCGCCGCTGGAGTCGCCGAGGCCTCCAGGGCGCCTTGCCGAGGCGGAGCGGCGCGAGCGTCTGCCAGGGCCAGGCGCACGGCGTCGGCGAGATCGTTCGCACCGTTGCCGGGCACCACGAAGCAGCCTCGGCGGCGGCCCAGGGTCACGTGCACGGTGGTGACGGCTCGCAGGGCGATCGGCCCGCTATCCTGGCGCCGTTGGGTGGTGGTGCTGGCCGACCAGCCCTCGAAGCAGAGAATCTCGGTGGCATCTGCCGGCGAGAGGGCCAGGGCCGCGGCGATCCGGCCGGCGAGTGGGTCCGGGTCGCTCAGGCTGGGAAGGGTGATCGCAGGCCGGTTACGGGCTTCGGTAGAGATAAGCCATCTCCTCCAGCCGGGCTCCGCGGGCATCGGCCACAGCGTACTGACCGCCACTCCACAGCGCGGCGCCGGCGTGCACGCCGGCTTTGTTCACGGCATAGAGCTTGAGGTTGAAGTTGGGCTTGCCGTCGGCTCGCTTGAGCAGAGGGTTGCGGTTCAAGTGCACCACTCGCTCGAGCACCTTGAGCAGGGCTTGCTCTGGCGCCAGGCCCTGGCGCATCAGCTCGACGCTGCTGTGGCTCGCCGCCACACCGATCGAGGCCTCGCCGCGCCCGGTGGCGCCGGCCGAGCCGACGTCGTTGTCGCAGTAGAGCCCGGCACCGATGATCGGGCTGTCTCCCACCCTCCCGGGCACCTTGAAAAACAGGCCCGAGGTGGTGGTGCAGCAGCCGAGGTCTCCGGCGGCCGTGCGGGCTGAGAGGTGGATCGTGCCGGTGGGCCGGAACAGGTCCTTGTTCTCTTCGAGGAAGCGGCGCACGTCGGGGTCGAGCTCGCTCGCCGGCGGCTCTACGTAGTCGTCGAGCTCGGAGAGGTTCTCGCGCCAGTAGAGCCAGACCTTGCGGGAGAACTCGGTCAGCAGGTTTTCGTTGGCGAAGCCGTTCATCGTGGCGAAGCGGCGTGCTCCCTCTCCCACCAGCATGATGTGGTCGGTGCGTTGCATCACCAGCCGCGCCACCTGGGCCGGCGTCTTCACGCCCTGGAGCGCCCCTACCGCACCGGCTTTGGCGCTGGGCCCGTGCATCACCGCGGCGTCGAGCTCCACCACACCGTCGAAGTTGGGCAGTCCGCCGTAGCCCACGGTGTAGTCGTTGGGGTCGAGCTCTACGATCTTCACGCCTTCGACTGCGGCGTCCACCGGATCGCTGCCGGCGGCCAGGCGCTCGTGGGCCGCTTTCACGGCCTCGAGGCCGTTGGCGCTGGCGATGGCGACCGCTCCGCCGGCGCCGGCCCCTGCTTTGTCCGGCGGCGGCTCGGCGGCTTCAGCGCGATCGGTGCCCCAGCGTCCCCACGAAGTTACGGAGAGTCCAGCCAGCAGGCCACCCACGAAGGTTCGGCGATCCATGACTCTGCTCCTCGGCGGCAGAGTCTACCAGGGCGCGGCGAGGCCGGTGGCTGGCTTGTTCTTTGCTTTCCTTTGTGGGCAGAATGGAGCCCGCGCTCGACGCGGGGAAACCCTTGAAGCCGCACACGAACCGTTTCCTGCCTCGCCTCGCCACCCTCGGCCTGGCCCTCGCTCTCGGCGGCAGCCTCGTCACGCTCGCCCGGCCCGGCCGCCCCACCAACGATCCCTACGAGCCGCAGCGCCGGGCCATGGTGGAGCAGCAGATCGTCCAGCGCGGCGTCACCCAGAAGGCCGTGCTCGACGCCATGCGCCTGGTGCCCCGTCACGAGTTCGTGCCCTCGCACCTGATGTCCTTCTCCTACCTCGACCGCCCTCTGTCGATCGGCTACCACCAGACCATCTCCCAGCCCTATATGGTGGCCCGGATGACCGAGCTCCTGGAGCTCGGCAAGAGCTCGAAAGTGCTCGAGATCGGCACTGGCTCCGGCTATCACGCCGCCGTGCTGTCGCGGGTGGCGGGCCACGTCTACAGCATCGAGATTCTCGAGCCCTTGGCCGAGCGCGCGCGCAACAAGCTGAAGGAGCTCGGCTACGACAACATCGAGATCCGGGTAGGAGATGGCTACCGGGGCTGGCCCGAGGCCGCCCCCTTCGATGCCATCGTGCTCACGGCCGCGCCGCCCGAGATCCCCCAGCCTCTGCTCGACCAGCTCAAGGTGGGCGGGCGGATGGTCCTCCCCCAGGGCGCCGGGGACGTGCAGGATCTCTACCGCGTCACGCGCACCGCCACGAGCCTGGAGCGGGAGCGGATCGCCTCGGTGCGTTTCGTGCCGATGACCGGCGAAGCGCGCCGCGAGCGATGAAGCTTCTGCCTCGACTCGACCTCTTCGCTGGTAGCAAACCAAGGTGGCGGGGACTTCCCGCCGCGGCCTTGCTGCTCGCCGGCCTCGCCGCCGCCCGGGCGCTGCCCGCTGCCGAGCTGCCCGAACAGGTCGCAGCCCGCGCCGAGATGGTGGAAACCCAGCTGCGCGATCGCGGCATCGACGACCAGGCGGTGCTCTCCGCCATGGGCGCCGTGCCGCGGCAGTTGTTCGTACCTGCCGAGCTCGTGAGCGAGGCCTATGCCGACCTGGCGATCCCCTTCGGCAAGGGGCAGTCCATCCACCAGCCCTATCTGGTCGCCCTCATGACCTCGCTGCTCGAGCTCGACCGCGGCGCCAAGGTACTCGAGATCGGCACCGGCTCGGGCTACCACACGGCGGTGCTCGCCAAGCTCGCTTTCCAGGTCTTCTCGATCGAGATCGACGCCGACACCGCCGCTCTCGCGCGCAAGAACCTCGCCGCTGCCGGGGTGAAGAACGCCCACGTGCGCACCGGCGACGGCTACCAGGGGTGGCCGGAGGAAGAGCCCTTCGACGCCATCATCTTGACCGCCGCTCCGCCTCGGGTGCCCCAGCCCCTGCTCGACCAGCTGCGGGTGAAGGGCAAGATGGTCCTGCCCGAGGGCGATGCCTCCCAGAACCTGGTGGTGATCACCAAGACCGAGGACGGCTACGAGCGCCGTACCACCGTGCCGGTGAAAGTCACGCCGATGACCGGCAAGGTGCGCAAGGGCCCAGGCTGAGCGTTGGCGCCGCGACTCCGAGTAGGCCCTGAGAGTCGAACAAGGCGTTTGCCGCCATCTAGTTCGGATCGACTCGAGCCCGAGAGCTCGGCGGAGAGCGTGGCGCGCTCTGCCGAGGAGGCGCGGGTCTTTAGAAGGAACAGGACGTGATCGACCATTCTCCCTCTCGCTCCGGCATTTTCCTGCTCCTTGCGGCGGCTCTCACGAGCCCCTGCCTGGCAGCGGCTCCCCCTTTCCTGGTCGAGGACATCAACCCGGCCACGCAGGAGCAGAGGCTGCCAGCGCTCCACGAGCTGCGCATGGTGAGCCTCGGCGGCTTCGTCTACTTCCAGGGCTACGACGGCCAGAACGGCCTCGAGCTCTGGCGCACTGACGGCACGCCATTGGGGACCTCGCTCGTCCGGGATATCTGCCCTGGCGCCTGCTCGGCCAACCCGGCCTCGCTGGCAGTGGCCGGCTCGAGAGTCTTCTTCACGGCGGAGGACGGCGTTCACGGCCGCGAGCTCTGGACTTCGGACGGCACGGCGGCCGGCACTTCCCTCGTGCGGGACCTGCGCCCGGGCCTGATCGGTAGCGAGCTCGGCAACTTGACCGGCCTGGGCTCCAAGCTGCTCTTGGTGCGGCTTCTGCCGTTTCCCGGCCTTTCGCGGGAGATCTGGGTCAGCGACGGCACGACTGCAGGGACCTTCCCTCTCCTCACCGGCATCGAGGCCAGCTTCGCGGAGGCCACGACTTTCTTCCTGGGAGAAGTAGGCGGGCGGCAGCTGTTCGTGGCGCGGGACGCCGCTCACGGCAACGAGCTCTGGGCGACGGACGGTACCGTCGCCGGCACGGCGCTGGTGAAGGACATCCACCCTGGAACGCTGAGCGGTATCACCCAGGTGGAGTCGGCCAAGGGCGCCGATGGGCGGATCTACTTCGTCGCCGAGGATGGAGCCCATGGCGCCGAGCTGTGGGCGAGCGACGGCACGGCGGCCGGTACGGTGTTGTTCGCTGACCTCCAGCCCGGGTCCAATGCCGACGGCCCCAGGCTGCTCACCCGCTTCGGCTCTTGGATCGCGTTTCGCCTCGCCAGCCCGGACTACCAGGTCTGGCGCACGGATGGCACGCCCGGGGGCACCTTCCCCCTCACGGCGCAGAACGAGGGCATCCCCATGCGCCTCGGCTGGGCCGGGTCGCACCTCTTCTTCTTCAACGAAGGAGGGAACCAGGCGGGCTTCTGGGCGAGCGACGGCACCCCGGAGGGCACCCAACGTCTGCTTTTCGAGCCGTCTGGGGCCGCCGGCCCGTGGCTTTTCCCTGTGGCCGGCCGGATGCTCTTCTACTGGGGAGCCGCCGGCTCAGGGCTCGAGCCCTGGGTGAGCGATGGTACGGCCGCGGGTACCCAGCTCCTGGCCGACATCGAGAGCGGGCCGTCTGGTTCGGTCTACAGCCACAGCGGCCTCGGCGGGCCAGGAGATCCGCGGGATCTGCCGGCGCTCCTGGGCTCCCGAGTGTTCTTCGGTGCCTTCGCCGGGGTCGAAGGCAATCAGCTCTGGGCGAGCGACGGTACACCCGGAGGCACGGCTCTAGTGGCCGACCTCGACCTCGAGACTTCTTCCCTGCTGCGGGTGGCGGACCTGGACGTCGGCGAGCGCTTCGACGGCCAGCTGACACCGCTCGGCGCTGGAATCCTGTTCAAGGCCACGGACGGCGTGCACGGAGTCGAGCCCTGGGCGAGCCAGGGTACCCCGGGCAGCACGGCTTTGGTCGCCGACCTCACCTCGGGCTCCGCTGGCAGCAACCTCGGTGAGCTGACGCCGCTGGGCGGCCAGGTGGTCTTTCGTTTCGCCGACGGGGTCACGGGCCTGGAGCTCTGGGCGAGCGACGGCACCGCCGCGGGAACCCAGCTGGTGGACGAGCTGGTCCCCGGGCCAGGCGGCACCGAGCCCGAGCAGCTGACGAGCCTGGGCAGCCGGCTCTTCTTCCGGGCGGCGCCGTCGGCCAGCACCCTCGCCAGCTCGGACGGCAGCTCGGTCGCAGCCGCGGAGAGCGGGCTGGTCGGGCTCGATCAGCTCACCGGCGGAGAAGGAGAACTCTTCTACTCGGACCTCGAGATCGCCACCGCGGCGAGCCGGATCTGGCGCCGTGGCCCGACCGGGCCGGCGACCCTCATGACGCCGGGAGACTCGGACCTCGTGAGCCCCGTCGCGCTCACTCCTGCCGGCGGGGGCCGCCTGTTCTTCTTCGGCTTCGACGCCATGGCCGGCGGAGAGCCGTGGTGGGCCGAGGGGGACGGCAGCGCGGCCTACCGGCTGCGCGACGTTCACCCGGGCTCCGGGAACAGTCTCGCGGAAGACCAGAGGCTGCCGGAAGCCGAGCGGGTGGGGAATCGGGTCTATTTCGTGGCCGACGACGGCAGCCATGGCTTCGAGCTCTGGGTGACCGACGGCAGCACGGCCGGCACCGTCCTGGTGGCAGACCTCAACCCCGGAACCGCCGGCAGCGAGCCCCGCGAGCTCACCGCCGCCGGCAGCCGCCTGTTTTTCGTGGCCGACGACGGCGCCCACGGCCGGGAGCTCTGGATGGTCCCCGCTCTCGGCGCGGCACCCTCCCTGGTGGTGGATCTAGTGCCCGGTGCGGCCTCCTCCGTGCCCCAGGGCCTCACGGCAGACGGCTCCCGGCTCTACTGGAGCGCCTGGACTGCGGCGACCGGCCGCGAGGGCTTTGTCACCGACGGCAGTCCCGGTAGCCCGCGCATCTTCGGGGATCTGGCCCCTGGGGCCTTGTCCTCGAGCCCGGTGGGCTTCCGCCGCTCCGGCGCCTATCTCTACTTTGCGGCCAACGACCACCAGCACGGCTTCGAACTCTGGGCCCTGCCGGTCGAGCCTCTGTTCGCAGACGGCTTCGAGAGCGGCAGCCTGGGCGCCTGGGCTCTGGTGGTGCCCTGAGCCGCAGGGGCTTCTACATCCGGCCGTAGCTGGGCCCGCCGCCGCCTTCCGGGGGGACCCAGGTGATCTGGGCGTAGGGGTCCAGGATGTCGCAGGTCTTGCAGTGCACGCAGTTGCTGGCGTTGATCTGGAGCCGGCGGCCGGAGGGGGCGGAAGGCTCGTCCACCATCTCGTAGACGTTGGCCGGGCAGAAGCGCTGGCAGGGATTGGCGAACTCCCGGGCACAGCGGTCCACGCAGATCGAGGTGTCCGCCACCAGGAGGTGGACCGGCTGGTCTTCGTGGTGGGCGGCGCCGGAATGGTACACGTCGGTGAGCTTGTCGAAGGTGAGCTGGCGGTCGAAGGCCACCGGTGCGGGCGGCTCGAGGGAGCGCCCGGCGGCGGAGTCCAAAGCCACCATCCGCTCGTGGCCGGGGTGGGTTCCCAGGCGATTCTTGAAGCCCCAGCCCCGGCCGCCGGTCAGGAGGCCCGCGGCGCCCTGCACCAGCCCGCCCAGGAGGCCGCGGTCGAAGGCCTGGTGGAAGTTGCGCACCCCCCAGAGCTCTTCCTTCACCCAGCTCGCTTCCACCTTTTCGCGGTAGCGGGCGAGGGCCGTCGGCCCGAGGTCGTCCGCGAGCAGGCCTTCGAACACCGTCTCGGCGGCCAGCATGCCGGACTTGATGGCGAGGTGCACCCCCTTGAGGCGCTGGCTGTTGAGGAAGCCGCCCGAGTCCCCGGTGATCAGGAAGCCGTCTCCTGAGAGGCGGGGCATCGAGAACCAACCGCCTTCGGGCAGGGCCTTGGCGCCGTAGGCCACCAGCGAGCCGCCGGCGAGCAGCTTCCGCAGCCAGGGGTGGGTCTTGAAACGCTGGTGCTCGGCGTGCGGATCGAGGTGGGGGTTCTCGTAGTCCAGCCCCACCACCAGGCCCACGATGGCTTGGTCTTCCTTCATGCCATAGATGAAACCGCCGCCGAAGTTCGAGAAGCCGAGCGGCCAGTTCATGGTGTGGATCACTTCGCCCGGGGCGAGCCGCCCGGCCGGCAGCTGCCAGATCTCCTTGATCCCCAGGGCGTAGATCTGCGGATTCTTGCCCTGGGTGAGTCCCAGGCGGCCTTCCAGCTGCTTCGCCAGGGTGCCGCGCACGCCTTCGGCGAGCACCACGCAGCGGGTCTTGATGTCCACCCCGGGCTCGAAGTTGGCCTTGGGCTGGCCGTCCTTGCCCAGGCCGCGGTCCCCGGTGCGCACGCCCACCACCCGCTCTCCCTCGAGCAGCACCTCGCTCGCCGGGAACTCGGTGAAGAGGTCCACTCCGGCGCTCTCCACCTTGCCCCCCAGCCATTTGCAGAGGCGGCCGAGGGAGGCCACGTACTTGCCGTGATTGTTGAGCGGTGGGGGGATCGGCAGAGAGAAGGAGCCCGAGGAAGTGAGCCAGAGCAGCTTCTCGTGGGGCACCGGCGCCTCGAAGGGCGCTTCCTGCCAGCTGTCCGGGAAGAGCTCTTTCAGGCTCCGCGGGTCCACCACCGCGCCCGAGAGCAGGTGGCTGCCCACTTCCTTGCCCTTCTCGAGCACCGCGATCGAAACCTCGAGGGCCTTGTCCTTGTGCTGCCGATTGTGCTCGGAGATCAGCCGGGAGAGGTGGTAGGCCCCGGCCAGTCCGGCCGGTCCGGCGCCCACGAAAACGACGTCCAGGTCGAGGGTATCGCGTTCGATCGTGTCAGGAGCCATGGGGGTCCGCCGGGCCTTCTCGAGGGTGAGCTGCGTTGGGCCGGGATGCTAGCAGATCCGCGGCAGCTGCTCGCCCAATTGCTCGGGCACCACTCGCCTTGCGCCGAGGGCGGTTCGCGCCACCAGCACGCCGGGGTGCTCGGCCCCGGCCCGGCCCACGATCGCCGCCTCGCGGCCCAGCGGATGGGCGCGCAGGGCCGAGAGCGCCGCTTCGGCCGCCTCTGCCGCCACCAGGGCCACCAGCTTGCCCTCGTTGGCGACGAAGATCGGGTCCATGCCCAGGAGCTCGCAGGCGGAATGCACCTCGGGCCTCACGGGCAGAGCCCGCTCCTCGAGCTCGATGCCCACCCTCGAGCTCTTGGCGATTTCGCCGAGCACCGCGGCGAGGCCGCCCCGGGTGGGGTCCCGCAGGGTGTGGACGCTGCCGGTCGGCAGGGCGGCGAGCAGGGCTTCCACCAGGGTATGGAGGGCGGCGCAGTCGCTCGCCAGTTCGGCCTCGAAGGCGAGCCCCTCGCGCACGCTCATCACCGCCATGCCGTGGTCCCCGAGGGTGCCGGAAACCAGCACCGCATCCCCCGGCCGGGCCCGTTCGGGGCCGAGCTCCAGGCCCGCCGGCACCACGCCCACTCCGGCGGTGGTGATGTAGCAGCCGTGCCCGTGGCCGTGGTCCACCACCTTGGTGTCCCCGGCCACGATCGACACCCCGGCCGCCCTCGCCGCCGCCGCCATGCGGGCCACGATCGCCCCCAGGGTGGCCATCGGCAGCCCTTCCTCGAGGATGAAGGCGGCCGAGAGGTAGAGCGGGCGGGCGCCCATCATGGCGAGGTCGTTCACCGTGCCGTGCACGGCGAGCTCGCCGATCGAGCCACCCGGGAAGAACAGCGGGTGGACCACGAAGGAGTCGGTGGAGAAGGCCAAGCGCCCGCCCGGCGGGGGCAGCAAGGCGGCGTCGCCCAGGCGGGCGAGCTCGCTGCCGCCGAACGCCGGCACGAAGAGATGCTCCACGAGCTCGCTGGAGAGCTTGCCGCCGCCGCCGTGGCCGAGCACGATCGCCGGGTAGTCGGCCAGCGGCAGCGGGCAGCTCCAGCCCGTGATGTCGAGCGGCTCGGCCATGCTAGCGGGCCTCCTCGGCCGCGAGGGCCCGGCCGTAGTGGTAGTAAGCGGCGCAGGCTCCTTCGGAGGAGACCATGGTGGCGCCCAGCGGCGTGCGCGGCGTGCACTCCCGGCCGAAAGCCGGGCATTGATTGGGCTTGAGCACACCCCGCAGCACCTCGCCGGCATGGCAGAGCGGAGATTCGTGGGCCGTCACGCCGGCCACGTCGAAGCGCAGCTCGGCGTCGAAGTCGCGGTAGGCCGCCGAGAGCCGGAAGCCCGAAGCGGGGATGGTGCCGATGCCCCTCCAGGTGCGATCGCAGACCTCGAAGACCTCGGCGAGGAGGGCCTGGGCGGGGTGGTTGCCCGCTTCGCTCACCACTCGGGCGTAGGCGTTCTCCACCCGGGCCTCGCCGGCTTCGAGCTGGGCCACGGCGCGGCGGATGCCCTCGAGCAGGTCGAGGGGCTCGAAGCCGGTGATCACGATCGGCACCCGGTGCTTGGCCGCCAGCGGCGGGTATTGCCAGGTGCCCATCACGCTGCAGACGTGGCCGGCCGCCAGGAAGGCCTGGACGCGGTTCGAAGGCGAGGCGAGGATGGCCTCGATCGCCGGCGGCACCAGCACGTGGGAAGCCAGCATGGAGAAGTTGGTGAGGCCCTGCCGGCGGGCGAGGTGCACGGCCATGGCGTTGGCCGGGGCGGTGGTCTCGAAGCCGATGCCGAAGAACACCACCTGGCGATCGGGCAGCTCCTGGGCGAGCTTCACGGCGTCGAGGGGCGAGTAGACGATGCGCACATCGCCCCCCTCGCTCTTCACCCGGAAGAGATCCTTCTCGCTGCCGGGAACGCGCAGCATGTCGCCGAAGCTGGTGAAGGTCACCTCCGGCCGGCCGGCGATCGCCAGGGCGCGGTCGATCACCTCCACCGGCGTCACGCACACCGGGCAGCCCGGGCCGTGGATCAGCGACAGGCTCGCCGGCAGCAGCTGGTCGATGCCGTTGCGCAGGATCGAGTGGGTCTGGCCGCCGCAGACCTCCATGATCGCCCAGGGCCGAGTGGCCAGCCGGTGGATCTCCTCGGCCAGCCGGCGAGCCGGAGCGCTGTCACGGAACTCGTCGAGGTACTTCATTCCCGGCCTCCTCGACCTCGGTCGCCCCGAGCTCCTCCTCGAGCAGGCCGAGCTCGCGGAACTGGCGCAGCGTCTCGGCGGCACTCGCTTCGTCGATCAGGCTGATCGCGAAGCCCACATGGACGATGGCGTATTGCCCCACCTCGGCCTCTGGCAAATAGGCCAGGCAGACTTGCTTCTGGATGCCGCCGAAGTCCATGCGGGCCATGCGCAGGCCCTGGTCCTCGACGATCGCTTCGATGCGTCCAGGTACCGCCAGGCACATCCTTCACCTCCCGGGCGCCGCGCCCTGCGTGATGCCGGCTCCCAGCTGCCAGATCATCACGCGGTTGTTGCCCGAATCGGCCACCGCCAGGCGGCTCCCCGCCAGAGCGATGCCGTAAGGCCAGCATAAAGTGTTGTGAGCCACGCCGGTCCAACGATTTTCGCCACCCCGCTCAAAATCCACCTGGCCGAGCACCTCGTCGGGCAGGGCCGAGGAATCCCCCGGCAGCCCCTGCCAGAGCAGCACCCGGTTGTTGGCGGTGTCAGCCACGGCCAGGCGGCCCGCCTCCTGGGCGACGCCGTAGGGGAAGCGCAGCGCCCGCGGCCCCTGGGGCAGGTGCGGCATCTCCTGGGCGGTCTCGAAGCCCGGCTGGCCGAGCACCAGCTGCGCCGGCCGGGTCCGCTCGCTCCCGGCTTTCTCCCGGGGCGCCAGCTGGCCCTGGTCGTTGCGTTCCCAGGTGATGTCGACCGTCACGACCTCCTTCACGGCGCCGTTGGCGTCGCCGACGAGGCGCTTGACGGTGGTGAGGTAGCCCCGGGGATCGGCGCCGAACTGGGCGGCCGCTTCCTCCTGCCCGTAGTCCATGCGGTAGACCTTCGGCCACTCCGGCCACGGGTTGTCCGCGGCGCGCTCGGCCGGCGGCTTCGGCATGATCTCGAGCTGGGTCAGGGAGCGGCAACCCTGGCGCATGGCAGTGCCCACGCAGTCCGTGCCGGTGTCGCCGCCGCCGATGACCACCACGTCCTTGCCCCGGGCATGCAGCGGCGCCGCGTCCGGCGCCCCGGCCAGAACGGCCTTGGTGCTGCCGGTGAGGTAGTCCATG